>NZ_JBEOWJ010000027.1:0-155309 GCF_040295965.1 Streptosporangium sp. NPDC002544 | reverse complement strand
GCGGTGCTCTTCGGCCGGGTCGTGAACGTGCAGGCCAGTCCTGGAAACCCACTGCTGTACGGCATGGGGGCCTTCTCAGCCGGGAGATCGCGACCAGTGCCGGCCTCCTGACCCGACCGATGGGCAACGACCCCGAAGGGAGTTCGGTCTCGTCGTCTTCATGTTCCTGCTCGGCTGTGAACTGCGGACCGACAGGATCGAGCGCCCGCGTATTCATCCCGGCGGGCAGGTTCAGGGCGGCGTGAAGGTGGCGCGCAGGCCGGCGAGGGTGAACTCGGTGGCCTGGCGTCCGGCTTCCAGCATCTCCTCGGGGGAGGCGCCGTGCCGCATGCTGACGAAGGCGGCGAGCTTGGCCCCGCCGATCACCGCGCCCACGGCCGCCGACGCCTCGGCCAGGTTCAGCTCGTCGGAACAGGCCCGGTGCAGGGCCTCGGCGAGCTCCTGCTGGCTGTCGAAGAGGAGCAGCAGGCCGCGTGCCCTGAGCGAGGGGACGGTCATGATGAGGTGGTTGATGGGCGCTATCTCACGGGTGAGCTGGTCGTCGACGGCGAGCGCGGCGAACCCCGAGGTGATGGCGCGACTCAGCAGGTCGACCGCCCGGTCTCCGGGACCGCGCTCGGCGATCACCCGCAGGGCGCGGTCGATGCCGTCTCGCGAGTTCTGGAAGACCACGTCCTCCTTGCTCGCGAAGTAGCTGAAGAAGGTGCGGGTCGAGACGTCGGCCGCCGTGGCGATCTCCGAGACGGTCGTCTGCTCGTAGCCCTTCTCGACGAAGAGCTCGATCGCCGCGGCGATGAGAGCGTGCCGGGTGCGTAGCTTCTTGCGCTCACGCAGTCCCAGAACCTCACTCATGCGGACATCTTACTGCACAGCACCATACTCTGCACCTATTGTAACTTTGCATTTGATGTAGTTTTCTGGATGGAGACCAGCTGCATCTCTGCATAGGAGCAACGGGTCAACGACCCCCTCCTGAGGGAGGGGGCTTGAGGCGCGGCGATGCGCTTCGAAGCCCCGCGTTGACCAGCCCTGGCCGTCATGAACTGGAGGTGTGATCCAGATGGCTACGTTGAACACAAGACCGCAGACCGACCTTGGGGTGCTTCCTCAGCTCCAAGCTCTCGAATCCGTGGGAGCAGACACGCCCGAGGGTGGGCACGAAACGGCTCACGGACACCGCCTGGCGGCGGTACCTGGTGTTCACCATGGGCGAGGGGAGATCGGTCCGGCCGCACCGCCGCACCGGCGTCACCCCGAGGGCGCTTCGGCGCCCGAGGGAGCGAACCGTGAGGTTCACCCGGCCGTGTTCGTTCTCGACCGCCACGGCCACCCGCTCGACCCGTGTCATCCCGCCCGTGCCCGCCGCCTGCTGGCGGCCGGGCGGGCGGTGGTTCACCGCCACACCCCGTTCGTCATCCGTCTCAAGGACCGGTCGGCTGCCGACTCCACCGTGGCAGGCGTACAGGTCGGTATCGACCCCGGCTCCAAGCACACCGGCCTGGCCGTGTTCACCGACCACGGCGGAAGCCGGACAGGGAGGTATGCGATCCAGCTCGACCACCGAGGAGCAGCGATCCGCGACAAGCTCAGCGCGCGGGCCGCGCTACGTCGGGGCCGCAGGTCACGCAACCTGCGTCACCGCGCCCCCCGGTTCCTCAACCGGACCAAACCCCAGGGGTGGCTTGCGCCGTCGCTGCGCCACCGCGTCGACACCACCGTGTCGTGGGTGGTGCGGCTCGCCCGGTGGGCGCCGGTGCGGGCCGTGCACGTCGAGCGGGTGGCGTTCGACACCCATGCCCTCAGCGCGGGCAAGCCGCTGCAAGGGGTGGAATACCAGCAGGGCACCCTCGCCGGGTACGAGGTCCGCGAATACCTGCTCACCAAGTGGGGGCGGGCGTGCGCGTACTGCGGTGCGACCGGTGTGCCGCTCAACCTCGACCACATCCACCCGCACAGCCAGGGCGGCTCCGGCCGCATCTCTAACCTGACCTTGGCGTGCATCGGCTGCAACCAGGCCAAGAACGCGACGCCGGTGGAGGAATTCCTCCGGGCCAAGCCCGCACTGCTCGCGAAGATCCTCAAGCAGGCCAAAGCGCCACTGCGCGACGCCGCCGCCGTCAACGCGACCCGGTGGGCGCTGTGGCGGGCGCTGGAAGCCACCGGCCTGCCCGTGTCCACAGCCTCCGGTGGCCGAACGAAATGGAACCGTTCCCGTACCGGCGCCGCCAAGTCGCACACGTTGGACGCGCTGCACGTCGGCCACCTGGAGACCGTCACCACCTGGCCCTCGGCGGTCCTGGTGGTCAAGGCGACCGGGCGCGGCACCTACGCCCGTACCCGCACCGACCGCTACGGCTTTCCCAGGCTGCGGCTACCCCGGACCAAGCGGGTCAAGGGGTTCGCCACCGGCGATCTGGTCCGCGCCGTCGTAGCGAGCGGCAAGAAGGCCGGGGTCCACCTCGGCCGCGTCGCGGTCCGCAGCACCGGCAGTTTCAACATCACCACCCGGCACGGCACCGTACAGGGCATCGGCCACCGCCACGTCCACCTGCTCCAACGAGCCGACGGCTACGGCTACACCACCCACCCAGAAACACGGCACCATGCCGCGTTTCCTCCCCCGCCCGAAGGCGGGGGTCTCCACACTGGAGGTATCTGATGACAGAGTCCCACGCGGAGGCGATCACCTTTCCCTTCGGACGCCCCGACCCCTTCACCCCACCCGAGCGTCTTGCCTCGCTGCGCGAGGAGCGGCCCGTCACACCGATGACCTATCCCGACGGCCGGGTCGGCTGGCTCGTGACCTCCTACCCCGCGGTGCGGTCGATCCTGGCCGATCCCCGGTTCAGCTCCCGGCGCGAGCTGCTGAACGTCCCGGTGCCCTTCCCGCTGATGCAGGAGATGCGCCGCCCGGCCGACCCCGGCATGTTCATCCGGATGGACCCGCCCGACCACACCCGCTACCGGAGGCTGCTCACCGCGCAGTTCACCGTGCGGCGGATGAAGCAGCTGGAGCCCAGGATCCACGAGATCACCGAGGAGCGGCTGGACGCGATGGAGAAGGCCGGACCTCCCCAGGACCTGGTCAGGGAGTTCGCGCTGCCCATCCCCTCGCTGGTGATCTGCGAGCTGCTCGGTGTCCCGTACTCCGATCGCGCGGAGTTCCAGCAGGCCACCGCGGTGCTGCTGAACCTGGAGTCCGCCGTCGAGGACATCCGCGCGGCGGTCGCCCGCGTCGCCGCGTTCTTCGCCCGGCTCATCGAGCTCAAGCGGGCCGAGCCGGCCGACGACCTGCTCAGCGGGCTCGTCACCGGCGGTGAGCTGACCGACGAGGAACTGGGCAACATCGGGTTCCTGCTGCTCGCCGCCGGGCACGAGACCACCGCCAACATGCTCGGGCTCGGCACGTTCGCCCTGCTGCAGCACCCCGACCAGCTCGCCGCGCTGCGCGCCGATCCCTCGCTGATCGACAACACGGTCGAGGAGTTGCTGCGCTATCTCAGCATCATCCACATCGGCCCGATCCGCGCCGCCCTGGAGGACGTCGAGGTGGACGGGGAGCTCATCAGGGCGGGTGAGGTGGTGACCCTCTCGATCCAGGCCGCCAACCGCGATCCCGCGCGCTTCACCGACCCCGACCGTCTGGACATCACCCACCCCGCGAGTGGGCATCTGACATTCGGGCACGGGTTGCACCAGTGTCTCGGCCAGCAGCTCGCCCGCGTGGAGATGCGCACCGCGTTTCCCATGCTGTTCGATCGGTTCCCCGATCTACGACTCGCCGTACCGGCGCAGGAGGTCCGCATGCGCGACACCATGTCCATCTACGGCGTACGGGAGCTGCCGGTCAGATGGTAGAGAACGCACTGAAGGTGACCACGGACACGTCGCGGTGCATCGGAGCGGGCATGTGCGTGCTCACCGCGCCGGAGGTGTTCGACCAGAGCGAGGACGACGGCACCGTCGTGCTCCTCGACGAGTCACCGCCGCCCGAGCTGCACGCCGACGTCCGCCGGGCCGAGCGGCTCTGCCCCTCGGGCGCCATCTCGGTGCAGGAGGATCCCGGCACCGCCTGACGTACCGGAGACGCCGGGATTCCGGCACTTCCCGATGTACGGCGGGGGCCGAGGCTCCGGCCCCCGCCGGTCACCGGCGCGAGCGGGCGACGGCCAGCACGGCGGTGAGGATGGCCTGCGCGTTGGCGGGTACCGGGGCGTTCTGGACGAGGACCGTCGGCGTGGCGCTCACTCCGCGCTCGATGGCCGTCTCCGTCACGTGGGCGGCCCAGTCGAGATAGACGCCCTCGCGCACGCATCCGCCGAACCCCGGATCGGTGATCCCCGCGAGACGGCCGACCTCGACCAGCTCGTCGTCGGTGAGCCCCGGGCCTCCCTCCGGGGGCTGGTCGGTGAAGAGTGCATGGACGTACTCGACGAACCTCCCCCGGTCCGAGGCGCAACCAGAGGAGGCGGACGCGCGGGAGGAGTAGTGGTCGGTGGAGAGCTCGTCCAGGAAGCCCATGGGATGGTAGACGAGGCTGACCGCCCCGTCCGCCACCAGCCTTACCAGCGCCGGTCCCGCCGCCTCCTCGAACGCCCTGCAGAACGGGCAGAGGAAGTCGATGTAGACGTCCACGATGACCGGACCCGAGCCCACGGCGATACCGTCTCCCGCCGTGGAGGCGTCGGCGGGCACCCTGGTCGGCCGTGTGGGCCGATGCGGTCGAGCTGTCATGTGTTCCTCCCCGCGACGCGGAAGAGGGTCGCGGCCCCCGCGGGTCCAACCCCTTTCGTGCTCTACCCCGTGGCGGGCCGCCGGAGCCTATGAACCACCAAAATTCGGACAAACCACACCTCGTGCCGCACCCGCTCAGACTCGCGGCCCCGGAGCGCGGCGGAAGGAGAAGGGCTGGCTCTCACGGCCGGGGATCACGAACCAGCACTCGCCGGTGCCCTCGCTGTCGAGCAGCTGGACGAACGTCTCGACGACCGCCGAGACCTCCAGGATCGGGAAGCCGAGTTGCTGGAGCATCTCCCTGCCCTCGCCGAGGATCGCGGTGTCGGCGAAGGAGGGGCAGAGCCCCTGCACCCTGATCCCCCGCGGCTGGAGATCCTGGCCGAGCGAGCGGACCAGCCCGACGACGGCGTGCTTGTTGGCGGCGTAGATGGGATCCGAGGGGATGCCGACGATGCCCGCCATGCTGGCGGTCGCCACGATCGTGCCGCCGCCCGCCGCCAGCAGCGCCGGGATCGCGGCGTGCGCCCCGAAGACGACACCGTCGAGGTTGACCCCCATCGCCAGGCGGTAGCGCCGGACGTCGAAGTCCTCGCCCAGCCCGCAGCCCGAGGTGATGCCCGCGTTGAGGAAGGCGAGGTCGAGCCTGCCGTACCGCTCGACCGCGGTCGCCACCGCCGCCTCGTTGTCCTCCAGCCGGGACACGTCGCAGTGGACATAGGTCGCGTCCAGCTCGTCGGCGAGCTTCTCGCCCGCGGCGTCGTCGACGTCGGCGAGGACGAGGCGGGCCCCGCCCTCGGCCAGCCGCCGGGCCACGCCCGCGCCGATGCCGTTGCCGCCGCCGGTGACCAGGGCGACCCTGCCCTCCAGCCGGTCACTGCGGACCACGTTGAACGCCTCGGCCGGGCTCTCGGTCCCCAGCCCGCTGAGCAGCCCGCCGCCGGCGGCGAACCAGCCGCCGGTACCCGTCTTCTCCGTGGTCAAAGTGGCAGCCCTCCGGTCGCGGCGTTGGTCGAACCCGTGCTCTGGTACGCCGCGATCGTACGCTCGGCGATGCGCATCTGGTGGATCTCGTCGGCACCGTCCGCGAAGCGGGCCCAGCGGGCGTGCTGGAGCATGTTGGCCAGCGGGGTGTCGGTCGAGTAGCCGAGCGCGCCGTGCACCTGGATCGCCCGGTCGACGATCCGGTTGAGGCTGTTGGCCACGAAGTGCTTCGCCATCGAGACCTCGGTGCGGAAGTCCTCACCCTTGTCGATCTTCGAGGCGGCGTGCAGGACCATCAGCTTGCACTGGTAGAGCTCCATCGCCGAGTCGGCGATCAGCCACTGGATGCCCTGCTTCTCGGCCAGCAGCGATCCGTGGCTGTAGCGGTTGAGCGCGCGGTCGACCATCATGTCCAGCGCCGTCTCGGCCTGGGAGATCCAGCGCATGCAGTGCGCCAGCCGCGCCGGGCCCAGGCGGTACTGGCCGAGCCGGTGGCCGTTGCCGCGCCCGCCGAGGATCTGGCCGTCGTGCACCCGCAGGTCGGTGATGACGATCTCGCTGTGGCCGGTGGAGCCGTGCATCGTCTCGACCTCGCGGACGTCGTTCCACCCCTGCTGCGGGAGGTCGATGAGGAAGGCCGTGTTGCCGCCGCGCGAGCCCTCGGGCACGTCGAGCTCGGTCTTGGCGATGAGGATGGCGAAGCTCGAACGGCGGGCGTTGGAGATGAACCACTTGTGGCCGTTGATGACCCACTCGTCGCCGTCCCTGACGGCGTGGGTGCGGATGAGCGTGGGGTCGGAACCGGCCACCTCCGGCTCGGTCATCGCGAAGCATGACATCTTGTGGCCCTTGAGCAGTGGTTTGAGGTACTTCTCCTTCTGCTCGTCGGTCGCCCAGTGCAGCAGCGTGTGCATGTTGCCCTCGTCGGGCGCCGCGCAGTTGAGGATCCAGGGCCCGAGCCGGGTCTTGGCGGCCTCGGACTGCACCATGGCGAGTTCGACGTGGCCGAGGCCCATACCGCCCCACTCCTTGGGCATGTGCGGCAGCCACAGCCCCTCGGCCCGCGCCTTCTCGCGCAGCTCGAAGATGACCCGGATGTACTCGTCGCGGCTGGTCGCCTTCTCCTCGTCGTCGAAGCCGCTGACGGCCGGGATGATGGTCTCCTGGACGAAGGCCCGTACCCGGCGACGGATCTCCTCGTGCTCGGGGGCGAGGGTGAAATCAATGGCCATGGGGTCCTCCCCTTACCTTCTGACCGGCAGGTCGGAAGGGAACGCCTTCTATCCTTGCCGTGTGTCGCTGCTTTGAGGCGACTGCTTGATGATTTCAGACAGATGCATTATTACCTTAACGATCGACAGATCCACCGGCAAGGCAGGAGCGCGCATGCCCCCTAACCCGGAAGCGACCGGCAGGCGCCTGGTGGCGGCGGCCGAGCGGCTGTTCGCCGAGCGGGGAATCGACGGCGTGTCACTCCGCGAGATCAACAGTGCCGCCGGGCAACGCAACTCGACGGCGCTCCAGTACCACTTCGGGGATCGGGCGGGACTGCTGAACGCGGTGCTCGCCAAGCACCAT
This sequence comes from Streptosporangium sp. NPDC002544, assembly GCF_040295965.1. NCBI lineage: Bacteria > Bacillati > Actinomycetota > Actinomycetes > Streptosporangiales > Streptosporangiaceae > Streptosporangium > Streptosporangium sp. NPDC002544. Next base: position 148,013 of record NZ_JBEOWJ010000027.1, on the reverse strand, counting down.
CCCGAGATCGAGGCCCGTCGCCACCAGCTGCTCGACGAGTACGAGTCCAGGGGGGGCCTTCCGGAGGCCGAGGCCCGCCGCGCCCTCGCCGCCGCGCTGGTGCGGCCGATGGCCGCCAAGCTGGCCGACCCCGACGGCGGCCGGTCATATCTACGGATCATGGAGCAGCTCGTCCAGCGCGGCGACCTCCCCGCCCTGCGGAGCATGCAGGCCGATCCTCAGCAGAGCATCAACCGGTGGCGCGAGCTGGTGGCCCCGCTGCTCTCCGAGGTCGCGCTGCGCCGGCTGCACCAGCGTTTCATGGCCATCCGGGTGACCTACGTGGAGCTCGCCCGCCGCGCCGCGGGCCCCGAGGGCAAGGACGACCGGCTCTTCACCAGCCACCTGATCGACGTCGTGTCGGCCGTGCTGGCCACCGAGGTCTCCGCAGAGACCGCTCGCCTGCTGGGAGAACGCGACAGGCTGCGGGGCACGGAGCGCCGTGCACCGGACCCCGGCGGCCTCGAAGGCGAACGGTGACCGTCAGGCGCCCGCGTGAGCCGCCTGAAAGGCGCCTCCCGCCGAGTAGGTGACCAGCGTGGTCAGCACCTCCTTGACCGACTCGCGCCTGCGCACGTCACAGAGGATGATCGGGGCCACCCCGTCCAGCCCCAGCGCCCTCCGTATCTTGATCGGGTCGTGCCGCCGCGCGCCGTCGAAGCAGTTGACCGCCACCACGAACGGGAGCCCGCGCTGCTCGAAGTAGTCCACGGCGGGGAAGCAGTCCTGCAGACGACGGGTGTCGGCGAGCACGACCGCGCCGAGCGCGCCGACGGAGAGCTCGTCCCACATGAACCAGAACCTGTCCTGGCCCGGAGTGCCGAACAGGTAGAGCCAGAGCCCGTCACGGATGGTGATCCGGCCGAAGTCCAGCGCCACGGTCGTGGTGATCTTCGACTCGACGCCCGCGACGTTGTCCACGCCGACACCGCGCTCGCTCAGCAGTTCCTCGGTGTGCAGGGGCCTGATCTCGCTGATCGTACCGACCATGGTCGTCTTGCCGACCCCGAAACCGCCGGCGACAAGGATCTTGATGGCCATCGCCGGGCTGTCGACCGGGCTCATGCCCGGCTCAGAGGCCGCGTATTCCATGCAGCACTTCCCTGTAGATGCGTTCGTCGATCGTCTTCCCCATCGGCCGGGGCTTGTCGATGGTGACCAGGCCCTCGCGGCGCAGTTCGCTGAGGAGTACGCGGGTGATGTTGAGCGGCAGCTTGAGGTGCGCCGCCACGTCCGCCACGGGGGTGGGCCGGCGGCACGCCGACAGCACGTCGAGATGCTCGGGCATCAACCCGACCGGCTCGAGGGGTATGTCGACGGTCGTGACGATGGCCACCAGGTCGAAGCTCTCCCCGATCGGGCGCGCCCGACCGCCGGTCACCCCGAAGAGCCTGACCAAGGGCCCGGGATCCTCTCCCGTCACGATCTCGCACCGTTCCAGGCGGGCGCCGGGGCAGCTCCCCTCGGCTGTGAGGACAGGTGCTCGCCGACGCGCTTGACCAACAGCGCCATCTCGTAGGTCACCATGCCGAGTTCGGCATCGCCCGCGGCCAGCACGGCCAACCGGGCTCCCTGCCCCGCCGCGGTGACGAACAGGAAGCCCCCCTCCATCTCGATGATGGTCTGCCGCACACCGCCGAGGCCGAAGTGCCGCCCGGTGCCCAGCGCGAGGCTGTGACTCCCGGCGGAGATGGCGGACAGGTGCTCGGCGTCCTCCCGGGTCAGCTCCCGGGAGCCGCCCATCGCCAGGCCGTCGGCGGACAGCACGATCGCGTGCCGGATACCGGGGACCCGCTGGGTCAGGTCGTCGAGCAGCCAGCTCAGTTCAGATCTGGGGTCGGACATCGGAGTGGCCATCCTTTCGCTTCCACACGTCCTGGTCCTGCTCGGTCTGGCTGCGACCCTGCTGCCAGCCTCGTTGCATGGACGACATGAGGTTTGAGAGCTCCTCGGGAGTACGCGCGGGAACGTCGCGCCGCTCAGGTGAGCGCGTCTGGCGGAGCTGGGGGGCCAGGCTGGCCTGCCGCACCCGCACCGGCAACCCGTCCAGGTCCTCGTCGATGTCCGGTACGGACACCGCCCGCCGCACGGGCATCGAGGGGGCCGGGGTCTCCTGCCGCTGCTGTGGCGCGGGGAACCATCCCGGCGAGGGCTCGGGAGTGCGCGCCACCGGCAGGTCCTGCGAACTGTAGAACGCCCCGGGCAGCACCTCAGGGGCCGCGGCCAGCGCCCGCACCGGCCCGCCCGGATGGGCGCCCACCCGGCGTACCCGGGGGACGTCCTCGGCGGTCAGTGCCTCGCAGGTGGCGAGGAGACTCTGCGGCAGCAGCACGATCGCGGTGGTGCCGTCGTACGGCGAGGGCCGCAGCACGACCTTGATCCCGTGCCGGGCCGCGAGCCTGGCGACGACGAACAGGCCGAGCCTGTCGCTGTCGGCCAGGTCGAACTCCGGCGGGTCGGCGAGCTTGGCGTTGAGCTCGTCGAGGGTGGCCTGGTTCAGCCCCAGACCCCGGTCCTCGACCTCCAGCGCGAAGCCGTTGGCAGCCACCATGCTCCGTACGTGGACCACCGTGTTCGGCGGCGAGAAGACCGTGGCGTTCTCCACCAGCTCGGCGATCAGGTGGATCACGTCGGTGACCGCGGCGCCCACCAGCAGCGGCGCCTGCGGCATGGGCAGGACCGTGACGCGGGTGTAGTCCTCGACCTCGAGCACGGCGCTGCGCACCACGTCGAAGATCGGTACCGGGTCGCGCCATCTGCGGGCGGGGGCCGCCTCGGACAGGATGATCAGGTTCTCCGCGTGCCGCCGCATGCGGGTGGTCAGGTGGTCGAGCTTGAAGAGATCCTCCAGGGTCTCCGGCTCCTCGACGCGGCGCTCCATCGTGTCCAGGAGCGTGAGCTGGCGGTGGAGCAGCGCCTGGTTGCGCCAGGCGAGGTTCAGGAAGACCTGGCTGACGCCCTTGCGGAGGGTGGCCTGGCCGACCGCGGCCTCCACCGCGGTGCGCTGCACCGCGGAGAACGCGTGCACGACCCGGTCGACCTCGGCGGTGTTGGCGCGATCCAATTCGGGAGCCTCGGTCGCCGGGTCCACGTCCTCGCCCCTGCGCAGCCGCTCGACCAGTCGCGGCAGCCGCTCTTCCGCCAGTTCCACGGCCGAGGCCTGGAGTCGCTTCAGCTCATCGACCAGGGAGCGGCCGAACCGGTAGGAGAACACGATCGAGACGATGATCGCGAGCAGGCCCAGGCCCAGGACCAGCCCGATGCGCAGGAACGCCGAACTCCTGAGCTCGTCGCCCTTGATCGTGGCGCGGGCCAGTTCCTCCTGGGTGTGCTGGTTGACCGTGCTCAGCACCGTCCCGGAGTCCCGCTTCCACTCGGCGGCGTCCAGCGGCGGCTTCCCCTTGAGATCCCACGCGAAGATCTTGTTCTCGGCGGCCAGCAGCCGCTGGTGGACGGCGTCCCCGGCGACCTGCCGGTGGCGCGCCTGCAGTTCGGGACTCATGTCCAGCTCCGCGTTGGCCAGGAAGTGCCTCCGGCTGGTCACCGCCGCGACGAAGGCCGCCTGCTCGGCGTGCGTCATCGTGCCGCGCTTCAGCACCGGGGCGAGTACGGCCTGCTCCCTGCCCAGGTACTCGGCGGTGGCACTGTAGGCGGTCATGCCGCGGATGATGCGGAAGGACGACACGTCGGCGAGCACCGTCGAGTCGCCGAACTGCTTGTTGGCGGCGCTGATGAAGGCGTTGTAGGCGTCGGTCACCTGGATCGCGCTCATCGAGCCGTTGTCGGCGGAGGCGCGCACCAGAACGAGCCCGTCCATGGCCGACTTCAGGATCCGCATGTCGGTCGGAGCGTTCTCCGGCTCGTAGCCCTCGGCGGACGAGATCGCCTGGCGTACCCGATCCACCATGCGGTTGGTGGCTCGCCGCTGTTCGGAGAGCGACTTGTTCTGTGCGGTGGCCCCGGCCGCGTCGGCGGAGAGCTGGCGCTCGCGCTGGATCTCGACGATCATCTCCTGGATCGGCGCCCCGGTCACCTGCCAGCGGGTCTGCGTCTGGGAGATGCCGGCGATCTGTGAGACCGCCGTGTAGGCGATGACCATCCAGAGGGCGATCAGCGAGAGCACAGGAATGACGAGGATCTTAAGAATCTTCGAGCGGATCGGAGGGGCGGAACTCATTCGTCTTGTCCAATCCGCGGTTCCTGCGCGTGGCCGACAGCCGCCGGGCTCGGAGAGCCCCACGGTCGCACGCCGCGACTGGTGCGTGTGTGATTCGAAACACTATGCCCATGGGACATATGTAGCTTCAAGCCGCAGAGCGAAGATTGAATCTCAATGTTCGCGACAGGTCACGAGACTGCTCACCGGCGAGGACCAGGGCTCCAGACGATCATGCAGCTCAGCATGGGTGCGGGCGCGCGAAACCGCCGTCTCCGCCACCACGGATCGAGAGCATTCCGTTACCGCCCGCCGACGCCCGAGCACCCGGTGGCAGGGCATCGCCCCTGACGCCCGGTCACCGAGCGTGACGTCGGTGAACACCCGAAAATCAGACGGCCGGATCCCGCGAACCGTCTCGGGGCGCGCCTTTCGGGCCGGCTCCCGCCCTCAGCCGTCGCAGGCCCTGCGGGCGAGGATCGAGTGGATCTCGAAGGAGGGCGCGCTGAACCCCGGGGCCGACATGACCTCGCGGACCTCCCGGAGTCGCCGTGCGGTCATCCCCGCCTCCACCAGGCGCTCCTCCAGGTGGTGACTGTTGCTGATCAGGAGACCGAGCCCGGCGGAGCCGCGCTCCCACACCTCGGTCCAGCGCACCGGGTCGACATCGACCAGGCCCGCCCCGGCCATCTCCCGCGCGGCGGAACCACCCCAGGTCGGATCGCTGCCCGCGGCGCCCAGCACCCGGGTCATCGCGGCGATGTAGGCCCCGTACAGCTCTCCCTCCCGCCCGCAGAGGGTGGGCGGCGCCACCCAGCGGGTGATGTCGATCTCGTCGATCTGCAGCCAGCCGCCGGGCCGCAGCGCGGCGCGCAGGCGCCGCAGCACCTGGCGGCGCTGGGGCAGGTGGCTGAGCACGAGCCGGGCGTGGATCAGGTCGAACGCGTCCACCGGCAGCGGGTCGGCGACGACGTCGTGGCGGACGACGGTCAGCCCCGGCCTGGACGGGATCAGACCGGGTTTGATGTCGGTCGCCAGCACACGCCCGTCGGGCGCCACCCGCTCGGCCAGCCAGAGCGCCACGCTGCCCCCGCCGGCCCCGACCTCCAGGCAGTTCCAGCCGGCTCCGACGCCGGTCAGGGCGAGGCGCTCGAAGGTCAGCGGATCAAGGAGCTGGGCGAGGTAGCGGTGCTGGTCGGACGAGTGATCCCCGTCGTTGTCGAACACGTAGTCAGACGCGGTCGCGGAGTTCTGCCCGGTCATGTGAAACCTTCCGAAAGTGGGTGACCTTCGTCGCATGGTAAGCGGCACGCCACGGAAAGTGACAGGCTTTCGGCGGGACGTACCCCCTTTCCCTAAAGAACGTATCCCCCACGCCACATCATGTCCGAACACGAGCCTTTTGCTCGGTAAGCAAACAGCGGTCCCGCCGCCGAGCGACACACCGTGCGGCCGGTCGAACGCCTCCCCGGGGAATGACGCGGCGAAATGCGGTGAGGTACACCGATGACGCCATACACGAGGGGGCACCATGGCGACCGTCGCCGAGCAGTTCATCGAGGTTCTCCGCCAGGCCGGGGTGGAAAGGATCTACGGGGTGGTGGGCGACAGCCTGAACCCGGTGGTCGACGCGGTCAGGAAGTCCGGCCACATCGAGTGGGTCCACGTACGCAACGAGGAGGCGGGGGCGTTCGCCGCCGCGGCCGAGGCACAGGTCACCGGGCGCCTGGCGGCCTGCGCGGGCAGCTGCGGCCCCGGCAACACCCACCTGATCCAGGGGCTCTACGACGCCCACCGCAGCGGCGCCCCCGTGCTCGCGCTGGCCTCGCACATCCCCTCCACTCAGATCGGCACCGGCTTCTTCCAGGAGACCCATCCGGGGCGTCTCTTCGTGGAGTGCAGCCACTTCTGCGACATGGTCGGCACGCCCGAGCAGATGCCCCGGGTGCTGCGCATCGCGGTACAGCAGGCGATCGGCCTCGGCGGCGTCTCGGTGGTGGTGCTCCCCGGTGACGTGGCGAGCATGTCCACCGCCCGCGCCACCGGTGAGCACGACTTCCTGACCCGGACCGGCACGGTCGTGCCGCCCGCCGACCAGGTGGCCGAGCTGGCCGAGGCGCTGAACCGCGCCGAGAAGGTGATGCTGTTCTGCGGCGCCGGGACGCGCCACGCCCGCGAGGAGGTCATGGGGCTGGCCGGGCGCACCCTGGCACCGGTCGGGCACGCGCTGCGCGGCAAGGAATGGATCCAGTACGACAACCCCTACGACGTGGGGATGAGCGGGCTGCTCGGCTACGGCGCCTGCTACGACGCGATGCGCGAGGCGGACCTGGTGGTACTGGCGGGGACCGACTTCCCCTACGACGACTTCCTGCCGGGGGCGCGCACGGTCCAGATCGACCACGACCCGGCACGGCTGGGCCGCAGGACCCCGCTGGAGCTGGCCGTACACGGCGATGTCGGCGCGACGATCCGCGCGGTGCTGCCGCACGTCACGCAGAAGACGGACCGCCGCCAGCTCGACAGGATGCTGGCCAGGCATCTGAAGGCGCTGGAGAACGTGGTGGAGGCGTACACGCACGACATCGAGCATCACCGTCCGATCCACCCCGAGTACGTCGCGAACCTGATGGACGAGCTCGCCGACGACGACGCGGTGTTCACGGTGGACACCGGGATGTGCAACGTCTGGGCCGCCCGCTATCTCAGTCCCAACGGCCGCCGCCGCATCATCGGCTCGTTCGTGCACGGGAGCATGGCCAACGCGCTCCCGCACGCCATCGGCGCCCAGTTCACCGACCGCCGGCGGCAGGTCGTCTCGCTGTCGGGGGACGGCGGGCTCGGCATGCTCCTCGGGGAGCTGCTCACGGTCCGGCTGCACGACCTGCCGGTGAAGACGGTGGTGTTCAACAACTCCTCGCTCGGCATGGTGAAGCTGGAGATGATGGTGGACGGGTTGCCCGACTTCGGCACCGACCACGCTCCCGTCGACTACGCGGCGATCGCCGCCGCGGCCGGCATCGAATCGTTGCGGGTGGAGGACCCCGCGGACGTACGGGAGGCCCTGGCCCGCGCCTTCGCGACCCCCGGGCCCTTCCTACTGGACGTGGTCACCGACCCCGACGTGCTGGCCATGCCACCGCGCATCACCCCCGAGCAGGTGAAGGGGTTCGCCCTGGCCGCGGGCAAGATCGTGCTCACCGGCGGGGTCGGGCGCATGGTCGACATGGCGAAGGCGAATCTGCGGAGCATCCCGCGCCCCTGAGCCGGGCGGCGCCCGCCCTGTGGACCGAGCGGCCGCCGGCACCCGGGCCGGCCCGTGTCGACCCCGTGTCTACCCCGTGTCGACCCTGCTCAGCCGGCTCTGATCAGGGAGCGTCCCCCGGCCGGGCGGCGAGGACCCGGCCGAGAAGGTCCGTGAGGTTCTCGCGCTCATCGGCCCGCAGACAGGAGAACCACTCCTGTTCCCTGCTCGTCTGCTCGGCGAAGATCTCACGGACCGCCGCCTCGCCCGCCGGGGTGAGGCCGACCACCACGGCCCGCCTGTCCTCGGGGAGCGGGCGGCGCTCGACCAGGCCGTCCCGCTCAAGGGTGTTGACCGCGTTGGTCACCGCGGAGCGGGACGTGGCGGAGATCTCCGCGAGCCTGGCGGGCTGGGTGGGACCGAGCAGCCAGAGTTTGAACATCAGGCGGAAGCCGGGAAGGGTCCCGCCTCGCGGGCGGTGGATGCGCGTCTCCAGGTCCGTGACGAGCAGGTAGGCCAGCTGGAGCAGGTTGTAGGCCAGCGCGAAGGCCTCGGCGTCGGCCGGGGGCGGCATGGCCGCCAGGCGCTCACGCGCGTAGGCGGCGTACCGGAGGTCTGCTCTGTCCATCGGCCAAGTCTTGCGCAACGAGAGATCCGCCGTGAATATTGTTACGGCCATAACAATCTACGGGAGGCATCTGTGCGGGTGGTCATCGCCGGAGGCGGCATCGGCGGGCTGGCGACAGCGCTCAGCCTGCACGCCGCCGGCTTCGAGGACGTGGTCGTGTGCGAGGCCGCCGGGGAGATCCGCCCGCTGGGCGTGGGCATCAACCTGCTGCCGCACGCCGTGCGCGAGCTCACCGAGCTCGGCCTCGCGGAGCGGCTGGCCGAGATCGGGGTGGCCACCGGGGAGCTGGCCTACTTCAACCGGTACGGCACGCCGATCTGGTCGGAGCCCAGAGGCCTGGGCGCGGGATACGGCTGGCCGCAGTACTCGATCCACCGCGGACGCCTGCAGATGCTCCTGCTGGAGGCCGTGATCGAGCGCCTCGGCGCGCAGGCCGTGCGGACCGGCAGCCGCGTCGTCTCCACCGGCCCGCGCCCCGGGTCCGGCGCGGGCGGCCTGCGGATCGGGACGGGCGACCTGCGGATCGAGGCGGACGACCTGCTGGTCGGCGCGGACGGCATCCACTCGGCGGTCCGGGCGCACCTGTTCCCCGGCGAGGGACCACCGCCCTGGAACGGGCTGGTCCTGTGGCGCGGCACGACCTACGGCGAGCCGTTCCTGACCGGGCGATCCATGATCATGGCCGGGGACGGCACGCGGAAGTTCGTGGCCTATCCGATCGAGACGGGCGAGCGGACACTGATCAACTGGATCGCCGAACGCCCGCTGGACGGCGAGGCCCCGGCCCGGGGCGACTGGAACCGCCCGGCGGATCCTCAGCGGATCGTCGAGCACTTCGCGGACTGGCGGTTCGACTGGCTGGATGTGCCCGGGATCATCTCCGGCGCCGAGGCGGCGTACGAGTACCCGATGGTCGACCGCGACCCGCTGCCGTACTGGACGTCGGGCAACGTGACCCTGCTGGGCGACGCCGCCCACGCCATGTACCCGATCGGCTCCAACGGCGCCTCCCAGGCGATCATCGATGCCCGGGTGCTCGCCCACTCCCTCGCGCACGGCGACCTCGCCGCCTACGAGGCGGCTCGCCGCCCGGTGACCACCGCGCTGCAGCTGTCCAACCGGCAGATGGGCCCCGAGGTGGTGATGAGGCTCGCCCACGAGCGTGCCCCGGACGGCTTCGACGACATCGAGCGGGTCGTCCCCCTCGCCGAGCGGACCGAGATCGCCGCGTCGTACAAGCGCACGGCGGGCTTCGACCCGGTGTCGCTGAACGAGCGCCCGTCCTGGAGCGTGACGCGGTGAACCTCGAACCGCTCGCCGTGTTTCACGTGGAACTCGACCCGATCCTCGACCTCGGCGACTCCCAGTGGGGCAGACGCCGGGTGATCAACATCGTGGGCGGGTCGTTCGAGGGGCCGCGCCTCTCCGGGACCGTGCTGCCCGGCGGCGCCGACTGGCAGGTCCTGCACGCCGACGGCATGGCCAGCATCGACACCCGCTACACGCTGCGCACCCACGACGGCGCGCACCTGTTCATCTCCACCAGCGGGGTGCGGCACGGCCCTCCCCCCGTCCTGGAGCGCCTGTCTCGGGGCGAGCCCGTCGCCCCTGGCGAGTACTACTTCCGGCTGTTCTGCCGCTTCGAGACCGGCGACGAACGTTACCTGTGGCTCAACCGCACCCTGGCCGTGGCCTCGGCGTCCCGCACCGCCGATGCCGTCCGCTACGACGCCTACACCCTGACCTGAGAAGCCCCCATGGCGAAACTCGACCGCGCGGCGCTCCCCCTCGTCGCCGAGCACGCCCCCCGTTCCCATGCGCGACGGCACGATCCTGCGCGGCGACGTCCACCGCGGTTCCGACTTCCCGCGGAATCGGTGCTGGACGAGTTCGTCGTCCAGCACCAGACCGTCTTCCCCGACTCCTTCATCACCTTGCCGATCGTTCCCCGCTGAGGCCCGTCACGAAGGCGCCGGGAAACGGGGGCGCGGAAAAACGGGGCGGCACTCGGGCGGGCGGCATGGACGCCTTTTCACTCGTTCTTGCCCTGTTCGGTGGGGTGGGGGTCGGCGTGGCACCGCGTGGCGGCGAATCCCGGCTGTAAGCATCGTCAATGTCGCGCTGAGTGGTTCCATATAGCGGCAGAGGCCACATTCCGACCAGCGGATCGCTCGTGGATCGCGCGTGGAAGGGAGTGAGGTCTCCGTGTCCACCCCCGAACCTCAAACAAACCCGATGGTTCCGCGCAACCGATACAGGGGACGTCGGTCAATGAAGGGGACGGCCGTACTGTCCTTGGCCGGTTCCCTCTCCGTGGCCCTCGCCGTCACCGTTTCCACACCCGCGGCCGCGTCCGCGCCCAACGTCCCACCACCCGCCCCGACCTCGCCCACCGCCTCGACCACCGCCTCGACCGGCACCTCGACCGGCGCTGAGCCCTCTTCGATCACCACCTCGTCCACCACCTCGTCCGCGCTCGTCGAGCCGCCGCCCGACCCGACCTCACCCATCGCCTCGGTCAGCACCGAGCCCCTCACCACCACCGGTTCCGGCGACTCCCGCCCTTCGCTCGCGGAACAGGCACGCAGGAAGTGCAGGCCGAGGTCCTTCTTCAGGTTCCGTTCCTTCCGGCCAAAGAATTTCTTCATTCCCCGTACCCGGTTCATCGACGGTCCCGGCGGCACAATGGCGGCGTCGGTCACCCGGCAACACCGCGTGTACGCCGAGATGGAACTAGAAAGAGAAAAGATCAGCGAGATCGAAACGGGTAAGCTGATCCGCCAGCTGCGAAACTTTGTGAGCCCGCTGCTCGCGGACGAGTACATCGTCGAGACCGGGCACGAGTACACCCGGGAAATCAGCGACGGCATGTACGGAAACCTGTGGTACCGCGTCTTCGGATACCGGGTGAGTTTCACGGCGTGGCGCCGGGTCTACAACTGCCGCGTACGCAAGGTCACCGCCGGCATAGCCAACATCCCTGCGCGGGTGGAGGGCTGGAGATACTGGGAGACCAGGCGCCCGATGTTCGGGGGACGCAAGCCGGGCGACCGCTGAGCATCCCCCGCCGAGGGCGGATGCTCAGGTGACGGCGAGGCGCCGGCTGTAGCGGTCGTCGCGCCAGCTCTCCTTCTCCAGCACCTCGGCCAGGGTCACGGCCGCGTCGTAGACGTCCACGAAACGGATGTAGAGCGGCGCGAAGCCGAACCTGAGGACGTCGGGGGCGCGGAAGTCACCGTGGACGCCGCGGTCGATCAGGGCACGCATGACCGGATAGCCGTCCGGGTGGCTGAAGCTGACCTGGCTGCCCCGCCGCTCCGGGTCCCTGGGCGAGAGGAGCCCCAGCCCGTACGGCGCGCAGAACTCCTCGACGAGCTCGATGAAGAGCGAGGTCAGTGCCACGCTCTTGGCCCGCACGGCGGCCAGGTCGACGCGCTCCCAGATGTCGAGCGAGGCGTTGAGCGGGGCGTAGGACACCACGTGCGGGGTGCTCACGGTGAAGCGCCGGATGCCGTCGGCGGGACGGAAGTCCGGCTCGAACGCGAACGGCTCCGCGTGACCGTGCCAGCCGGTCAGCATGTGCCGCCCCGCTGCCTGGTGGTCCGGGTGGACGTAGACGAAGGCCGGGGACCCCGGACCGCCGTTCAGGTACTTGTAGGTGCAGCCGACCGCGAAGTCGGCCGCCGAGACGTCCACCTGGTACGCGCCGGCGCTGTGGCACAGGTCCCAGATCATCAGCGCGCCCGCCGCCTGGACCAGCGCGGTGACCGCCGCCGTGTCGTGACGGGCACCGGTCCGGTAGTCCACCTCCGACAGCAGCACGCACGCGACGTCCCCGGAGAGAGCGCCGGAGAGGTCGTCAAGGCCGGTGACGTCGCGGATCTCGTAGCCGCCCAGCGCCTCCGCCAGCCCCTGGACCACATAGCGGTCGGTGGGGAAGTTGGCCAGGTCCGAGACGACGACCCGGCGCTCCGGCCGCAGGCCCAGGGCGGCGGACACGGCCTTGACGATGGCGATCGAGGTGCTCTCGCCCACCACCACCTGGCCGGGGCCCGCGCCGATCAGCGGGGCGATCCTGTCACCGGTGGTCAGCGGCAGGTCGTACCAGCCGGAGACGTTCCAGGCACCGACCAGCCGGCCGCCCCACTCCTGCTCCACGGTCCGCGTGACCGCGGCCGCGGCGGCCTTCGGCGGGGCGCCGAGTGAGTTGCCGACCAGGTAGATCGTCCCGTCGGGCAGGACGAACTCGTCCCTGATCCGCTTGAGGGGATCGGCGGCGTCGAGCGCGACGCACTCCGCACGGCTGATGGCCACGAGTCATCTCCGGGGTAGGTGCTGGCAACCCTTCCATCATGCCGTCACAGCGGATCAAGTGGCACCCCGGGCACGGCGGGACCGAGACCGGTCCCGCCGTGCCCGGGCTCCCCGGCTCGCCGCCGGGTCAGCGGCCCAGGAACCGGGTGGCGTTGCCGCCGAGCAGCTTGGCGCGGGCGTCCTCGGAGAGGAACCCCGCCCCTCGGATCAGCGAGCCCACCGGCGACTCGCCCAGCGGGTAGGGGAAGTCGGAGCCGAGCATGACCCGGTCCTCTCCCATCGTGTCGACCAGCAGCCGCAGCGCCCGCTCGTCGAAGACCACCGAGTCCACGCTGAACCGGTCGAGGTAGTGCGACGGCGGGAACTCGGAGACCCCGACGAGGTCACCCCGGCGGTGCCAGGCGTTCTCGAACCGGCCGAGCCAGAAGGCGAACGAGCCGCCGCCGTGCGCGAAGCAGAGGCGCAGCGTGTCCGGCACCCGATCGAGGACACCGCCCAGGATCAGGGCGAGCACCGACAGGTGCGTCTCCGCGGGCATGCCGACCAGCCACTGCGCCATCCAGCGCTCCAGCCGGGGCCCACCCGCCATGTCCCAGGGGTGCACGAAGACGGGCGCGCCCACGGCGGCGCAGTGCTGGAGGAACTGGACGACTCCCTCGTCGTCGAGGTCACGGTCGCCGACGTGGTTGCCGATCTCGACGCCCGCGTGCCCGGCGGCCATGCACCGGTCCAACTCGGCACAGGCCAGGTCGGGGTCCTGGAGCGGCACCTGGCAGAACGGCACCAGCCGTTCGGAGGCGCAGATCTCCAGCGCCAGGTCGTTGAAGATCTTCGCGACCCGTACCGCCTCCGCCGCCGGGCGCTCGTAGCCGAAGAAGACCGGCGTCGGCGAGACGACCTGGACATCCACCCCGTCGGCGTCCATCCGCTCCAGGCGGACCGAGGGGTTCCAGCAGTCGTCGGCGATCCGGCGGAACTCCCGGTCCCCGAGCAGGATCACGGCCTCCCGCTCGGAGTCGACCCGGAGCCGTGGCGCCCCCGGCCAGCCGAGATCCGGCCAGCCCCTGGGGACGTGGTGGGTGTGCACATCAATGATCAACGGCTATCCCTTGCCAGGGTGGACGGCGCCACAGTTCCCGCAGGTGCGCGCCTTCTCGTCGGCGTAGAACGCCTGGAAGATCGGCGGCAGGTCGGTCACGATGTCGCGGACCTGAAGCTCCACCTCGTGGACCACGGCGCTGCACTCCGGGCAGTACCAGAGGAACCTCTCCAGCACGCCCTCCGGCCTGATCCGCTCCACCACCAGGCCGACGGAACCCTCCTCGGGGCGCTGCGGCGAGTGCGGCGTGTTCGGCGGGAGCAGCCACATCTGCCCCTCGCGCACGTGCACGGTCTGCGGTCCTTCGGGGGTCATGAGGTTGACATGCATGTTGCCGCGGATCTGGTAGAAGAGCTCCTCGTACGGGTCGATGTGGAAATCGGTCCGCGCGTTCGGCCCGCCGACGACCATGACGATGAAGTCACTGGAGCCCTCGAAGACCATCTTGTTGCCCACCGGCGGCTTGAGCAGGTGGGCGTGCTCGTCGATCCACTTGGTGAAATCGATGGGTGGGATCACGGGCGCCCCTCCGGTCGGTAGGCCACGGCCTGAATTTCGATGAGCAGATGCGGGTGCGGCAACTGGTGAACGGCCACTGTGGTGCGGGTCGGGCCGGCCTCGTCGAAGTACTCCGCGTAGACCGCGTTGTACCCGCCGAAGTCATTGATGTTCACCAGGTAGGTGGTGACCTGCACGAGATCGCGCAGATCGGCTCCGGCCGCCCGGAGGATGTCTTTGATGTTCTCTATCACCGCCCGGGTCTGCTCGGCGATGTCGAGCGTGACCGTGCCGAACTCGTCGGCCTCGGCGCCGACGATCGTGTTGTCCGGCCTGCGCGAACTGGTCCCGGACACGTACAGGAAGTCACCCGCCCGCTTGACGTGCGGAAACCTTCCCCTGGGGGTGGCCTTCCCGGTGACGACGAGCCCGTCACTCATGCTCTCTCTCCTCTCCCGCGGGCGCCGACGGCATCCCGGCGCCCCTTCAGGACTTCTCTTCGGGCACGGACGCGGTGAACGACACCGATCCCAGGTGCTGGATCTCGGCCCGCACCCGCGCGCCCGGCGCGAGCGGCTCGGCGGGGGTGGCGGCACCGGCGAGCAGGATCCACCCCGGCTCCAGGACCATCCCGATCTGTCCGGCCAGGCGTGCGGCCTCCGCGAGGGCCCGGCGCGGGTCGCCCAGGATGGCGCCGGTCGACCCGACCTGGACCACGCGCCCGTCGATCTCCAGCACGACGCCCAGGTTCCACCGGGACGGGTCGTAGGGCCGCCACTGGCCGACGGCGTATCCGGCGGCCGAGGTGTTGTCGGCGATCACGTCGGGCAGCGAGAACCTGAAGTCCTCGTAGCGCGAGTCGATGACCTCGATACCGGGGGCGACGGCCGCGATGGCGTCCGGCGCGTACGCGTCGGCCGGCGACGCGATGCGCCGCCCGATGAGGTAGACGACCTCCGGCTCCGCCCTCGGGTGGATGTAGCCGGACACGTCCGCGTACGAGCCGTCACCGATGACCGACGACTCCGGCACCCGGCCGAAGATGATGTCGTGCACGCCCATCTGGCGGCGCTTGCCCTCGCTGGTGAAGCCCAGCTTCACCCCGGCCAGCCGGTCCCCCCGCGAAAGACGGAGCCGGATCAGCTCCTCCTGCACCCGGTAGGCGTCGGCCACGCCGTAGTCCTGCTCGGGCCTGGGCACCGCGCGACCGGTACGGATGGCCTCGTCCAGGACCGCGGCGAGCTTGTGGATGTCGGTCATGACTGCTCTCCCGAACGTGCGAGGTCCAGCGCGATGTCCACGATCATGTCCTCCTGACCGCCCACCATCCGGCGGCGGCCCACCTCAGTCAGGATGGTCCGGGTGTCGACCCCGTACCGCGCCGAGGCCGCCTCGGCGTGCCGCAGGAAGCTGGAGTAGACACCGGCGTAGCCAAGCGTCAACGTCTCCCTGTCCACCCGGACCGGCCGGTCCTGCAGCGGCCTGACCAGGTTGTCCGCCGCGTCCATCAGGGCGTTCAGGTCACAGCCGTGGTCCCAGCCCATCAGGTCGGCCACCGCGACGAACACCTCGATCGGGCAGTTGCCCGCCCCCGCGCCCATCCCGGCCAGGGAGGCGTCCACCCGGTAGGTGCCGTTCTCCACCGCGACCACCGAGTTGGCCACGCCCAGCCCCAGGTTGTGGTGGGCGTGGATGCCGATCTCGGTGCCCTCGTCGAGCACCGAGCGGTAGGCCCGGATCCGCTCCCTGACCCCGTCCATGGTCAACCGGCCACCGGAGTCGGTCACGTAGACGCACTGCGCGCCGTATGACTCCATGAGCTTGGCCTGCCTGGCCAGTTCCTCGGTCTCCGCCATATGCGACATCATCAAAAATCCGGACACGTCCATGCCGAGCTCGCGCGCGGTGGCGATGTGCTGGGCGGAGATGTCGGCCTCGGTGCAGTGGGTGGCGACCCTGACCGAGGTGACGCCGAGCGCGTGGGCGCGCTTGAGGTCGTCGATGGTGCCGATGCCGGGCAGCAGCAGGGTGGTCAGCCTCGCCCGGCTCACGGCCCCGGCGACCGCCTCGATCCACTCGTCGTCGGTGTGCGCGCCCACGCCGTAGTTGAAGCTGCCCCCGGAGAGGCCGTCGCCGTGCGCGATCTCGATCGCCGCCACCCCGGCGGCGTCGAGGGCCGCGGCGATCTCGGCGGCCTGGGCGACGGTGTAACGGTGCCGGATGGCGTGCATGCCGTCCCGCAGCGTCACGTCCTGAACGTACAGTTTCACGCCTTCACCTCCGCGCGCGCGCCTTCGTCGTCGGTACGGTCCTCGGCCAGGCGCTCGGCCGTGCGCAGCGCGGCGGAGGTCATGATGTCGAGGTTGCCCGCGTAGGCGGGCAGGTAGTGGGCGGCGCCCTCCACCTCCAGGAAGACGGTCACCTTGACGCCGCCGTCGCGGGTGCCGTCGGGGAGCGGCTCCCCGGCCGGGATCTTCTCGAACTGCACGTCCTGCTTGAGCCGGTAGCCGGGCACGTAGTCGCGGACCCGCTCCACCATGGCCCGCACGGCCTCCACCACCGCCGGCTCGTCACACTCGTCCACCAGGCAGTAGACCGTGTCACGCATGATCAGCGGCGGCTCCGCCGGGTTGAGGACGATGATCGCCTTGCCCTTGGCCGCCCCGCCGACCTGCTCGATCGCCCGGGAGGTCGTCTCGGTGAACTCGTCGATGTTGGCCCGGGTGCCGGGTCCCGCCGACCGGGAGGCGATCGAGGCGACGATCTCCGCGTACCGGACGGGCGCCTGCGAGGCGACCGCCGCGACGATCGGGATCGTGGCCTGCCCGCCGCAGGTGACCATGTTGAGGTTCGGCTCGGTGAGGTGCGCCTCCAGGTTGACCGGGGGCACCACGTAGGGGCCGAGGGCGGCGGGGGTCAGGTCGATGACCCGCTTGCCGTGCGCCCGCAGCACCTTGTCGTTGTGCCGGTGCGCGCCGGCCGAGGTCGCGTCGAGGACGACGTCCACGTCGGCGAACCCGGGCAGCGCGACCAGGCCCTCGACGCCCTCGTGGGTGGTGGCGACCCCGCGACGGCGGGCGCGGGCCAGGCCGTCGGAGTCGGGGTCGATGCCCGCCATCGCGAAGACCTCGACCTTCTTCGACAGCAGCGCCTTGAACATCAGGTCGGTGCCGATGTTCCCCGAACCGATGATCGCTATCTTCATGAGAACACCGCCCTGACCGAGCCGAGGCCCTCGATGTGTGCTTCGAAGACATCGCCGGACTCGACGCCGACCATCGGGCCGAGCGCGCCGGTGAGCACGACGTCCCCGGCGCGCAGCGGAAAGTCCGTGCGGCCCAGCGCGTCGGCCAGCCAGACCGCGGCGTTGAGCGGGTGTCCGAGGCAGGCCGCGCCCGCGCCGGTGGAGACCTCCAGGCCGTTCTTGCTCATGGTCATCCCGGCCAGGCGCAGGTCCAGGCCGCGCAGCTCGACCGGGGTGTTGCCGAGGACGAACGCGCCGCTGGAGGCGTTGTCGGCGACCGTGTCGACGAGCGTGATGTCCCACTCCGCGACGCGGCTGTCCACGATCTCGATCGCGGGCAGCACGAAGTCGACCGCCCGGATCACGTCGGCGACCGTGAAGGGGCCGCCCTCCAGGTCTGCGCCGAGGACCAGTGCCACCTCCGCCTCGGCCCTGGGCTGCAGGAAGCGGTCGGTCGGGACGGGCAGGCCGTCGAGGTAGGCCATGTCGGCGAAGAGCATCCCGAAGTCCGGCCGGTCCACGCCGAGCTGGCGCTGGACCGCGGGGGAGGTCAGTCCGATCTTCCTGCCGACCAGCCGCCGCCCCTCCGCCAGCGCCCGCCTGGTGTTGATCTCCTGTACGGCGTAGCCGGTCTCGGCGCTCCGGTCGGGCAACGTCTCACGCACCGGGGCGCACGGCTTGCCGCTCCGCGCCGCCTCCAGCAACCGGTCGGCCGCATCCCGGTACGCGTCGACGGCCTCGCTCCACTCAGTCATTTCCCGGCTCCAGCCTGATGGTGATCGTGGTGGGTTCGGAGTAGAAGTCCAGCGAGCGCGTGCCGCCCTCGCGTCCGATGCCGGACAGCTTCACTCCTCCGAAGGGGGTTCGCAGGTCGCGCAGGTACCAGGTGTTGACCCAGACCAGCCCGGCCTCCAACGACTGCGCCACCCGGTGGGCCCTGCTCAGGTTGGCGGTCCAGACCGTCGCCGCCAGGCCGTACTCGCTGTCGTTGGCCAGTCCGACCGCCTCGGCCTCGGTGTCGAACGGGGCGATGTGGCAGACCGGGCCGAAGATCTCCTCCCGGTTCACCCTGGAGTCGTGCGGCAGGCCGGTCAGCACCGTCGGCTCGACGTAGTAGCCACCGTCGCGGTCGTCGCCGAAACGCGGCACGCCGCCGCCGGCGCGGATCTCGGCGCCCTCGCTCTTGGCCAGCTCGTAGTAGGAGAGCACCTTGTCCCGGTGCTCGGCGGAGATCATCGGCATCATCGTGGTGTCCCGGTCGGCAGGGCGGCCGAACCGCAGCTCCCCCGCGCGCCTGGCCAGCCGCGCGGTGAACTCCTCGAAGACGGGCCGTTCCACGTACAACCGCTCGGTGCACAGGCAGACCTGGCCGCCGTTGGTGAAGACCGACCGCACGCTCCCCTCGACCGCCGCGTCGAGGTCCGCGTCGGCGAAGACCAGCCCCGCGTTCTTGCCACCCAGCTCGAACGAGACGGGCTTGACCCGGTCCGCCACCGCTTTCATGATCGTCGAACCGGTGCGGCTCTCACCGGTGAAGGTGACCGCGTCCACGCCCGGGTGCTCCACCAGGAACTGGCCGGTGGAGCCGCCGCCGAAGCCGTGCACGACGTTGAGGACGCCGGGGGGAAGGCCGATCGAGGCGGCGATCTCCGCGAGCACCGCGACCGAGCCGGGCGTGTGCTCCGAGGGCTTGACCACCACCGTGTTGCCCGCGACGAGCGCGGGGCCGAGCTTCCAGGTCGCCAGCAGGAAGGGCAGGTTCCACGGCACGATCACCGCGACCACCCCGAGGGGCTTGCGCACCGTGTAGCTCAGCACGTCCGTCAGGTGGAACGCGTTCTCCGGGTGCTGGGCCGCGATCTCGGCGAACGACCTGAAGTTGGCGGCGCCGCGCGGGATGTCCAGGGTCCGGGTCTGGGCGACCGACTTGCCGGTGTCGGCGATCTCCGCGGCCACCAGATCCTCGAACCGCTCCTCGATCGCGTCGGCGAGGCGGCGCATCCAGGCGGCCCGCTCGGCCACCGGCAGCGCCGCCCACGCGGGCAGGGCCGAGCGGGCGGCGGCCACCGCTCTGTCGACGATGGACCGGTCCGCCTCGCGGACCTCACGCACCACAAGCCCGGTCACCGGGTCGTACGTGGCGAACGTCGCGCCCTCGGCGACCGGCACCCCACCGATGAAGTGGTTCACCTGGTCAGACAAGACTTCTCCTCGGGGATGTACTTCGCTGGGTCACTCCATACGGGTATAGGGCCCAGGTGGTTCATAAGCAAGAATGAGTTCCGTGAAACGGAACCCCGACCGGTTGTCCGTGCTGGAGAAATCCTGGCTCGTGCTTGACGCGTTCCGCCCCACGGGCGGACCGTTGCGCCTGATCGACGTCGCCGAGCGCTGCCATCTGCCCAAGACCACGGCCTTCCGGCTGCTCACCGAGCTGACCTCGATCGGCGCGGTCACCCGCCGCCCCGACGGCTACTATCTCGGCCGCCGCCTCTTCGAGCTCGGCAGCATCGTGCCCGGAGAGCGCGACCTGAGACACGCGGCACTGCCCTTCATGCACGACCTCTACGAGGCCACCCACGAGACCGTCCACCTGGGCGTGCGCGACGGCCTCGACGTCGTCTACGTCGAGAAGATCCGTGGCCAGACGGCCTTCGCGCTGCCCTCGCGCGTCGGCGGGCGTCTCCCGCTGACCTGCACCGGGATCGGCAAGGCCCTGCTGGCCTACTCAGGACCCGACCTGATCGACGAGGTTCTCGGCCGACCGCTCCGCCGGCTGACCCCGCACTCGATAGTCGACCCCCGGCGCCTGGAGGAGGCGCTCGGCCAGATCCAGGCCGCGGGGCTGGCCTACGAGCGGGAGGAGGCCCAGCTGGGCGGCGCCTGCATCGCGGCCCCGGTGTTCGGTGACGGGGTGGCCGTGGCCGCGCTGTCCATCTCGGTCCCGCTGGCCCGCTTCCAGCCCACCCGGCTGGCCCCTGCCGTCAAGGCCGCCGCCCTGGGCATCTCCCGCGCCCTGACCAGAACCATCTGATCCCGGGCCGGCTGCGACCGTCTCGACTCCGGCCACCGCTCAGCCCGAGGTTCCGGTTCCCGGAATTCCCCGGCGTGGGCCGGGCCTGACGCGCCGTACCGATCCACTCGGGTCCGACGCCCCCGAACGCCCCTTGCCTGAAGGTCACCTTCTCGTAACCTCACAGGACCGCCGGCCGGGCTGCGCGCACCGGCATCATTGCCTCATGCACCAGGCATGGCAGCTATGGGGAAATATCGTTATAGCGACTTTCCTCGCGGTCCCGGTGGCCGTTGTCGCCATCCACGTGCTGGCCCGCCACCGCGCCCGTAAGGGTCACCCCTGCCCCGTCCGCACCGCCCTGGCCGACGTGGTCGCGGTGACCGGGACCGCCCCCTGGATCTGGATGATCCTCACTCCTCGGGCGGGCGACTCCGGCGTCAGTCTGCTCCCCCTGGTGGACCTGTGGGCGACCCTCCACGGGCCG
Organism: Streptosporangium sp. NPDC002544; assembly: GCF_040295965.1. Taxonomy (NCBI): domain Bacteria; kingdom Bacillati; phylum Actinomycetota; class Actinomycetes; order Streptosporangiales; family Streptosporangiaceae; genus Streptosporangium; species Streptosporangium sp. NPDC002544. The sequence goes on along the minus strand of NZ_JBEOWJ010000027.1, from coordinate 127,291 downwards.
GCGCAGGCGGCGTTCGTACAGGTCGGCGGGAACCTTCTGGTCTTCGCCGCGCTCGGCGCCATGCTCCCGGTGCGCTCGGCGCGCCTCGCCTCGCTCGCCCGGATCGCGGCCGTGGCGGCGGGCTCCTCACTCACCGTGGAGATCCTCCAGTACGTCCTGCGCCTGGGGCGGGTGAGCTCCGTCGACGACGTGATCGTCAACACGGCGGGTGCCCTGCTGGCCGCGACCGTGACGCGCCGGTGGTGGGCCGACCGAATAGCGGCTGGGATCGTTCCACGGTAACGGACCGGAGAAACTCCTTAAGCTCGCCACACGAGCACGATACCCCCCAAAAGAAACAGGTTACCAACCCCTGTATCTGTGCGATCGTGGACAAGACGGGGCAAGTTCTCTGGAGACGCCAAACCCGGTTGGTGACAGAGGGTGATCGAACGTGCAGCAGTCCCCGGTACCTCCCGAGCCCCCGATCTATCGGCGCATCGCCGACGGGCTTCGCGAAGCGATCCTGTCCGGCGATCTCCGAGACGGGGATCGGCTTCCGGGCGAGAACGCCCTGATGGCACGGCACGGCATAGCCCGCGCCACCGCCAGACAGGCCCTTTCCGTGTTAATCAACGAAGGACTGGCCGTCCCCAAACGCGGCTCGGGGGTGTATGTCAGGCAGTTCCGCCCGATCAGGCGACACGGCTCCCGACGGCTCTCTCGTGACAGATGGGGGCGCGGCGCGGCCATCTGGGACTCCGACACCGAGGGCCGCCCCTACACCGTGGACGAGGTGGACATCGACCGGGAGCGGGCCGAGGACCCCGTGGCACGGGTGCTGGACAGCCCCGAGGTGTGGGTCCGCAGGCGGCGCTACTCGGTGAACGGGCGGCCGGTGCAACTGTCGGTCTCCCACTTCCCCGCCGAACTGGTGGAGGGGACCGCGATCACAAGGGAGGACACCGGACCGGGGGGCGTCTACGCGCGCCTCGGCGAGCTCGGCCACGCCCCGGCGCACTTCACCGAGGAGATCCGCGCCCGCATGCCCCATCCCCACGAGACCGTCCAGCTCGACCTGCCCGCCGGTACCCCGGTCATCGTGATCGCCCGGGTCGCCCGCACCACCGACGGCATCGCCGTCGAGGTCAACGAGATGGTCCTGGACGCCGCCTCTTACGTACTTCAGTACGACTTCGACTCATAGTTCAAGACCGTCCGTCAACCGATAGGTTGACCTGTCCTTCACGATCATTGATTTCTCTAGAGAAGTGCCGCACCGTCAGAGGTGGAACGTCGCAAAGACGGGCCTGGGCGCGGGGAAGGTGCACGGATGTCTTTCGACCGACATCTAGCGGAAATCGCCCGGGAGTTCCCCGACTGGACGATCTGGCGGAGCGACGCGGGCAGGTGGTGGGCAACCCGCCACCACCCGCTGACCTCCGCCCAGCGTGATGTCGGCTGCGCGATGACCATCGACGCGGACGGCCCTGAGGAACTGCGTGAGCAACTGCACACCCAGCGGGAACGTTCCGGCGAGGCGGAGCCGGAAAAGGACACTTGAAGACCGCCCGGTGCCGGGGTGAGCGGATCCGATGCGGTCCCGGCGCCGGGCCCCCAATCGCGGAAGCCCCCGACCCTATCGGGGGCGGGGGCTTCCGCTTGACCTCCGGACGGCTCCGGGCTCCGACCACGCCGCGGACCCACGATCACGCGCCGGTCTCCAGGACCACGCGGGCCTGCTCATGATCTCCGCGGCACCGCTGAGATCCACGGTCACGCGTGCCGATACCCGTTCACGCGCTTCGGGGCGAGGGGACCTCATTTGTGGGGAGCGGCGTACCTTCCCCCGTTCTTTCCCGCGGCCCGGCCGAGGTCGACGTCGGTGTCGACGTACACCTCAAGCTCCTCGGCAGAACGGTCACCGGCGTCCTCGCGGGGGGCGTCGTCTTCCACGATCACCCGTACGGACTCCAGGTCGGGTGCGGCGTCATCGGGCTCGGCGCCTCGCGCACCCTCGGATCCGGTGTGCTCCGCGTACCCCGCCGGCGCCTCGGTGCCGTCCGACGTCTCGTCGGAGATCCCCGAGACCCCGGAAATCCCGGAGACCCCGGAGATCCCCGAGACCCCGGAAATCCCCGAGACCCCGGAAATCCCCGAGACCCCCGAGACCCCCGAGACCTCGGAGACCTCGGAGACGTCGTTGGTGGCCTCGGCCGGGGCGGGAGCCGTCAGCGCGGGCTGGACACGGGCCGGGGGCAGCACCGCGTCCTCGTCGACCAGGGGACCCGCACTGCTCTCCCGGTGCAGCAGGTCGCCCAGGACGGCACCCATCTCGTGCAGGCGGCGCATGACCTCGTGGTGGGTGTCGGTGAGGTAGACGACCCGGCGGCCGGTGGTCTCGTCCAGGGCGTTGGCCCGCTGCTGGGCCGCCGACAGCGTGGAGTGCGCCTCGGTGTTGGCGGCGATGACCGTCGCCCGTGCCTCCGAGTGGGCCGCGTTCAGCGTGGACTCGGCCTCGGCTCGGGCGTGCTCGACGGTCTGCTCCGCCTCCCTCCTCGCCGAGGTGACCATCCGGTCGGCCTCGGCACGGGCGCTGCGCAGGGTCTCCTCGGACTCGGCACGGGCCGCGTTGACCGTCTCCTCCGCCTCGTTTCCGGCGTGGGCGAGCCGCTGCTCGGCGGTGGCGGTGGCCTCGGCCACCCGGCGCTCGGCCTCCTGCTGCGCGGCGTTCAGGATGCTCTCCGCCCGGTCCTGCGCGGAGGTGATCAGCCGCTCGGACTCGGTGGCCGCGTCGTCGCGGAGCTTGCCTGCCTCCGCCTCCGCGACCTGCCTCTTGGAGGCGGCCTCCTCCTCTCCCAGCTTCAGTATCTGGCTGAGCCGCTCGCCGAGCTCGTCGTAGTCCTGCGGGGCGTCCGAGAGCCTCCTGCGTGCCTCGGACAGCTCGATCCGGCCCTGCTCGGCCTGGTCGATCGCGCGCGCGAGCCGCTCTTCCAGGTCGCGAATCTGGTGGCGGTGGCGGTCCATGTAGTCGTGAACCTGTCGGCGGCTGTAACCGCGCATGACGACCTCGAACGAGTCCTCATGCATCAGGTCGGGAAAGCTCTCGTGCTGGTTTGTCATGGCACTGCCCGTGGAGGTTGTGTGGCGGGAAAGGTGACGTCAGGAGACGACTTTCCTGCTTACTGCCCAAGTCCGCAACCTGAACACGCCACCTGCTTGCCGAAATACCGGACAGAACGCCCCCCTCTAACATCGTCTCCATGAACGCCATGCCATACATCGCCGCCCTCGACGGCGACGCGATTCCGCGGATTCATCCGGACGCCTACATCGCCCCGGGAGCCGTGGTCGTCGGAAGGGTCCGGCTGGGCCGCGCCGCGAACGTCTGGTACGGCTCGGTCCTCCGCGGGGACGACGAGGACATCGAGGTCGCCGAGGAGTGCAACATCCAGGACCTGTGCTGCCTGCACTCCGACCCGGGCGAGCCGGCCGTGCTGGAGCCCCGGGTGAGCCTCGGGCACAAGGCCATGGTGCACGGGGCCCATGTGGAGACCGGCGCGCTCATCGGCATCGGCGCGATCGTGCTGGGCGGCGCCAGGATCGGCGCGGGGTCGCTGATCGCAGCCGGCGCCCTGGTGGCACCGGGGAAGCGGATCCCGGCGGGGGTACTCGTCGCGGGTGTCCCCGGGAAGATCGTCCGAGAGCTCACGGACGACGACCGCGACTCCTTCGCCCGTACCTCGGCCGGCTACGTCGCCAGGGCCGCCCGCCATCGGGCCGCGACCGTGTCGTCGCCGGTCTGAACGGCACGCCCGCCGGCCTGAACGCCCGCCTGCCGGAGCAGCCGGGAGAGCCTTACGATCGTGCGAGGCCCGCTTGGCGATCGCGGTGCCGGACACCACCTTGACCGAAGGGAGGCAGGGGCATCCCGCCCGTGGCGAAGGCCAGGGGCCCTCGCCCCGGAATGCCGATGACCGGCATGTGGCAGTGGGATGGGTTCGACGCCATCGAGCGCGACGTGCGGATCATGGTCGCCGACCACCGGTGGACGGGGCTCCCGCCGCTCGCGCGGGCCCAGGCCATCGCCCAGCGCACGCTGGCCACCCCGGACGGCGGGCGCTGGCTGTTCGGCGCCCACGCCCGGTGGTACCGCCAGGATCCCGCCGACGGCCGCTGGTACCTGACCGCACCTCCCGCCGACCGGGGTTTCCGCGCCGCGGCGCAGGTCATCCAGGTCACCTCGATGGTCCTGCCGCATCTGATCCCGACCGGCCCCGACTTCGCCGTCGACCGTGGGTCGATCCAGGGGTTCGTCGGCCCCGACGTGCCCTACGAGATCACCGAGCGGGTCCGCGAGCTGGTCATCGCCCAGCGGGGCAGGCGCAGGGAGGACTTCCCGCTCACCGGGCCGTTCACCCGGCTCTTCGCCGGGGAGGTGGCCAGCCCGGTCGCCGCGATCTGGGGCACGCTCATGTGGTGCGCCTACGCCCCCGCCTTCGACGGCAACGAGGTACTGCTGTCGATGTTCGGGGAGTTCCTCGCCCGCCCGCTGCCCGGCGACGAGTGGGTCCGCTGGCTGCCGCCCACCTCACTGGGCGAGCTGGTCGCGCTGTACGGCGAGCGGGTCAGGGCGGGGCACCCTGAGGCGGGCCTGCGGTTGGTCGCACTGATGGCCGACACCGCCGCCGTGGTACGCGGCGACCCGAGATTCGGGCCGCGTGCCGACGCCCTGCTGGCCATGATCGAACCGCTGCTCCGCCGGGCCTGCCAGGATCCCGTCATCGCCCACCAGGGCGACGAGATGGTGCGCCACGCGTGGCTCTCGCGCTGCCCGGCCCACATGACGCTGCCCGACGCCTCACCCGGCGACCACTTCCAGCACATGGTCTACGACCTGGTCCAGGCACTGGGCTTCCTCGCCCCGATGGGTGCCGATCCACGGGCGGTGGCCGCCTCGCTGCTCGCCGCCGACCTGGTGGCCTTCGCGCCGAGGGTGGCCGACGGGCTCTACCCGTGGCTGGATCCCGAGCTGCGGCACATCCTCCACGTGGTGCTCACCGACGCCGCGCACCCGCTGCGGGGCTGCTGGCCGCGCTCGGGCGAGCTGCCCTCCGCGCTCCACCCGCCGGACCGGGCCTCGGCCGCGGCCCTGCTCGGCGCCGCCTACGCCACCGGGCTCGCGTGGTGCCGGCTCACCGGGACCGAGGTACCCGAGCGCGGTTTCACGACGGCCTCGGCTGTCGTGCACCGGCTGACACACGAGCGGGACGACCCCGTCCCAGGAGTATCGGGGACCTATCCACGTCACTTCTGACACACGCCAGTATGCTTAAACCACAAATAGAGTTATTTCATCCTTACTCTCCCTATATCCTTCTAGGCCCCTACGCATCAGACAATTAGCTGAATTGTGATCTCGTAATCGGGAAATGATCCTCCTTGAGGACGTGCCGGGCGGGGCGAGGAATGGTCCCGATGGGCCATGGGCACCGATGACCGCCCGCCGTAACCTCGAAGTGGGTGTGGGCTGCGGAAGGAAGGACGACGCGGTGGGGCACGACGACCTGGACTCTAGAGTCCACGACCGTGTCGCGTTGGACGAGATCGCGCTCTATGCCGAGGTGCTGTCCGCCGTCGCCATCAGCGAACGGCCCCTCACCTTGGTGGAGCTCGACAACGCGCTCGGGTTGAGTGCTTCGGCTGTCTGCTGAAGCCACCGGAAGAACCGTTTTCAAGACCCGGTCCCGGACCCTGTAACGGGGTCCGGGACGTGGTCGGAAAAAATAGTCATGTGACTAGTCACGAGCGGACGAGACGGGCGATCGCGGCCGACGCCTCCTTGACCTTCTCCTGCGCCTCCGGGCCCCCGGTGTTGATGGCGTCGGCGACGCAGTGACCGATGTGATCCTCAAGCAGGCCGAGCGCCACCGCCTGGAGCGCCCGCGTGGCGGCGGACACCTGAGTCAGCACGTCGATGCAGTAGGCATCCTCTTCGACCATCCGCTGCAGACCTCTGATCTGCCCCTCGATCCGCCGTAACCGGGTCAGATAAGCCTGCTTGTCACCGCTGTACCCATGCATGTCCCAACGGTACCCGCGTCAGGCACAGCGGGATGTAGCCGCGATCAGTTTCTCCCAGCGGTCCGCCACCGCGCCCGCGCCGTAAACCGCCGCGGCCTCCAGTGCCCCCGCCGCGAGCTCCCGCCGGCGCCGCTCGTCGTCGATGAGCGCGAGCAGCGCGGACGCGTACGCCTCGATCTCGCCCTCCCCCTCGGCGACCAGGACCCCGCTCCGCCCGTCGGCCACGAACTCGCCCGCTCCCCGCGGGCTGTCGAACGCGATCACCGGCACCCCGCTGGCCATCGCCTCGATCACGGTCATCCCGAGCACCTCCGTCCTGGAGGTGGTCGCCACGATCGAGGCCTTGGCGAACTCGCCGGTCAGGTCGGAGGTGGTGCCCATGAAGTAGACGTGGTTGTGCAGGTCGAGGGCGCCGACGAGGGCCCGCAGGCGCTTCTCCTCGGGACCCCCGCCGTACAGGCGCAGCCGCCAGTCGGGGCGCTTGCCCGCGACGGCGGCGAACGCGCGGATCAACCGGTCGTGGGCCTTCGTCGGCACCAGGCGCCCGCCCGCGGCGACGATGCGGTTGTCCATCCGCGAGCGTGGCCACGGTCCGGTGGGCAGCGCGTCCGGGATCGTGCCGACCGTGACGTTCCCGTCCAGCAGACGGTCCCACTCCTGCCTGCTCGACTCGGTGGCGACGGCGACCGCGTCCAGGCGCGGGTAGAACTTCCTGATCGGCCCCGGCACCGGCGGGCGGCCCCACTCACGGGCGACCCGCACGACGTCACGCGGCGCGTGCCTGGCCACCTGGACGCTCAGGCCGGGGCGGGTGCTGATGAGCACGTCGGCCTTCAGGCTGCGCAACCGCCGCCAGAGAGCGACCTCGGTGCGCATCTGGCCGCGCGGGAGCAGGTGCCGCACCCCCGGCTGGGCGTCGACCACCCAGGACAGCTTCACACCGGACGCCACGGGGAAGAACGGCCTCTCCCGCTGGCGGCGGACGCTGATGATCTCGACGTCGTGACGTTCTGCCAGCTCTCCCGCGAGGTTGACCACCGAGCGGGTATCACCACGCATGCCGTAGACGGATGGGACGAGCAGGCAGATCCTCACCCGCCGACCTCGATCCTGAGCTCGTCGTCCGCCGTGTAGCAGGGACGGATCGGCACCCCGTCGATCTGGGCGGCGGGATAGTGCAGGCGGCGGCGCTTGCCGTCGACGTCGTCCAGCCGGGAGCCCAGCCGGAGCGGTGTGTCCACGCCGCGCACCCGCAGCGAGGGTTCCCAGGTGCCGGTCTGGTCGGGAGCCGCGGCGAGCACGTCGCAGAGTGAGAGCGCGGCGTGGAAGCGCACGCCCTGGACCGTTGCAACAGAGGTCAGCTCGGCGTCGGGCCGGCTGCGGCGCAGAGCGAGCCGCGCCTCGTGCCGGGCCTCGTCGTCGTCGAGGCCGGTGAAGGCCAGCAGCCCGGTGACCTCGAAGCGCCCCTCCCTGAACCAGACGGAGCGGACCTCGGCCGCCGGCCGGGCGTCGTCGATCTTCAGGGCCAGAAAGCCGTTACGGGTCCGGTAGGCGCGGTAGGCCAGCGTGCGGCGGCTCAGCGCGTACGCGTCCAGGTGGTCGAGGGAGAACCCGGGGTCGACGCTGCGCAGCCGGGTGCGCGACGCGCCCTGCTGCAGATAGGTGTCCCAGCGGCCGGGCCCCAGTTCCAGCGGCGCGAGTGAGACCGCCAGCGCCGCCTCGCGCGTCTGGACGCCCGGCGCCCCCAGCGGGACCCGGCTCTCGACCGCGGTGGCCCGGTTGCGCAGGACCAGTTCGGTGCCGTCGGCCAGCGGTTCGTCGACGGCCAGCCGAAGTGAGAGAACATCGGCCAGGGTAACCTCGGCATCGCTGACGACGACAGGCATCGTCAAGCCCCCTCCCCGTTGAATGAGCTACGCGACGTTGAGGTTACCGTGATTTGACCGTTATGTGAAAGGAAGGTTTTCGGACCTTACGTCCTTTTCATGGGAACTTGACCGCAGGTCAGGTGCGGCATGCGAAAAAATGCCGCACCTGACGTTCGGCCATCGGGCGTCAGGACGCCTCGACGGGCTGGCCCTTGATCGACTTGATCAGCAGCTGGGAGACGTCGACGACTTCCAGCGTCTCCCTGGCCTCGCCCGCGTTCTTCTTCTCGTTGATCGAGTCACCGAGCATGACCAGGCAGAACGGGCAGGCCGTGGAGATGGTGTCCGGGTCCGTGGTCAGCGCCTCGTCCACCCGCTCGGTGTTGATGCGCTTTCCGAGCCGCTCCTCCATCCACATCCGCGCGCCGCCCGCGCCGCAGCAGAAGCCGCGGTCCTTGTGGCGGTGCATCTCCTGGGTCTGCACACCGGGGACCTTGGCCATGATGTCGCGGGGCTGGGAGTAGACCTTGTTGTGGCGCCCGAGGAAGCACGGGTCGTGGTAGGTGATCTTCTCCTCGATCGGCGTGACCGGGATCAGCTTGCCCTCGTCCACCAGCTTGGCCAGCAGCTGGGTGTGGTGCACCACCTCGTAGGTACCGCCCAGCTGCGGGTATTCGTTGGCGAGGGTGTTGAAGCAGTGCGGGCAGGTCGCAACGATCTTCTTGACCCCGGCCTCGTTCAGCGTCTCGATGTTCTGCTTGGCCAGCATGTCGAAGAGGAACTCCATGCCCAGGCGGCGGGCCGGGTCACCGGTGCACGCCTCCATCGGGCCGAGCACCGCGAACTTCACACCCGCGACGTGCAGCAGCTCCGCGACCGCCTTGGTGGTCTTCTTGGCCCGGTCCTCCAGCGCCCCCGCGCAGCCGACCCAGAACAGGTACTCGGTGTCCTCCGGCATCTTGTCGTCGATGAGCTGGACCTCGATGGGGTCGACCTCGCGGCCGGCGAGCTCCTCGATCCAGTCGGCCCGCTTCATCTCGGACATCCCCCACGGGTTGCCCTTGTTCTCCAGGTTCTTGACCATGACGCCGGCCTCGGAGGGGAAGTTGGACTCCACCATCACCTGGTAGCGGCGCATGTCGAGGATGTGGTCGATGTGCTCGATGTCCACCGGGCACTGCTCGACGCAGGCACCACAGTTGGTGCAGGACCACAGCACGTCGGGGTGGATGACGCCGTCCTCGCCGACCAGCGGCTTCTCCAACAGGGCCAGCACGTCCTCGTGCAGGTCGGCGCGCTGCTCCTGGGTGGCCATCAGATACGGCGCCACCTTGAAGGCGTGGTCGCGCTGGTCCAGGATCAGCATCTTCGGCGACAGCGGCTTGTCGGTGTTCCAGGCCGGGCACTGCGACTGGCAACGGCCGCACTCGGTACAGGTGTAGAAGTCGAGGAAGCCCTTCCAGGTGGTGTCCTCGATCTTGCCCCGGCCGAGCCGGTCACCATCGAGGTCCTCGTCCTCGAAGTCGACGATCTTGCCGTCGATCCGCATCGGCTGGGCCGCGCCGTTGCCGTCCGGGCGGCGGGAGAAGGCCACGTTCATCGGCGCGGTGAAGATGTGCAGGTGCTTGGAGTTCACCACGATCACCAGGAACACCAGCATGACGCCGATGTGCAGGAGCAGGCCGACGTGCTCGAGCGCCTCGTTGGCCGCCTCGCCCAGCGGCCGCAGCAGCGCGGCCGTCGCGTCGGAGGCGAACGCCCCCGAGGCGTAGGGCAGGTTGCCGGTGTTGGCCGCGGCGCCGCGGAAGAGGAACATCGTCCAGATCACATTGAAGATCATGAAGAGGACCAGCCAGGCACCGCCGAGATGCGACCCGGAGAAGCGGGACTTGCGGCCCAGCTTCTTCGGAGCGTTCTTGATCCTGATGGTCGCGAAGGCGATGAGTCCCAGCAGGGCCGCGACCGCGATGAAGTCCTGCAGGAAACCCAGGATCGGCCACGTCCCGACAAGGGGAATGTGGAAGTCGGGGGTTCCGGTGATGGCCCCCTGGATCAGCGCGCCGTACGCCTCAAGGTAGACGGTCGCCAGGATGAAGAACGCCCACATGACAAAGAAGTGCGCGACACCGGACGCCGTCCACTTCAGCAGCTTCCGCTGCCCGAAAACCTCGACCAGCTGGGCCTTGAGCTCCTCACCGAGGTTGTTCTTCGCGTACTCGACGCGCTCGGGCGCGCCCGGCCCGATGGTGGCAAGCTTGTACAGGAACAACACGCGGCGCGCGGCAAGCGCGAGCGCCACGATTGTCATGACCAGCCCGATAATCGCTACCCAGAGCACGGGTCCTCCCACAGACGACGTTGGCTGACAGCGTACGACTGCCTGTCATCCACGCTGACGACGGGTCTCTATAAATACTACTGATCGGTAACTTAACTTCAAAGCGAGACCGACGGCGACCGTGGCCACCTTATGGTCAACACCGTTCCCAGAACAATGCTCTATATGCCGCCGAGATGGCCGCCGAGGCTAGGAAGGCGCGTCGAGATAGCGCTGGACCGTGGGGGCGAGCAGCTCGACCAGCTCCTCGATGTCCACCGAGGCCAGCGGCTCCAGCTTGAGCACGTAGCGCACCAGGACCACGCCGAACAGCTGTGCGAAGGCCGCCTCCATCCGGATCGGCGGGACTCCCAGTATCTCCGCGACCCGGACCAGGAGCGCCTGCATCATGAACTCGCGGATCATGACGACCATCTGGTCGTTGGTCATCGCGGTGCGGACCAGCGCCAGCAGCGGCTGGCGGGCCCCGGCATCCGAGGTGACGGTCAGGATGAACCGGGCCAGCCGCTCGCCGACCTCCTCGCGCGGCCCCGCCAGGACCGCCGAGACGACGCTCTCGGGGGTGATCGGCAGCTCCATGGCCTCGACGAACATCCCCTCCTTGCCGGCGAAGTAGTGGTGGACCAGCGCCGGATCCACCCCCGCCTGCCGGGCGATGCCCCGGATGGTCGCCCGGTCGAACCCCTTCTCCGCGAAGGTCTCACGCGCCGCCGCGAGAATCTGCCCGCGGGTGTCAGCCGACCCCGGCCTGCGCCCCGGGCGCCTTCTGACCGCTCCGGCCCCGTCCTGGGCGGAGCCGTTCGCGGACGGCGTGCTCACGACGGGCTCGCTCATACGTTGGTGGACGCGGCGAGATGCAGCCGGGCGAAGGCCAGCGCCTCGGCGAGATCGTCGATCCGCTCGGTACGGCTGGCGGCCTTGCGCGTGTTGATCTCCAGCACGACCAGCCCCGAGTAGCCGTTGCCCGCCATCCGCTCCAGGATCGGCGCGCACGGCTGGTTGCCCCGCCCGGGAACCAGGTGCTCGTCCTTGTTCGACACCCCCAAGCCATCGGCCAGGTGCAGGTGGGCCAGTCTGTCGCCGAGCTTGGTGAACATCTCCATGGCGTCGGACCCGGACACCGCCGTGTGCGACAGATCCAGCGTGACCTGCGGGAAGTCGTAGTCGACCGGATTCCAGTCGGGTGAGTAGGGGACCACCTCGTTGCCCCTGGCCCTCAGCGGGAACATGTTCTCCACCGCGAAGACCACGTCGGTCTCGTCACGCATCCTGGCGAGGCCGAGCTCGAAGTCGCGCGCGTAGTCGCGCTGCCAGCGGAACGGCGGGTGCACCACGACGGTCTTGGCGCCGACCCGCTCGGCGGCGCGCTGCGCGCGCTGGAGCTTGGCCCACGGGTCCTTGCCCCACACCCGCTGCGTCACCAGCAGACACGGCGCGTGAATGGCCAGGATCGGCAGCTGGTAGTGGTCCGACAGACGCTCCAGGACGTCGATGTCCTGGCTCACGGGGTCGGCGCCCACCATGATCTCCACACCGTCGTATCCCAGACGTGCGGCCAACTCGAAGGCGTCGGGGGTGCGTTCGGGATACACCGACGCGCTGGACAGCGCGATCTTCGCGCTGGATACACGGACGCTCATACCGCTTCCTCGTCTCCGACTCGGAGCACACCCTGGCGAACACCGCTGGGCATACCGGCCCGCTCGCTCATGTCGCTCACCTTTGCCAGCCTAAGCGGGTCCGGCGAGCAGTGCTGTCCGCCACCACCGACGCGACCGAGATCACACCGTCGGGTTCGGCGAGGAGACCGCCAGGCGTTCGAAACGATCAAGGCCCGCCTCCGCCGGTGGGGTGAGAAGCCGCTCTCCTCACCGAGACGGAGGAGTCATTACGGTAAGGGCATGCCGAGGTTCGCCAGGGGTGCCATCCCCAGCCCCAACATCTGGAACACCCCCCAGACCTACGAGTTGGAGAACCGGGCGGTCGATCCCGAGGGGCGTGCCGAGGCCGCGATGGCGGCCGTCAGGTCGTGGACGGGGGCGACGGTCCTCGACATCGGCTGCGGCACCGGCTATCACCTGCCGGCCATGGCCGCCACCGCCGCCCGCGTGATCGGCGTCGAACCCCACGAGGACCTCGTACGGCTGGCCAGGCGCCGCTGCCATGCCCTGCGGAACGTCGAGATCCACGCCGCCACCGCCCAGGCCCTCCCGATGCCCGACGCCTCCGTGGACGTGGCCGTCGCCCGCTGGGCCTACTTCTTCGGCCCCGGCTGCGAGCCCGGCCTGGCCGAACTCTCCCGGGTGATGCGGCGCGGCGGCGCGGCCTTCGTGATCGACATCGACACCACCCGCGGCGCCTTCGGCCGCTGGTTCAGCCAGTCCATCCCCGCGTACTCGGCCAGGGCCGTCGAGAGCTTCTGGAACCGCCAGGGCTGGCAGGTGGAGAAACTCGACCTGCGCATGTGCTTCGAACGCCGCGCCGATCTGGAGGCGGTGCTCCGCATCGAGTTCACCCCCGCGGTCGCCGACCTCGCCATCGCCGAGACCCCCGGCCTGGAGATCGCCTACCCCAACCTGCTGCGCTGGAGGCGGTTCTGAACCTGTCCCGCGGCTGCCCGCCGGCCTGTCGGGCGCGGAGGAGGAACAACGGGACACCGGCTTGACCTTGACGTTGATGTCAAGGTTTATCGTCGGGTCATGAGGAGGGCCGGATGCGGATCGGTGAGCTGGCACGGCGGGCGGGTGTCAGTACCCGGGCACTGCGCTACTACGAGCAGCAGGGACTGATCACGGCCCGGCGCTCGGCCAACGGCTACCGGGAGTACGGAGAGACCGATCTGCGGCTCGTCTCCGAGATCCGGTCGCTGCTCGCCGTCGGCTTCACCCTGGAGGACGCCCGCCCGTTCGTGGCCTGCCTGCGGGCCGGGCATGCCCTGGGGGGATCGTGCCCGGAGTCCGTGGCCGTCTACCAGCGCAAGCTGGCGGAGATCGACGACGAGATCCGCACGCTTCTCACCCGGAGGGCGGAGGTGGCGGCGCAGCTGACCACCGCCTGCCCAGGATGCGTACTGAGGAAACGGGAAAACCATGATCACACTGACCAGTGACAACTTCGACGAGCAGGTGCTACGGAGCGACAAGCCGGTCCTGGTCGACTTCTGGGCCGAATGGTGCGGGCCGTGCAAGATGATCGCGCCGGTCCTGGCGGAGATCGAGGCCGAGTACGGCGACCGCCTCACGATCGCCAAGCTCAACGCCGACGACTACCCCGAGATCTCCGCCAGGTACGGCGTCCTCGGCCTGCCGACGCTCAACCTCTACAAGGACGGCGAGGTGGTCCGGCAGATCAAGGGCGCCAAGCCCAAGCGCCTGCTCCTGGCCGACCTCGAAGGCCACATCTGACGCCTCTCCCGATGGCTTTCATCCGGTACGGCGCCCCCGCCGGGTGAAAGTTGTCGGGTCCTACGGGTAACGTGCGGCCATGGCGAAGAAGGCTGGTGGCTACCGCTGTGCCGAGTGCGGGTGGCAGACGGCCAAGTGGGTGGGGCGCTGCGGCGAGTGCCAGGCCTGGGGCACGGTCGAGGAGGAGACGGCGCCCGCGGGTGCGCGGGTGGCCTCCGCCGGAGCGGTGTCGGCACCGGCGGTTCCGATCGGCCAGGTCAAGGCCGAGGTGGCGCACGCGCGCGGCACCGGGGTGCCCGAGCTCGACCGGGTCCTCGGCGGCGGTCTGGTGCCCGGAGCCGTCGTGCTGCTGGCCGGTGAGCCCGGCATCGGCAAGTCCACTCTCCTGCTGGAGGCGGCGGCCAAGATCGCCCGGCAGCAGACCGTCCTCTACATCACGGGCGAGGAGTCGGCCGCCCAGGTGCGGATCAGGGCCGACCGGATCGGCGCGATCCAGGACCGTCTCTATCTGGCCGCGGAGACCGAGCTGGGCGCGCTGGTCTCGCACGTCGAGAAGGTCCAGCCCGACCTGCTCATCGTCGACTCGGTGCAGACGATCGGCTCGGCCCAGGCGACCGGCGTGCCCGGTGGGGTGACCCAGGTCAGGGAGGTCGCGGGAAACCTGGTGCGGCTGGCCAAGGAGCGTGGCATGGCCACCGTGCTGGTCGGCCACGTCACCAAGGAGGGCTCGATCGCCGGCCCCCGCACGCTGGAGCACCTCGTCGACGTGGTGCTCCACTTCGAGGGCGATCGGCACTCCCGGCTCCGCCTGGTCCGCGCGATCAAAAACCGGTACGGCCCGGTCGACGAGGTCGGCTGCTTCGACCTGCACGAGAGCGGCATCGAGGGCATCACCGACGCCAGCGGCCTGTTCGTCTCGCACCGCACCGACCCGGTGCCCGGCACGTGCGTCACGGTCACCCTGGAGGGCACCCGGCCGCTGCCGGCCGAGGTCCAGGCGCTGGTCGCCAGGACCGAGGCCCAGCAGCCGCGCCGCTCCTCCTCGGGGCTCGACACCTACCGGGTGACGATGGTGCTGGCCGTGCTGGAACGGCGGCTCAACGCCAAGCTGGGCGGGTGCGACGTCTTCACCGCGACCGTCGGCGGGATCAAGCTCAGCGACCCCGCGGTCGACCTGTCCGTGATGCTGGCGGTCGCCAGCGCGGCCGGCGACAAGGCGCTCCCCGCCGGCCTGGTGGTGCTCGGCGAGGTGGGCCTGGCAGGGGAGCTGCGCCCGGTGCGCGACGTGCGGCGCCGCCTGTCGGAGGCCGCGCGGCTGGGCTTCACCCGGGCACTGGTCCCGGCGGGTTCCCTGGAGGTGGGCAAGAGGCGCAACGGCGACAACTCCCTGGTCCGGGTGGCCGGGCGTGGCGCGTCCTTCGCGCCCGGTTTCGACGTCGTCGAGGCGGAGAACGTCTGGGACGCCCTCACCCACGTCACCTGAGGCGCCACGCCCCACGGACCTCGCGCGGCCCATGGTCATCAGATGATTCCGGGCCGTGCGGGGCCTTCGCCGGTAAGCTGAGCGTTATACGCAGACCACGGGGGTCATGTGGCAGCAACGTACAAAGGGCTCGACGACCGCCGCAGGGACGTCCTCGCCGCCGTCGCACCGGGCACCGCCCTGCGCGACGGCCTGGAGCGCATCCTGCGAGGACACACCGGCGGCCTGATCGTGCTGGGATACGACAGCACCGTCGAGGAGATCTGCAGCGGCGGGTTCGAGCTGGACGTCGAGTTCTCCGCGACACGGCTGCGCGAGCTGGCCAAGATGGACGGCGCCATCGTCCTCAACTCCGGCGACCTGCGGATCGTGCGCGCGGCCGTGCACCTGATGCCTGATCCGTCCCTGCCCACCGACGAGTCGGGCACCCGGCACCGCACCGCCCAGCGGGTGGCCCTTCAGACATCCTTTCCGGTCATCTCCCTCAGCAAGTCCATGCGGATCATCGCCCTCTACCTCGACGGCATCCGCTACGTGGTGGAGGAGTCGTCGGTCATCCTGTCCAAGTCCAACCAGGCCCTGGCCACGCTGGAGCGCTACAAACTCCGCCTGGACGAGGTCTCCGGCACGCTCTCGGCGCTGGAGATCGAGGATCTGGTGACGGTCCGCGACATCGCTGTGGTCGCCCAGCGGCTGGAGATGGTCAGGCGCATCTCCGAGGAGATCGCGGGCTACGTGGTGGAGCTCGGCACTGACGGCCGCCTGCTCTCCCTGCAGCTGGATGAGCTCGTGGCCGGCACGGAGAGCGACCTCGAACTGATCGTGCGCGACTACCTGCCCGTGACGGGCCGCCGCCCGCGCAAGTTCGCCGAGGCGTTGCACGAGCTCGACCAGCTCTCCTCCGCCGACCTGCTCGACCTCTCGGTCGTCGCCCAGATCCTCGGCCATTCGGGCAACGACGCCCTGGAGACACCGGTGAGCCCCAGGGGCTACCGCCTGCTGGCCAAGGTTCCGCGCCTGCCGGGCACGGTGGTCGAGCGCCTCGTCGACCAGTTCGCCAGCCTGCAGAAGCTCCTGGCCGCCAGCATCGGCGACCTCCAGGAGGTGGGCGGGGTGGGCGAGGCCAGGGCCCGCCACATCCGCGAGGGTCTGTCCCGGCTGGCCGAGTCGTCCATCCTGGAACGCTACGTGTAAGAGATCCCCCGGCCGAGCGCGGAGGCTCACCGGGTCCTGCCGGCATGCCTCGCCCGGCGGCCTGGACGGCCGACGGCCGCCGACCCGGCGCAGGTCTGCACGGCGCCGGTGCGCTGACCGCGAACTTCGGCCGGTTTTCCGGCCGTCGTCTCGCGGAAACGGTCCTTCGGTGCCCCGGGGCACGCGGACGGACATCGCTAGCGAAGGTGGAAGACGGCCTTGCGGCTCCTCAGACCGGGGGCGCGGACCACCGCGACGTAGGTACCGGGACGCGCGGCGACGCGGTCGGCGGTGCAGTCGTTCCCGGACCTGCGGCGGTCCCACACCAGCTCCCGGACATAGGGGATGCCCCGGTCGAGCTTGCGGATGTTCTCGGTCTCACCGCTGACGCAGTCGGAGGAGGACCACACCCGGTCGTCACCGGAGGTGATGCGCACCTCCATGTTGCGCGGCCCCACATCCGTGGTGCACATCACCTTGCCGACATTGACGAGGGTGAGGATGAACCGGGGCCGGATGCCCGGCGGGTAGACCGTCCCCTGGCCCTCCATGCTCAGTACGAGCTGCGGGGAGGCGCAGGCCTCACCAGGTCGCCGGGGCCTGGGGGCCGCCTTGCTCTCCCTCGGCTCCGGAGTCGGGCTCGCGGACGGGCTCGCAGGCGGTGAGGGGATGACCGTCATGGTCGGCAGGATGGCCAGCAGCGGGTCCGGCGCGTCCTTCTTGGCGGCCGAGGTGCCTTTCTCCCGGGCGTCCTGCGGCCCGCTCGTCGACGAGCAGGCCCACGCCACGACGGCGACCACCACGAGCACACCGACGAGCGCGGCCATCCGGCGCCGCCAGTAGATGTCAGCTCCGATATCGCTACGGAACGTGTCGGGGTCCATACCAACAGTATGGTTAGTGCTCACGGGCCACAGGGGGAGACCCGCCGCTACCGTCCCCGTTTCGGCCACCGATCATCGGCAGAAGGCGGATGAAGGCAGGTGAAGGAGGGGCAAGGGGGCCCGATCCCGCACTATCGTCAAAAGGTGCCCGAGTCGAACCGCTTACTCGAACCCGTCCTCGACTGGTACGCCGGCAATGCCCGCGACCTTCCCTGGCGGGCGCCCGGCGCCTCGCCCTGGTCGATCCTGGTCAGCGAGATCATGCTGCAGCAGACACCGGTGGTCAGGGTGCTGCCCGTCTGGACCGAGTGGATGGAGCGCTGGCCCACGCCCGCCTCGCTCGCCGCCGAGCCCCCCGGTGAGGCCGTACGCCACTGGGGCCGCCTCGGCTACCCCCGCCGGGCGCTGAACCTGCACGCGTGCGCCCGCGCGATCACCGACCGGCACGGCGGTGAGGTCCCCTCGGAGCACGACACCCTGCTGGCGCTGCCCGGCGTCGGCGAGTACACCGCGGCCGCGGTCGCCAGCTTCGCCTTCGGGGGCCGGCACGCGGTTCTCGACACCAACGTGCGGCGGGTCCTGGCGCGGGCCGTCAGCGGCGAGGAATATCCGCCGAAGGCCACCACGCCCCCCGAGCGCAGGCTCGCCACCTCGCTGCTCCCCGACGCCGACCGCGCCCCCGTCTGGGCGGTCGCCGTCATGGAGCTCGGCGCACTGGTCTGCACCGCTCGTGCCGCCCGCTGCGCCGACTGCCCGGTCAGCGACCTGTGCGCCTGGCGCCTGGCGGGCAAGCCCGCCTACGAGGGTCCCGCGCGCAGGGGGCAGACGTACGCGGGCACGGACCGTCAGTGCCGCGGCCGCCTTCTCGCGGTTCTGCGCCAGGCCCACGGTCCGGTGCCCAAGGACGCCCTCGACGTGGTCTGGGACGACGCCCCGCAGCGAGAGCGCGCCCTCGACGGCCTGATCTCCGACGGCCTGGCCGAGGTCCTCGACGACGGCACCTACCGCCTACCCGGCTGAACGCGCCACGATCGACGCCGCACCGCGGGAACGCGCCCTCGACGAGGGCACCTGCCGCCCGGCTCGCGGTCACCGGGTGGAGCAGGCCGGCGCCTTTCCCGCCGGGGCCTCCGTGCACGGCGGGAAAGGCTCCACTGCCGCGCCGCGAGTCCGGCGGGCGAAGGCGATCAGGCGGCGAGGCGCAGGCCGAGCGCCGTGAGGCTGGTGCGGGCCCAGTCGAGCTCCTCGGCGATCACGTTGACCAGTGCGCCGGGCCCCTTGGCCCGAAGCGGCACGGCCAGGTCGTGCGTCTCCACCTCGATGTGAGCGGTGCCGTTCACCGCGCCGGAGAGCATCGCGGTGAGGGTGTCCTCCAGGACCGAGCGGGTGCTGGGCAGTTCCTGGCAGGCGGCGGCCATGTGGTTGTGCACGTGGCCGAGCTTGACGACAGGAGCTCCGGCGTCCGCCAGGCCGCGCAGGGCGACTCCGGGCTCCTCAGCGCCGCCGGAGAGGTAACAGGCGTCCAGGCAGACCCCCAGGTGCTCGGAGTCGATGCCGGAGACCCTGTCGAGCGCCTGCTTGGTGGTCTCCAGGACGCAGCCGGGCCACGGCTCGAAGCCGACCCTGATCGTCTTTCCGGTGACGCTGTACAGCCCGCGCAGCTCGCGGGCGAGGCGCTCCAGCCGGCGCGAGGCTATCGCGTGCAGGTCGGCCGGCCAGTCGCGGCGCCAGCCGATGGGGATGGTGGAGATGCTTCCGAAGCGGACGTCCTGCGGGAGCAGGAAGGCCAGGATCTTGGCGAGTGCCATCGTGTAGCGGTAACGCTCGGGCTTGGCCCAGTCGGGACCGGGGGACTCCTGGTTCCTGCCGCCGGTTCCGTTGAGGCTGACGACCTCCAGGCCGCGCTCCTCAAGGGAGCGGCGCAGGCGCACCAGCTCTATCCGGTCCGCGGTGAGATGGTCGGCGACGCTCGGGGAGAGCCAGAGGCCGACGCCCATCCGCTCCACCCCGAGGCGCTTGCGCACCGGCACCGCGTATCTCGTCAGGTGCGCGATGAGGTTCTCGAGGTCCTCGGCGGGGTGCACGCCCGCGTTGTAGGCCAGGTGAACGAGCGTCCCGTCCTCGTGCCGTAAACGCATGCGTGCCTCCAAAACATACTTCCGTGTAAGCGTCTCCGATCGCCCCGCGCCGGTGTTCCAGCGCCGTGAGCCGGAGGCTCTCCCTGCCCGGAGTTCGACCCGGCCGTCCAAAGCATCCCGTGCGACCACCGGGCTCCGCGTCACTCACGAAGCTGATTTCCCGGTACGCCGCCAGGCTGACCTCGACGCCGATCTCACCATGATCACTGCAACCCACGGATCACTCGGGCAAGACTTATCGAACTCGCTCTACGCAGTGTAGTACTACCTATCGTGGCGAGACACCTTCTTAGGTAACAAATAGACAGACCCCGCCGTGAGTATCCTCACGGCGGGGTCTGTCCTTCCTGCCTGATCGGGCCATGCCCGGTGTCCTGCGCCTTGGGTCTTCCGCCTACCGCGGCGAGACGGACGACGCCTCGCCGGGTTGTCGTCGGTCACCGCAGCGTGCTGCGATGACCTCCGCCAACCTTGCGAGGCACCACCTGACCGATCCAACGGCCAGGGCCCGCGGGACGATGCCCGGTTCTGGGCCTAGTTCTGGATCGGCTCCGCGATGGCGGCGGCCGAGTCGGGAACCCGGTCGACCGGCGCGTCCTCACCGACGAAGGTGAACTTCGCGTTCTCGCCCTCGCCCTCGATCCCGATCTTCACGATCTGGCCGGGACGGAGCTCGCCGTACAGGATCTTCTCCGACAGGGTGTCCTCCAGCTCGCGCTGGATCGTACGACGGAGCGGGCGGGCGCCCATCACCGGGTCGTAGCCACGGTCGGCCAGCAGCTGCTTGGCCTCCTGCGTGAGCTCCATCCCCATGTCGCGGTCCTTCAGACGCAGACCCACCTGGGCCAGCATCAGGTCGACGATGCGGATGATCTCCTTCGGCGTGAGCTGGTGGAAGACCACGATGTCATCGACACGGTTGAGGAACTCCGGCCGGAAGTGCTGCTTGAGCTCCTCCTGCACCTTGGACTTCATCCGGTCGTAGTTGGACTCGGCGTCGTTGCTCTTCGCGAAGCCGACCCCCTGACCCTTGGAGATGTCCCGGGTGCCCAGGTTCGTCGTCATGATGATGACGGTGTTCTTGAAGTCCACCACCCGGCCCTGGGCGTCGGTCAGACGACCGTCCTCCAGGATCTGCAGCAGCGAGTTGAAGATGTCGGGGTGGGCCTTCTCGATCTCGTCGAACAGGACGACCGAGAACGGCTTGCGCCGCACCTTCTCGGTGAGCTGGCCGCCCTCCTCGTATCCGACGTAGCCGGGAGGCGAGCCGAACAGCCTGGAGACGGTGTGCTTCTCCATGAACTCCGACATGTCCAGCATGATCAGCGCGTCCTCGTCCCCGAACAGGAACTCGGCCAGCGCCTTGGACAGCTCGGTCTTACCGACACCGGAAGGACCGGCGAAGATGAACGAGCCACCGGGGCGGCGCGGGTCCTTCAGACCGGCGCGCGTGCGGCGGATCGAGCGGGACAGACCCTTGATGGCGTCGTCCTGGCCGATGATCCGCTTGTGCAGCTCGTCCTCCATGCGGAGCAGTCGCTGGGACTCCTCCTCGGTGAGCTTGAAGACCGGGATGCCGGTGGCGGTCGCCAGGACCTCGGCGATGAGCTCCTCGGTGACCTCGGCGACGACGTCCATGTCGCCGGCCTTCCACTCCTTCTCGCGGCGCTCGCGCTTGAGCTGGAGCTGCTTCTCCTGGTCCCGGAGGGCGGCGGCCTTCTCGAAGTCCTGCGCGTCGATCGCGGACTCCTTGTCGCGCCGCACATTGGCGATCTTCTCGTCGTACTCGCGGAGGTCCGGCGGCGCGGTCATGCGGCGGATGCGCATGCGCGAGCCGGCCTCGTCGATGAGGTCGATCGCCTTGTCCGGCAGGAACCGGTCGCTGATGTAGCGGTCGGCCAGCTGCGCGGCGGCCACCAGGGCACCGTCGGTGATGGAGACGCGGTGGTGGGCCTCGTAGCGGTCCCGCAGACCCTTGAGGATCTCGATCGTGTGGCTGAGGCTGGGCTCGGCCACCTGGATCGGCTGGAAACGCCGCTCAAGCGCCGCGTCCTTCTCCAGGTGCTTGCGGTACTCGTCCAGGGTGGTGGCACCGATGGTCTGCAGCTCGCCTCGGGCCAGCATCGGCTTCAGGATGCTGGCGGCGTCGATCGCTCCCTCGGCGGCGCCCGCGCCGACGAGCGTGTGCAGCTCGTCGATGAACAGGATGATGTCGCCGCGGGTGCGGATCTCCTTGAGGACCTTCTTCAGGCGCTCCTCGAAGTCACCGCGGTAGCGCGAACCCGCCACCAGGGCGCCCAGGTCCAGGGTGTAGAGCTGCTTGTCCTTGAGCGTCTCGGGCACCTCGCCCTTGACGATCTTCTGGGACAGGCCCTCCACGACGGCGGTCTTGCCGACGCCGGGCTCACCCACCAGGACCGGGTTGTTCTTGGTCCTGCGGGACAGGACCTGCATGACCCGCTCGATCTCCTTCTCCCGGCCGATGACCGGATCGAGCTTGCCCTCACGAGCGGCCTGGGTCAGGTTGCGGCCGAACTGGTCAAGCACCAGAGAGGTCGAAGGAGCGGCCTCGGCCGGACCGCCGGCGGCGGTCGGTTCCTTGCCCTGGTAGCCGTGGAGCAACTGGATGACCTGCTGGCGGACCCGATTGAGATCGGCGCCCAGCTTCACCAGCACCTGGGCGGCCACGCCCTCGCCCTCACGGATGAGGCCGAGCAGGATGTGCTCGGTGCCGATGTAGTTGTGCCCCAGTTGCAGCGCCTCGCGCAGGGACAGCTCAAGGACCTTCTTGGCACGCGGGGTGAACGGAATGTGCCCCGACGGCGCGGACTGGCCCTGGCCGATGATCTCCTCGACCTGCTGACGCACACCTTCAAGACTGATGCCGAGGCTCTCCAGAGCCTTGGCGGCAACGCCTTCACCTTCATGGATCAAGCCAAGAAGAATGTGCTCCGTACCGATGTAGTTGTGGTTGAGCATCCGGGCCTCTTCTTGGGCCAGGACGACAACCCGCCGTGCGCGGTCGGTGAACCTCTCGAACATCTCGTCGCTCCTCACAGAGCGGTCAGGCAGGTCCGGGATATCCGGGCCCTGTCATCCCGCATGGTAGCCCCGACCCGGCGACCGCTCTATGCAGAAGACGTTCCCCGAGAGCAGGGCGTTCACCCTCCATCCAACTACTTACGGGGGGTGGGATGTTCCCGCTACGCCGCAAGCGAACGACGTTTGTCCACCAGACAAACACATCATGCGGTCATGGCCGCCACCGGACCCCACCGTGACCGCCATAACCGCATGATTCACTCGATCCACTGAGCCGATCTAGTGAGCCGCTTCGTACTGCTCGACGATCTTGGAGGCGATTCGACCGCGCTCGCTGACATTAAGGCCGTGGGACTTCGCCCATGCCCGGATGTCGGCGCTCTTCTCTCGCGTGAGTGCCCGCGCGCCACCCGCGCGGCGGCGGCGGGGTGCCAGCGCGCCGGAACGACGGGCGCTCTGCACGAAAGGCGACAGGGAGTCGCGGAGCTTCTTCGCGTTAACGTCACTCAGGTCAATCTCATAGCTGGTGCCGTCAATCGCGAAGGCGACAGTCTCATTGGCCTCGCCCCCATCGAGGTCGTCGATGAGAATCTCCTGGATCTGCTTGGCCATCTACACAATCCTTTCGCGGAGTATTGTTTCATTCGCAAGCTAAACATATACCCGCGATCGAAGAGCGGCAATTCCAGGAGCCCGGCGATTCTCACAGCCGACCGAGACACTCTCAGTCGGCGCTCCGGTGGATCAGCTGTTCTGCGACTCGGCCGGGTCGGACTGTTTTGGCCGGCGACCGGCGGCTTCACTCCGAAGTAGCTTGACGACTCCGAAGATGAAGGCTCCGCCGACGACCGCCGGAGGTATCAACGCGGACAATACGTCGTACATTCGTCCTCGCTCCGTACCGCTAGGTGGCTTTCTGGAGACCATGAAAATTTGGCGACGACTCCCGAGCCACGCGGGTGTCCGCCCGATCAGTCTGGAACCGCCCACAGATGACCATAGCGCCACCGGACGGCGACGTGCGTCAGCAGGGGCGACCAGGCCCGTCACTCTCCAGCCTAATGCTTCTCTCCAGCCGCCTTACCGGTTGCAGTCGTAAAGCCGCAGGGAAAAACCGACAGGATGATCAGGTGATCATCGTCGCCTTCGGAAATACCAATGCCCGCCCGCTCTCCGGCCGCTGCGCCACCGGCCTCGGAGGGGCGAAGCCCCTGGTGGGAGAGCCTTCCCACCAGGACGAACAACGCCTTGTCACGGAACCGGAGATCACCGCGGGCGGTTCATCGCGAGAATGTCCACCGTCGGCAGAACACCTGGATGGAGAGCGGCTCGCTTCATCACCCGGGCGGCAGCCGATGCGACGCAAGCCTGCGGAACAAGACGGATCTTCAACGCTTTCTTGCCAAGAGTACGACCCACTCTGGCGTGGAGTACATAGTCGTAGACCGTATAACCACCAAAGACGATGGGCTCACGGGACAACCCGGGCAACACCACACACCCATGATCCAGCTCCGCGAGAAGACCCCTGAACGCGCGACGGAAGGTGAAGGAGAGAAACCCGCGGGCCGTCACCTGGGATGCGGGAGGCGGGCCGGTCCCACCATTCGGTGACTGGTGTGCGAACCCTCGACGGGGGCAGATCCGGCATTGGCGTCTCATAGCGGCTTGCGGGCTCTCCTGAGCCCCTTGTCCGGCCTCAAACACGAATATTCCGCCGGAGCACGCCGGGGTTCGATCATAAGTCCCCCCGCGTCGCCCATGGCGCGGCAAATGATTTTTACGCTTCCGTGGCTTCCGCGGCCGAGACGGTTACCCACCCCTAACGGTCCCCGTTTTTCTGGTCCGGGCGCGAAATCGGGGCCGGCGGTTCAACCGCCGGCCCCGATTTACCCGGAACTACTTGATCTTGACGACGACCGTCCCGGCCACCTTGTCGTGCAGCGCCTGCTGCAGGGGCTTGTCCCACAGCAGCCACAGCACGTTCACGAGGCTGAAGATGTTGACGATCCAGCCGAGGAGGGGGATCCAGCTCAGGAACTGCGGGCCGAAGAACACACCGCCGCGCTTGAGCGCGACGTCGGAACTGAGCCCGCCCGGCGGCAGGGTGCTGCCGACGGGCACGATCTTGATGCCCATGACCATCTTGCCGACGGTCTGCCCACCCCTACTGATCATGAAGAACTCGTAGGCGAAGTAGATCGCCGCGCTGACCAGGGAGATGAGAAGGCTCGCGAGGAAGACGCCGCTCCCGTCGGTGCTGGCGCCCGTCGCGAGGTTGAAACTGGGAGCCGTCACCAGGAGGCCGGTCAGCACCGCACTGATGATCACCCCCGGGATCGCCAGAATGATCGCGTCGATGATCCGCGCCACCAGGCGCTGCCACCACTCGGCGAGCGGGCCGGGAGCGCCGGGGGGACCGCCGTAAGGCTGGCCGTACCCCTGCTGCCCGTACTGCTGCTGCCCATAGCCGGGCTGCTGGCCGTAACCCGGCTGCTGGCCGTAGTCGGGCTGCTGCCCGTACTGCTGCTGTCCATAGTCGGGCTGCTGCTGACCGTACTGCTGCTGCCCGTAACCCGGCTGGGACGGCTGCTGACCGTAACCGGGCTGCTGGCCGTAACCCGGCTGCTGGCCGTAGTCGGGCTGCTGCTGACCGTACTGCTGCTGCCCGTAACCCGGCTGGGACGGCTGCTGCTGCCCGTAACCGGGCTGCTGGCCGTAGCCGGGCTGCTCGTGGGACGCCTGCTGCCCGTAGCCGGGCTGCTGACCGTACGCGCCGGTCCCGCCCTGCTGGCCATAGCCCTGCTGCTGGCCGTACGCGTCCGTCCCGCCCTGCTGACCGTACGACTGCTGCTGCCCATACCCCTGCTGGCCGTACGACTGCTGCCCATACCCCTGCTGCTGGCCGTAGCCCTGCTGACCGTAGCCGGGCTGGGTCTGCCCGGGGCCGGTGTTCGGCTGCGATCCCTCCGACCGATATCCCATGATCGTCACATCGGGGTCGGGTTCGCCAGGGGAACGCCCCGGGTTGTACTGCCCGTAATCCGGCTGTCCCGAAGGTGTACGACTGCGCTCGGGATCATCCTGTGGATACGGCGGCTGTCCGTTGCTCACCGCGTCACCTCACTTAGACTGCGCATGTGGCAAATGTCAGACGCACATGCTTGCTGCTGCACAAGGTATCGACATAGGAATCAACAGTCACCTTTCCCGTCAGTCATCTCTAAAGTCATCAGAGTCGGGCTCGTGTGTCAGGTGCAGCAGCATCCGGGTGTTTCCCAAGGTATTGGGCTTGACGTGCTCCAGATCGAGGAACTCCGCGACGCCCTCGTCGTAGGAGGCGAGAAGTTCGGCGTAGACCTCCGGGGCGACCGGTGTGCCCTGGATCTCCTGAAACCCGTGCCGGGTGAAGAAGCCGACCTCGAAGGTCAGGCAGAAGACCCTGCGCAGGCCCAGCTCGGCGGCCGTGCGGATGAGCACCGAGACGATCCGATGGCCGATTCCCATTCCCCTGCGGGTCGGATCGACGGCAACGGTCCGAATTTCGGCAAGATCCTCCCAGAGAACATGAAGCGCCCCGCAGCCGAGGATTATCCCCTCCGCGTCAGTCGCGACCCAGAACTCCTGGATGTCCTCGTACAGGGTGACGGTGGCCTTCTCCAGCAGGCGCGGGCCGACTCCACCGTAGGTGTCGACGAGCCGCCTGATGGCACGGACGTCCGGGGTGCGGGCACGGCGGACCGTGACCGCCGGGGTGGCGCCGGGAACGGGTGACCCCCGCTCCTCTCCCTCGGATCCGGTTCGCCGCTCCCCCTCTTTCCCGGGATTCGCGAACGGCACGGGAGAATGCTCCGCAAGCTGCTCCATGACCGATCAGCGTACGTCCTCTCCGGCCTTCAATTACGGCTCATCCTTAACTCTCGCCCCGGGGGCATCACATGACCCTTGGTAGTTGGATTACCACGCTGGGCGCACGACGTCTCCAATGTGTCGCAGCTCATCTTTGGCACGGTCCCGGACCTGGGAAGACCCGCGCCGCACCCGCCGCGAGGAAGGCAAAGGCAGCGTAATGGCCATGTTGATCATATTGGCATGTGATCTTTCCGTGACATTTCAGTTGCGAAACCTCTACTGAGTTCGCAGTTCTGGTTGAGCAGGAACCACGAGTGCACTAATCTCCGTGCTCGATGTCAGAGACGTAAAAGCCTGACCCGCCGAATCTCCCGACCAGGAGAACCGGGGACCCACCACGTCCTTCGGGGTGAATCCGAGTGCCACCGGCGCACCCGGTAGGGCTGCCTCCGGCCCGAACCCGTCAGCTAACCCGGTAGGCGGCCGAGGAGAGGAGCCCGTTGGTGAAGCGCATGCGCGACCGCGCAGGAGAGCACGCGGGCGGCGACGCCCGCTGTCGAGCACGCGCGCCGCGGAGGCGGAGTCGCCGCATGGCGGTCATCGGCCTGGCGTTCGCCATCATGACCCTCGGCACCCCCCTGGGCTCGGCCACGGCGGATCCCGAGCCCAGCCTCCAGCAACTGGCCAAGCAGGCCGAGAAGCTGCACGAGGAGATCGGCACGCTCGCCGAGCAGTACAACGGCGAGCGGGTCAGGCTCAAGCAGGCCCAGCGAGCCGCGGAAAGCGCCAAGAAGACCCTCGCGACGAGCGAGTCGGAGCTCGCGACCCGGCGTGCCAAGGCCTCCCTCCTCGCGCAGAGCAACTACATGTCCGGCGGCCTGAACTCCGGACTCGCCTTCACCCAGGCGACCGACCCCGACACCTTCCTCGACCAGGCCACCACCAACTACGCCCTCCAGCAGCAGCAGAGCGAGGAGGTCGCCCAGGTCGGCCGGGCGATCGAGGCCGCCGAGCGGGCTCAGGCCGGCGCCAAGGCGAGGACCTCAGAGGTCAAGGTGCTCCTGGAGGAGATCGAGGGCAAGCGCAGCAAGATCGAGCGACTGGTCGCGCGGGTCGAGAGCGACCTGTTCAGCGAGGTACGCACCAGGGCCGTCAGCAACAGGGGTGCCCGGGTGAAGGTCGACGTGCCCATCGTGGGCAGCGGCAAGGCGGCGGAGGCGGCCCGCTGGGCGCTCACCCAGCAACTCAAGCCGTACGTCTGGGGCGCCGAGGGCCCCAACTCCTTCGACTGCTCCGGGCTGGTCATGTGGGCCTACCAGAAGGTCGGCATCAGCCTGCCGCACTACACCGGCAACCAGTGGACCGCGGGCACCCACATCTCCAAAAACGACCTGCGCCCGGGCGACCTGGTCTTCTTCTACAGCGACCTGCACCACGTCGGGATCTACATCGGCGCGGGCCTGATGGTCCACGCGCCCCGGACGGGTGACGTCATCCACATCGCCACGATCGACAACCGGCCCTTCGCCGGCGGGGTGCGGATCGCCGACTGAGCGGCTGAGCCGGGCCGGTCACGGATCGCGAGCCGCCCGGCCCTTGGCCGGGCGGCGAATCCTGCCGTGCCGAGGGCCGGTCAGACGGGCACCCCGCAGACTTGCGCCCCTCGGACGGTGCCCGCAGGTGCGGTGAGGCGCCGGCTGACCGCGGTGGGCAGAGTATCCGCGAGACAGGGCCTGTGAGCCCTGCCAGGTGGGTCCTGCCGTGGCGAGGATCGGTCAGGTGGCGCCTTGCAGGGCGGAGGAGGAAGCCTCAGCGTGCCGCGGTGACCGACGGCAACGCGGCGGGGCGCCCCCTGACCGCGGTGGGCAGAACAGCCAAGGGCAGGGCCTAGATCAGGCGGCGGCGGGCCGCCCAGGCCACGGCCTCGATCGCCGTGGCGACACCGATGCGGTCACAGATGCCTCTGAGCCTGCGCCTGACGGTCCGGCCGCTGATATCGAGGCGGCGGCCCACCCTGTCGACGGTGACGCCCTTGGCGAGTTCAGCCAGCAGCACGAGGTCGTCGTCGCTGAGACCGATATCACTCATGCCCAGGGGGCTGTCGCCATGGCGAGAATCCACTTCTGGATATGCCATCAAGAGTCACTCCCCCCACTCTGGAAACCGGGCGCGAGACGCCGGAAATGAATACCGTCCGCCAGGAACGGTAAACGCCTTGTTCAAAGGTCGTCAAGTTCTACTCTTCATAGCGCGCGCCCACTATTGACATACTAGGTGCTACGTGAAGTACTCATGATATGTCAGTGCCTTTGGGGTTAAGTCACGACCGTGCCCCCGCACGAGCCCGCAGGTGCCCCCCTGGCTGCGACAACAGAAGTCCTGGCAGAACAAGGTTTCGCCGGAACCGCCGCGGCGGCGCGCACCCGCGGGGCCGCATCCTCGGCGGAAGCGGGCTTCCCGTTTTTCCCCGGGAAAATCGATCTCTTCCTGGCACTCTTCGACGGCCACGCCGTCTGGCGCCTTGACGGCACCTCGCGGAAAACTCTGAAATGGGAAGCCCCCAAGAGCACCTTTGCGGCATTAGCGAAGTATCGGATGCCGACGGCGGGCGTCAGGCGATATTGGACATGCTTAAAAGGGAGTTTCTGCTCTATGCAGAAAGCCGTCCGAAATTGCACGGGGAGCGTGAGCACGGACCCCGTGGTTTGCGGCCCATGGGGATTCGCCCCGTCCGCCCAGGCATCGTCCGCGTGCCGTGCTCGCGCCCACGCGCGCCGGCACGGAGCCGTGCGGGACGGTGAAGAGGTGCTCGCGAGGTGGTGAGGGCGATACCCGGTACCGCCCGACCGGGATTCGAAGGTTCGCGCCGAGCCCGACCGGCCGCCCCGGGACGCCGCCCCGGGACGGCCGGTCGGGCTTCGATCCCGGCGGACACCGCCCGGCGGAGACGATCGCGCCGCCGGACCGCGTGGGACGAGGTCCCACGCGGTCCGGCGGCGCTGCCCGCAGACTCAGCCGGTCGGCTTGACCAGCGGGAACAGGATGGTCTCGCGGATGTTCTTACCGGTGAAGGCCATGATGAGGCGGTCGATGCCGAGCCCCATGCCACCGGTGGGCGGCATCGCATATTCCAGTGCGGTGAGGAAGTCCTCGTCAAGCTGCATGGCCTCGGCGTCCCCGCCCGCGGCGAGCAGGGACTGCTCGGTGAGGCGGCGGCGCTGCTCGACCGGGTCGACCAGCTCCGAGTAGGCGGTGCCGAGCTCGGTGCCGAACCCGATCAGGTCCCACTTCTCGGTGAGGAGCGGGTTGTCACGGTGCTGGCGGGTCAGCGGGGAGGTCTCCACCGGGTAGTCCATGACGAACGTGGGCTGGATGAGCGTGTGCTCGACGAGCGCCTCGAAGATCTCCTGGACGAGCTTGCCCTGGCCCCACTTGGCATCCCAGTGGATCTCCCGGGCGTCCGCGAGCTTGCGTACGTACTCCAGGGGCGTCGCGGTGGTGATCTCCTCGCCCAGTGCCTCCGAGACCGACCCGTAGAGGGTGATCCGCGGCCACTTCGCCAGGCCGAGGTCGATCTCCTGCCCCTGGTGGACGACCACGGAGTGGCCGAGGGCCGCCACGACCGCCTTCTGGATCATCCGCTGGGTCAGGTCGGCCATGTCGTTGTAGTCGAGATACGTGCCGTAGGCCTCAAGCATCGTGAACTCGGGGTTGTGCGTGGAGTCCGCGCCCTCGTTGCGGAAGTTGCGGTTGATCTCGAAGACCTTCTCGATACCGCCGACCACGAGCCGCTTGAGGTAGAGCTCGATCGCGATGCGAAGGTAGAGCTCCATGTCGTAGGCGTTGATGTGGGTCTTGAAAGGCCGGGCCGTGGCTCCACCGTGGATCGGCTGGAGCATCGGCGTCTCGACCTCCAGGTAGCCCTCCTCGTGCCAGAAGTCACGGATGGACCGCACCACGGCGCTACGGGTGTAGGCCAGCTTCCTGGCCTCGTCGTTGACGATGAGGTCGACGTAGCGCTGGCGGACCCGCGCCTCGGGGTCGGTGAGCCCGGCGTGCTTCTCCGGCAGCGGGCGCAGGCACTTCGAAGTGATCGCCCAGCGGTCGGCGAGGATGGACAGCTCCCCCCTGCGGGAGGTGATGACCTCACCCTCGATGCCCACGTGGTCGCCGAGGTCGACGTCGCGCTTCCACGAGGCCAGTGCCTCCTCGCCCACCTTGTCCAGGGAGATCATGACCTGGAGATCGCCGGAGCCGTCGCGGATGGTGGCGAAGCAGAGTTTGCCACCGGTCCTGGACAGCATCACGCGGCCGGTGACGCCCACCTTGTCGCCCGTCGCGGTGTCAGCGGAGAGATCGGCGTATTTCTGGCGGACCTCGGCGTTGGTCGCGGTGCGCGGGAAGTTCACCGGGTAGGGGTCGACGCCCTCGGAGCGGAGGCGGTCGAGCTTCTCCCGGCGCACGCGCATCTGCTCGGGCAGATCCTCGGCGGGGTTGGTCACTTCATCGGTCACAGTTCCAAAGGGTACCGATGTGGCGAACCTCGTGAGGTCGCCGACCGCCGGAGGCCGGAGAGGACTCCAGGACGCCGCGGTGCTCTCCGGGAACCGCGGCGCCCGCCGGCCGCGACACCGCATTCAGAGCGGTGTCACGACGCTCCCGGGTGGCGTCGCGGCGTTCCCGCGGGTGTCACGGCACCGGTGTCGCAACGCTCTCAGGTGGCGTTGCGGTGGTAGATCAGGCGCAGCCCGATCAGCGTGAGCCAGGGCTCGTGCATGTCGATCGAGCGCGCCTCACCGGTCACCAGCGGCGCCGCGCTGCCGGTGGCGACCACCGTGACATCGTCGGGGTCGGCGGCGAGCTCGGCCGCCATCCGCTCGACGATCCCGTCCACCTGACCGGCGAAGCCGTAGATGATGCCGGCCTGAAGCGCCTCGACGGTGTTCTTGGCGATCACGGAGCGGGGGCGGACCAGCTCCACCTTGTGCAGCTGCGCTCCCGCCGCGGCGAGCGCGTCCACCGAGATCTGGATGCCGGGGGCGGTCACCGCGCCGACGTACTCCCCCTTGGCGGAGACGGCGTCGAAGGAGGTCGCGGTCCCGAAGTCGACGATGACGCACGGCCCGCCGTACAGCTGGATGGCCGCCAGCGCGTTGACGATGCGGTCGCTGCCGACCTCCTTCGGGTTGTCCATCCGGACCGGCACCCCGGTGCGGACGCCCGGCTCGACGATCACCGCCGTCACGTCGCCGTAGTAGCGGCGGCACATCTCGCGCATCTCGTTGAGCACCGACGGGACGGTGGAGCAGATCACGATGCCGTTGACGTCTGTGCCCTTGAGCAGCGGTGACTGCCCGAGCAACCCCTGGAGCACGACGGCGATCTCGTCCGCCGTACGCCGGGCGTCCGTGGCGATCCGCCAGTGCTCGATGACGTCCTCGCCCTCGAAGAGGCCGAGAACGGTGTGAGTGTTGCCGACGTCAATGGCAAGCAGCATCAGTTCCCCCGAAGGTCCAAGGCGATGTCCAGCGCCGGCGCCGAGTGCGTGAGCGCGCCCACGGCAAGGTAGTCAACACCTGTTTCGGCCACATCACGAGCGAGTTGGAGGGTCAGCCCTCCGCTGGACTCCAGCCGCGCCCTGCCGTCCACCAGCCGTACGGCCCGTACCAGCTCCTCGACCGTGAAGTTGTCCAACAGGATCTCCTCCGCTCCCTCAGCCAGCACCGGCTCGATCTGGTCGATCCTGTCGACCTCGACCTCGATCGGCAGGCCGGGGTAGGCGTCACGGACCGCCCGGAACGCCTCGGCGACCCCGCCGGAGGCCACCACGTGATTGTCCTTGATCAGCGCGGCGTCCGAAAGTGACATGCGGTGATTGATACCACCGCCGCACCGGACCGCGTACTTCTCCAGGGCGCGCAGTCCCGGCAGCGTCTTGCGGCTGTCCCTGATCCGGGCGCCGGTCCCCTCGACGGCCTGGACCCACCTACCGGTCAGGGTCGCGATACCGGACAGGTGGGTGAGCAGGTTGAGCGCGGTGCGCTCGGCGGTCAGCAGGTCCCTGGTGGGGCCGGTGACGGTCATCAGCACGTCGCCCCCGGCGACGCGCTCGCCGTCCTTCACCCTGCGCTCGGCCGTCAGACGGCCTCCGCTGAGGTAGGAGAACGCGCCTTCGGCCACGGCCAGCCCCGCGACCACGCCGTCCGCGCGGGCGACCACGTCGGCGGTGTCGCGTCGGTCCGCTGGGATGGTGGCGATGCTGGTGACGTCACCCCCCGCCACGTCCTCGGCCGCCGCGGCCTCAAGGACCGCGACCACCCCGACCGGGTCAAGACCCGCCTCGGTGAGATCGTTCTCCACCTGCGGCGGCAGCACGGTCGCTCGTCGCCCGTGCGGTACGTATGTCATGGTCGGTCCCTCCGCTGTCAGGGTCACATCGAGGTGGCCCAGCCACAAGGCGTCGTCTCTCTCGGAAAAGTCCTCGCGCCAGTGCGACCCCCTGGTCTCCTGGCGGGCGCGGGCGGCCGCCACGAGCGCGGAGGCGACCGTCAGCAGGTTGGTGGTCTCCCACGACTCGGTACACGGCTCGACCGCCACCGGGGTCCACCTGAGGTTCAGCAGGGTCCTGGCGGCCTCTCCCAGCGACTCCCGGCTGCGCAGCACGCTCGCCCCCCGGCTCATGTGCCCCTGAATCCTGCCCCGGGCCCTGGGGTCGATCAGGCCGGTGGGGCGGTCGTCGGGCACCGGTTCGCCGGCTACGGTCCGCCCTTCGCGGACATCGGCGTGGATGTCGGCGGCGATGCGCCCGGCGAAGACCAGGCCCTCGAGCAGGGAGTTGGAGGCCAGCCGGTTGGCGCCGTGCACGCCGGTGCACGCGACCTCACCGCAGGCGTACAGACCGGGCACGCTGGTACGGCCGCGCAGGTCGGTGCGGACGCCGCCGCTGGCGTAGTGGGCGGCGGGGGCGACGGGGATGAGCTGGGTGACCGGATCGACGCCGTGCTCCAGGCAGACCGCGTGGATCGTCGGGAAGCGGGTGCGCCACTTCTCCTCGCCGAAGTGGCGGGCGTCGAGATACACGTGGTCGGCGCCGGTGGCGTGGATCCGCCGCATGATCGCCTTGGCCACGACGTCACGGGGGGCGAGGTCGGCCAGCTCGTGGACGTCCCGCATGAACCGGGTGCCGTCCGCGTCGACCAGTACCGCGCCCTCGCCCCTGACCGCCTCGGAGATCAGCGGCTGCTGGCCGCTCGCGTCCTCGCCGAGCCAGAACACCGTCGGGTGGAACTGGACGAACTCCAGGTCCCTGACGACGGCCCCCGCCCGCAGCGCGAGCGCCACCCCGTCTCCGGTGGAGACGACGGGGTTGGTGGTGGCGGCGTAGACCTGGCCCATGCCGCCGGTGGCCAGCACCACGGCCCTGGCCGTGACCGCGCCCACCCCGTCGTGCTCGCCCACGCCCATGACGTGCAGGGTCACCCCGGCGGCGCGCCCCTCGGCGTCCTTGAGGAGGTCGAGTACGAGGGCGTGCTCGATCACCTCGATCCCCGACTCCCGGACCGCCGCCACGAGTGCCCTCTGCACCTCGGCCCCGGTGGCGTCGCCGCCCGCGTGCACGATGCGATCGCGCCGGTGGCCGCCCTCCCTGGTGAGCTGGAGCTCCCCGGCCTCGTCGGTGTCGAACCTGGCGCCCATCGCGATCAGGCCGCGCAGCGCGTCGGGCCCCTCGGTCACCAGGACCCGGACGGCCTCCTCGTCGCAGAGGCCCACCCCCGCGAGGAGCGTGTCGGACAGATGCTCGGCGGGGGTGTCCCGCGGATCGAGCACCGCGGCGATGCCGCCCTGGGCCCAGCGGGTGGACCCGGACGACAGGACGTCCTTGGTGACGACCAGGACCTTCGCCTCGGAGTCCAGGGCGGCGTACCGCAGTGCCAGGGTGAGACCCGCGATGCCGGAGCCCACCACGACCACGTCCGCCTGGACCGTCCATCCCGGAGCGGGAGCGGTCAACCTCTGGGGTATGGCCGGGATGCTCATTGCCGCCTCCTCGCGGAGTCATAGAGGCCGTTCATTTCGTCAGCGTGACGATAACGCCATCCCCGGCGCGGCTGTTCCCCGGGGTAGGACATTTCACTCACTCCCGGAACCACAGTGCCTCTGGGCCGTGGGCGGCCGGAACGGGAACCCACCGGCGGGAGATTCGCGCGCGGGTGAGCGGTGCACCCGCCTGCCGGGCGCACGGCGAACCCCCGCGCGAGGAACCGGGCGCCACCGCGTCGCGGGAGAGCCTCCGGAACTCAGCGAAGGGTGAGCGTGACGTTGTCGATCAGCCGGGTGGACCCCACCCGCGCGGCCACCGCGAGGATCGCCTCGCCCGCGTGGTCGTCGCCGACCTCGGCGAAGGTCGCGGGGTCGACCAGGACCAGGTAGTCGACGGCCAGCGACGGCTCGGCCGCCAGAACGGCGAGCGCGGTCCGGCGGATCTCCGCCGGCGTGCGCTGCCCGGCCCCCGCGTGCAGAGCGCGGGACAGGGCCAGACCGGCCACCCGGTCCTCCGGCGACAGGTAGCGGTTGCGGCTGGACAGCGCCAGCCCGTCCGGCTCGCGGACCGTGGGCGCCCCGACGACGGAGACCGGCAGATTCAAATCGGCGACCATCCGGCGGATCATCGCGAGCTGCTGGGCGTCCTTCTGCCCGAACACCGCCACGTCCGGCTGGACCAGGTTGAACAGCTTCAGCACCACGGTCAGCATGCCGTCGAGGTGCCCCGGCCGGAACTCTCCCTCGACGATCGAGCCCATCTCCCCCGCGGAGACGCCGACCTGCCTGTCCGGCAGGTACATGTCCTCGACCGACGGGGCGAACACCACGTCCACCCCCTCGGCCTCACAGACCTCCAGGTCGGCATCAAAAGTACGGGGATAACGGGAAAAATCCTCGTTTGGGCCGAACTGGAGCGGGTTCACGAAGATGCTCACCGCCACATGGGCCGCCCTCTGCCGGGCCAGCCGGATGAGCGAGCGGTGTCCCTCGTGCAGCGCGCCCATGGTCGGCACGAGCGCCAGCGCGCTCCCGCCCCCGGAGGCACCCACGCCGATCCCCAGGGCCTCCCGGGCCTTGAGCAGCCCTGCGCGGTCGTCCGCCACGATCAATGGAACCTCCCGGGGGTGCTCCGGCCGGCCGGCCGGAGAGGGGTGACGTTCATCGAAATTCCTGGAGAGTGGAGACCCCCGACCTCAAGCGTACGGAGGGAGAGAACAGCACCGACCGGCTCCCCCCCGGCAGACCGACCCCCGCCTCAGGCCGGCGGCCGGGGAGACCCACGGCGTCGACCGGCCCCTCGCCGGACCGGCACCCTCGTCAGGCCGATCCCCTCCGCCGTGTTCGGCGAGGAGACCGCCGGGTTCACCCGGCAGGTGAATCGCCTCCCTGTCACGGTTCCGGTGTTCGAAACGGTCAGGGCCGGCCCGCCGCTCCCCTCGGGGAGCGGGGAGTCATCGGATCGGTTTCCTCCGTCAGGCCGGTGGCCGAGGGGGGCTCAGGTCCATACGTTGCCTCCCAGGGCGTCCAGAAGGCGTTCGGCGGCCTCGGGCTTGAGCAACCCGGCCGCCAGCGCCCGGTCGGCCGTGAGCCTGGCGAGCGCCACGTAGGCGTCCGCGGCCTCCGGGGCCGCGAGGATCAGCGCGTCCACGTGCCTGCGGACGGTACCCGCGTCACCGCGCACCACCGGGCCGGTCAGCCCCGAGATGCCGAGCCTCAGCACGTTCTCCAGCGCCGCGCCGAGCAGCGGGCCGAGCATCCGTCCCGGCTGCTCCACGCCGATCTTCTCCAGCAGCTCGGAGGACTCCGCGATGAGCGTCACCATGTGGTTGGCCGCTCCCGCGAGGGCCGCGTGGTAGAGCGGCCTGTCCTTGTCGGCGATCCAGACCGGCTCGCCCTCCATCTCGATGACGAGGGCCTCGGCCACCGGGCGGAGCCCTTCGGGCGCGGTCACCCCGTAGGAGATGCCGGTGAGGCGGCGCAGGTCGTCGTCACGGCCCGTGAAGGTCATCACGGGATGCAGCGCCAGCGGCAGCGCTCCGGCCCTGATCGCCGGATTGAGCACGGCCAGGCCGTACGCGCCGCTGGTGTGCGCCACCAGCTTGCCCCGCAGGTTCGCACCGGTCTCCACCAGGCCGGAGACCAGCTCGGGCAGCACGTCGTCGGGGACCGTCAGCAAGACGAGGTCCGCTCCGGCCACCACGTCCTCGGGCCGTACGGGGACGAGCCCGAGGCGCTCGACCGCACGCTCCCTGGAGGCGTCGGAGACACCGCTCGTCGCGACGATCCGGTGTCCCGCCCTGACGAGCGCCGCGCCGAGCGCCGAACCGACCCTGCCCGCTCCAACCACTCCGACGGCCAGCCGTGCCGGGCGATCGACTGCGTCCATGACGTCACGTCCTTCGACCATGTGGGGCTTCGTGCCTGATTGACCAGCGTAACGGGCCGCGCCGCCGCAACCGCGTCAAGACGCGGGTTCCGGCGCGACGGCCCTGTTCCACCCCGGGAGCCCGGAACCGGGCCCCCGAGAGCGCATGAGACCCGCCAGAGGGCCGGAGAGTCCGGCTCGCCCGGCGATCCAGGTGACAGCGCGTCAACCCCGCCGAGATCCCCGAACCGGGCGACACAGACCGTACGGGGTCCACGCAGAGCCGGAAAACCCGGCCCACCCGGTGATCCAGGTGGCGACGCGCCGACCTGGCATCAACAAAGATCATGCGAGCCGATGACAGAATGCAGTCATGCACTCAGCCGAAGCGTCAGCGCGAGTTGATCTCGTTCCTCCGCCTCGGCGGGTAGCGTCTGAGAGTGTGTGGCTCACCTGGCGCGCCGCGATGGAGCACGCGCTCTACGGCGAGAGCGGTTTCTACCTCCGCGAACGACCCTCCAGTCACTTCCGGACCTCGGTCGGCGCCTCCCCTGTCTTCGCCGAGGCCGTGCTGCGCGAGTTGACCTCGGTTGACGAGGTGCTCGGCGGCCCCGAGGTGCTCGACCTGGTCGACATCGGCGCCGGTGAGGGCTTGCTGGCGGCCGGGGTGCTCGCCGCCGCACCGCCCGCGCTGCGGTCGAGGCTCCGAGTGACCGCGGTGGATCTGGCGGCCAGGCCGCCGGCGCTGCCCGAGGAGATCGTCTGGGTAAGGGCCGCGCCGGACGGGATCTGCGGCTTGGTGATCGCCAACGAGTGGCTGGACAACGTTCCCGTCGACATCGTGGAGCAGACCGCCGACGGACCCCGGCTGGTCCTGGTCAACGTCACCGACGGTGAGGAGCGGCTCGGTGGCAGACCGGCCGAGGCGGATCTCGCGTGGCTGGCCCGCTGGTGGCCGATGCGCGCCACCGGTGAGCGGGCCGAGATCGGCAGGCCACGCGACCGGGCCTGGGCGTCGGTGATCGTACGGTTGGCACGCGGCCGGGCGATCGCGATCGACTACGCCCACTCCCTGGCCGACCGGCCGCCGTACGGCACGCTGGCCGGATACCGCGACGGGGCGATGGTCGCGCCGGTGCCCGACGGCTCGTGCGACATCACCGCCCACGTGGCGCTCGACGCCTGCGCGGCCGCCGGCGAGAGCGCCGGGGCCGTCACGACGGCGCTGACCACGCAGCGGGAGGCGCTGCGCGCCCTCGGCGTCACCGGGAACCGCCCGCCGGTCGAGCAGGCCAGGATCGACCCGCGCGGCTACCTGCACACCCTCGCGCGGGCCTCCGAGGAGGCGGAGCTGATCGCCCTCGGCGGCCTCGGCGGCTTCGGCTGGCTCTCCCAGACCCGCCTCTGAAAAGACCGCCCACCCGCGGCGAACACCTCGAACCGATCGCCGCCGGGGCCCGGCGGCTCCGTCCGGCTCCGTCCGGCTCCGGACTCGACGACCGCCGGGTTGTCGGAAGTGGCCCGATCCACCCGGCCGGGGGAAGCCGAGCAAAGATCCTTTCGCCTCGTAGGGTCTATGCCATGAGCACTTCCCCGACACACGCCGTTCCCGCCGAACGCATGGCCTCTCTCCAGCTGGCCGTCCAGAACTCCGCCGCCTTCTGGACGGCTCTCGCCCAGACCCGGGGAAGCGAGCTGATCCGCCGCCCCGGCTTCCTCTGCTCGGACGGACGCGAGCGCGGCGGGCTGCGGATCCTGCTGCTCTCCCCGGACCCCGGTCCGGACGATCTCGCCGAACTGACGGACCTGGCCCGGCGCCGGCTTTCCGACGGGGTCGTCGTCGAGGATCCGTTCGGCTCGGTCGACATGAGCGCTCTGGGCCTGCCCTCGGGACAGCTTCCCGTCATGATCCGCCACCCCGGTCCGCTCCCCGCGCCGCCGGCCGTGGAGGTCATCCACGTGGAGACGGTGGAGCAGCTGCGGACCGCGGAAGGCATCGTGGTCCACGGATTCCCGCTGACCAACTTCCAGCCCTACCGCCCGGGTGACGCCTTCTCCAAGGACCTGCTGGGCCACCCTGGAGTCGATCTGTTCCTCGCCGCGCGGGACGGGGTGCCCGCCGGGGCCTGCATGACCGTCGTCGACGGTACGGTCGGCGGGACCTACTGGGTGACCACCCTGCCGGAACACCGCTCCCACGGAGTCGGACGGGCGCTCATGCACGCGGTCCTGGCACACCTGGGGGACCTCCCCGCCACCCTGACCGCGGCCAAGGCCGGCAAGCCGCTCTACGACTCCCTCGGCTTCGACACCATCACCGATGCGACCTGGTGGATGTGACAGGGTCCCGGGCAACGGAACCCCGCCTGAGAGCCGAGCTGCGGGACCGGTCAAAAGTACGGCCGAGACGGTGCGAACCCTGCTTTTGACCGATGCCCGGTACCGGACCGGGTCCGCAGGATGCCCCCATGCCAAACGAAGACTCCCCTCCGGTGCCGAAGGCCGAGGATCCGGCCGAGCGTCACGGCGGCGGGCCGGCGCGCCCACGTCGGGCCGACGGCCGAAAAACCCCCGCGACGTCCTCCCCCGGCCGCCCGCGTATCGCCGCGCTCGACGTACTGCGCGGGTTCGCGCTGTGCGGGATCCTGCTGGTCAACGTCAAGCCGATAGCCAACATCGACGTCGGCCACGTGGTCGTGGATTCGCCGGCGGACCCGGAGGGCGCGTGGCTGGGGCTGCTCGTCGATCAGCGCTTCTTCCCGATCTTCTCCCTGCTGTTCGGCATCGGCTTCTCACTGCTGCTGAACTCCGCCGTGGACCGCGCCGCCGCCCCTCGGACACTCCTGCTCCGCCGGCTCCTGGTGCTGCTCGGGGTGGGCCTGGCGCACATGTTCCTGCTGTGGCGGGGCGACATCCTCACCGTCTACGCCGTCATCGGCCTGCTGGTGCTGCTGCCCTCGACCTGGCTGCCCCGGTGGGCCGTGGCCGGCCTCGCCCCCGTGCTCCTCGCGGCACCGTTGATCGCCGGTCAGAACGGGATCGTGCTGGTCCCCGGGCTGTTCCTGCTGGGCTCGGCCCTGGTCAGGTACGGGGTGATCGACCGGATGGAGCAGTCCACCCGGGTACCGGCCGTGCTGGGCCTGGTCTTCGCGGCGGGGGCGGTGCCCGCCCTGTGGTGGCAGGTCGGCCTGGCCGGCGACACGAACGACCCGGGTTTCGGCCTCTCGATGGCCGTGGCCGGGTTGCTGCTCGCGGGAGTGTACGTGTGCGTGTTGCTGGTCCTGCTCAGGACTCCGCTCCGACCGGCGCTGCGGGCCGTCTTCGCACCACTGGGCCGGATGGCGCTGACCAACTACCTGACCGCCACGATCCTGGTGCTGGCGGCCGGTCGCGTCCTTGGCGGCTCGCCGGAAAGCTGGGCCCTGGCGACCGTGTTCCTGATCGCCGGCGCCATCCTCTCCGCCCAGTGGCTCCTCTCCACCCTCTGGCTGCGCCGATACCGCTACGGCCCCCTCGAATGGCTCTGGCGCTGGGCCACCTGGGCCCAGCGCCCGCCCTTGCGCCGCTCCCCTTGACGGCACCGCGCGCGAGCCGGTTCAGACCCGCACGTCCAGGGCGGTGAGGCCACGGATGACGTACCCAGGGCCCCAGCCGGGCTCGGTGGCGAGTTCCAGCTTCGGTGCCTTGCGGAGCAGGGCGCCGAAGGACTCGATCAGTTCGATCCTGGCCAGGGGGGCGCCCAGGCAGAAGTGGATGCCCGCGCCGAAGGAGATGTGCGGGTTGTCCACCCGGCCGACGTCGAAGCGGTCGGGGTCGGCGAAGACCTCGGGGTCCCGGTTGGCCGAGCCGAACAGCAGCGCCACCTCGGTGCCGCGCGGGATGTCCACCCCGCCGACGGTGATGTCCTCCAGGACCCAGCGCTCGAACATCTGCAGCGGGGTGTCCCAGCGCATCATCTCCTCGATCGCGGTGGGCAGCAGGCCGTGGTCGGCACGGAGCCGCTCCAGCTCGCCCGGGTTGCGGAAGAGCGACCACCAGCCGTTGCCCGTGACGTTGACCGTGGCCTCGTGCCCGGCGTTGAGCAGCAGCACGCAGGTGCCGACCAGCTCCTCCTCGGTGAGCTTGTCGCCCTCCTCGGCCACCAGGGCGAGCGCGCTGATCAGGTCGTCGCCGGGGTTCGCCCGGCGGGCGCGGGCCAGCTCGACGAGGTAGGCGGAGAACTCCTCGGCCGCGCGTACCGCGGTGTGCTGGGCCTCGACGGAGGGGTTCAGCTCGTACATCCCGCAGATGTCGGCGGACCAGGGGCGGAGCAGGTGCCGGTCGGCCTCGGGCACGCCGAGCATCTCCGCGATCACGGTCACCGGGAGCGGCTCGGCGACCTCGGAGATCAGGTCTCCACCGCCGCGCTCGACGAAACGGTCCACCAGTCCCCCGGCGATCTCGGCGACCTTGGGGCGGAGCGCCTCGACCATGCGCGGGGTGAACGCCTTGGAGACCAGGCGCCGGAGCCGGGTGTGCACCGGCGGCTCGACGTCGAGCATCCCGGCCCTGACCACCCGCCAGAACGGGTCCTGGAACTCGGGGTCGTCGGGCCTGCCGAACTCGGCGTGGGTCGCCACGTGCAGGTAGGAGCGGCCGAGCCGACGGTCGCGCAGCAGCGCGTTGACGTCGGCGTGCCGGGCGACCAGCCACTGGCCGGTCGGTTCAAAGAAGCTGACCGGCCGCTGCCGCCTCAGCTCGTCGTAGACGTCGTACGGATGGGCGACGAATTCCGGATTCCAGGGATCAAAGCGCACACGGACATCGTAATGTCGCCCCATGCGTCAATTGTCTGTTCCGCCCCCTGGAGCTGGGCAGACGGATGCCCGGTGGCCCCAGCGCCATCGCCTTCTGAGGCTGAACCGTCCGCCGACGTTCGACAGCCCGCCACAGGCCGCTACACCTCGGTCGGGCTGTCCGACTTCTCGGGCTGGGCCGTCTTGGTGCGCA
This sequence comes from Streptosporangium sp. NPDC002544, assembly GCF_040295965.1. Taxonomy (NCBI): domain Bacteria; kingdom Bacillati; phylum Actinomycetota; class Actinomycetes; order Streptosporangiales; family Streptosporangiaceae; genus Streptosporangium; species Streptosporangium sp. NPDC002544. The sequence continues at coordinate 85,628 of NZ_JBEOWJ010000027.1, read as the reverse complement.
GCCGGATGTTCAGCAGCTCCACGATGAGCGAGAAGGCCATCGCGAAGTAGATGTAGCCCTTGGAGATGTGCTGCCCGAGGCCCTCGGCGATCAGCACGACGCCGATCAGCACCAGGAACGACAGGGCGAGCATCTTGATGCTCGGGTGCTTGTCCACGAAGCGGCTGATCGGCCCCGAGGCGAAGAGCATCACCAGGACCGAGACGATCACGGCCGCGACCATGACACCGAGCTGGTCGACCATGCCGACCGCGGTGATGACCGAGTCGAGGGAGAAGATGATGTCCAGCAGCATGATCTGGGCGATCACCGAGCCGAAGGAGGCCGCGACCTTGGCGCTGCCGTGCCCGGTCTTGCCCTCGATGCTGTCGTGCATCTCGATGACGCTCTTGCCCAGCAGGAAGAGACCACCGGCGAGCAGGATGAGATCCCGTCCCGAGATCGGCTGACCGAGGACCTCGAAGAGCGGCGATGTGAGTTTCACCACCCAGGCCAGCGCCAGCAGCAGCGCCAACCGGCTGACGAGGGCCGCGAGGAGGCCCAGTCTGCGCGCCTTGTCGCGCTGCTCGGGCGGGAGCTTTCCGGCCAGGATCGAGATGAAGATGATGTTGTCGATGCCGAGCACGATCTCCAGGGCGACGAGGGTGACGAACCCTATCCAGATCTCCGGGTTGGTCACCCAATCCAACATCCGTGCCTCCAACCGGTTCTACTTGATCACCACCGGCACGACGAGACCCGTCGTTCGGCATTATTCAGCCACTACCAGGACAAACATCACCAGCCGCCCGGCTCCACCAGGCTCACTGCCCAGACGAACGGGACTCCTCATGAGTTCCCGAACATGAGAGACAGCACTTGCGAATTCCCGCCAGACGTCGGTTATAGTTCCCCCGTAGGTCATGAGTGCCAGTGACAAGCCCCGGCTCGCTGGCCGGCAACCCTCGCGTCCGCGGCGGGGTGCCCCGGGTGAGGACCTGGTCCGGCACGAGGTGTGCCGGACAAGCGCGGGCTCCAGGCACCTGTGCCATGGGTTGGGGTCCGATGACCTCGAAGGAGCCCTGGCGTGTCCGCACTGACGATCTTCACCGCCACCGCCGCCGACGCAGCCGACGCGGCCACCCCCGCGACCGCCCTCGGGACCACCCCGGTGACCGTCCCCGCGACCCGTACGTCCGGCGACCGGCCGATCCCCGCCGTGCTCGGCTCCGACCTGGAGGTTCCGGTCAGGGGCGGCAGGCTCGTCCGCTACGCCAACCTCGACTACGCCGCGAGCGCCCCCTGTCTGGAGCCGGTGAGCGCCGCCGTCGCCGCCGCGCTCCCGGCGTACTCCAGCGTCCACCGAGGCGCCGGGTACGCGTCCCAGCTGACCACGGCCCGCTACGAGCAGGCCAGGCAGACGGTACGCGCCTTCGTCGGTGCCCGTCCCGACGACTCGGTGATCTTCACCAGGAACACCACGGACGCGACCAACCTGCTGGCCCGCAGCCTGCCTGAGGGCACCACCGCCGTGGTCTTCGACACCGAGCACCACGCCTCGCTGCTGCCCTGGGAGCGCGCCCTGCGGCTGCCGGCCCCCGCCTTCCCCGGCGAGGCGGTCCGCGCCGCCGACGAGGCCCTGGCCTCGGTCGAAGGTCCCAAGCTGCTGGTCGTGACCGCCGCCTCCAACGTCACCGGGGAGCTCTGGCCGATCGCCGCGCTGGCCCACATCGCCCACCGCCACGGCGCCCGCGTCCTCGTCGACGCCGCGCAACTCGTCCCGCACCGCCGCCTCAACCTGACCGCGCTCGACCTGGACTACGTGGTCTTCTCCGGCCACAAGCTCTACGCCCCGTTCGGCACCGGCGCGCTGATCGGCCGTTCCGACTGGCTGGCCGACGCCGAGCCGTACCTGCGGGGCGGCGGGGCGGTGAAGGCGGTGAACGACGACGAGACCGAGTGGCACGACGACCCCGAGACCCGTCACGAGGCCGGAACCCCGAACGTTCTGGGCGCCATCGCGCTGGCCGCGGCCTGCGACGCCCTGACCGCCACCGGCTGGACCCCGCTGGTCCGCGAGGAGGAGCGCCTCCTCGACCGGCTGCGCGCGGGCCTCGCCTCCGTCCCCGGCGTGCAGGAGCTGTCCCTGTGGGGACCCGACCATCCGCGCGTCGGCATCGTCTCCTTCGTGGTGGACGGCCGCACCGCCCGCGAGGTCGCCGAGGCCCTGGCCGGCGACTACGGCATCGGCGTCCGGGACGGCAAGTTCTGCGCCCACCCCTTCGTACGGCACCTGCTGGACGCCAAGGACGGCGGCTGCGACGACCCCACCGCCTCCGCGGTGCGCGCCTCCATCGGCATCGGCACCACCTCCGAGCACGTCGACCGGCTGATCACCGCACTGCGGGATCTTGCCTCGCGCGGCTGACGTGACAGCATAGGCATATGAACGAGCCTCGCCGTGAGCTGAGCGTGGGGATGGGGGCGGGTGCCGCCGCCGTGCGGGAAGCGCGCGGCAAGGAGCTCGCGACCGAGGACATGATCCTCAACATCGGGCCGCAGCATCCGTCCACGCACGGGGTGCTGCGGCTGCGGCTCACCCTGGACGGGGAGCGGATCAGCTCGGCCGAGCCGATCGTGGGCTACATGCACCGAGGCGCGGAGAAGCTGTTCGAGGTGCGTGACTACCGGCAGATCATCGTGCTGGCCAACCGGCACGACTGGCTGTCGGCGTTCGCCAACGAGCTGGGCGTCGTCCTCGCGGTGGAGCGGATGCTCGGCATGGAGGTGCCGGTCAGGGCGGTCTGGACACGCACGCTGATGGCCGAGCTCAACCGGGTGCTCAGCCACCTGATGTTCCTCGGCTCCTACCCGCTGGAACTCGGCGCGATCACCCCGGTGTTCTACGCGTTCCGGGAGCGCGAGACCCTCCAGGCCGTGATGGAGGAGATCGCCGGCGGGCGGATGCACTACATGTTCAACCGGGTCGGCGGCCTGAAGGAGGAACTGCCCGAGGGGTGGCTGGGCCGGGTCGCGACGGCCGTGGCCGACGTGCGGCGACGGCTGCCGGACATCGAGAACCTGATCGCCGGAAACGAGATCTTCCTCGCCCGTACCCGCGGGGTGGGCGTGCTGGACCGTGAGACGGTCATGCAGTACGGCGTGAGCGGCCCGATCGCCCGCGCCTCCGGCGTCGACCTCGACCTGCGCAGGGACGAGCCCTACCTCGCCTACGGCGAGCTGCCGGTGAAGGTGGTCACCCGCTCCGCCGGAGACTGCCATGCCAGGTTCGAGGTGCTGCTGGAGCAGGTGAAGGTCTCCCTGGACCTGGCGGACGCCTGCGTGCGGCGGCTCCGCGAACTGCCCCAGGGGCCGATCAACCAGCGCCTGCCCAAGGTGCTGAAGGTCCCCGAGGGCCACACCTACGCCTGGACGGAGAACCCGCTCGGCCTCAACGGCTACTATCTGGTCTCGCGCGGGGAGAAGACACCGTGGCGGATGAAGCTCCGGTCCGCCTCCTTCAACAATGTCCAGGTGCTGCGCGAGATGCTCCCCGGCAACCTGGTCTCCGACATGGTCGCCATCCTGGGCTCGATGTTCTTCGTCGTCGGCGACATCGACAAGTGAGGCACGGTCAGGAGCACATGATCGAACCCGGCAGGGACCAGGAGAAGGCGACTCCCCCGATGACACCCGCGTCCCCCGCCGACCCCGGCGGCTCTCCGACCGGCGGCAGGCCACCGCGGGACCGGTACGTCGACTGGTTGCGCGCGTTCAGCCTGCTCGTCGTGGTGCTCTGGCACTGGGCTTTCACGATCCTCCAGTGGGGGCCGGACGGCCCCTCGCCGACGAGCCCGCTGGGCTTCACCTCGGGGCTGTGGATCCTGACCTGGCTGCTGCAGGTGTTGCCGCTCTTCTTCTACGTGGGCGGGTACGTCCACCTACTGTCCTGGAACCGCGCCCACGAGCACGGGATGGGCATCGGCACCTTCGTGTGGCGGCGCATCCGCGGCCTCGCGATCCCGACGCTGGCGCTGGCCGGAACCTGGATCGTGCTGGGCGTGGTCGTGACCTGGGCGTTCGGGATCAAGTGGATGAACCGGGTGGTCCTGCTCGTCATCAGCCCGCTCTGGTTCATCGGCGTCTACCTCATGCTGATCGCCCTGCTCCCGGTCGCGCTCTGGCTGCACCGGCGCTTCGACGTGCTGATCCTGATCTGGCTGGCCGGGGCCGCGCTCGTCGTCGACGTGCTGCGACTGCGCTACGGGTACGAGGCCGTGGGCTGGCTCAACATGATCATTGTCTGGGGGCTGGCCCACCAGGCCGGGTTCTTCTACGCGAGGGTGGTGGCGCTTCCCCGCCGCTTCGACGTCGCCATCCTGTGGACCGGGCTGTTCGCGCTCTTCGGCCTGGTCTACTCGGACATCTACCCGGGCTCGATGGTCGGCGTGCCCGGCGACAAGCTGTCCAACATGGCACCGCCCACCTTCGTCATCGTGGCGTTGTTGATCTTCCAGATCGGCCTGGTGGAGGTGCTGAGGCCGGCCATGGAGCGCCTGCTCGACCGCCCCAGGTGGCAGCGCGTGAACGAGACGGTCAACCGGTTCGCGCTCCCGCTCTTCCTCTTCCACACGACCGGCATGGCCATCTGGGTGGCGCTGACCTGGTGGCTGGCGGGCAGCGGGCCGGGCAGCCGGGCCCGGCCCGACCTGCTCTGGTGGCTGGAACGCCCCCTGGCCGTCGCCGGAGCACTGGTGTGCACCCTCCCGGTCATCATGCTCTTCGGCCGGAAGTGGGCCAGGGGGCGCTGACGCGTCCGCTCAGCGGTCGTCGTCCGCGGAGTCCTTGGGCACCTTGCAGCAGTACTCCAGGTACAGGGCCGCGCAGACCAGCAGCACGCACACCAGCATCGACCCGCCGGTGATGAAGAAGTCCTGACGGGGCACCCTCTGGTCGAGCAGTTCGGCGGTGTAGAGGGTGAATCCGGCGAAGAGTCCGGCGAAGACCGCCCCGGCGTACGCGGAGGCCTTGGCCAGGGCCGCCAGCCGGGCCACCGCCAGGGGATCGACGGGCTTGGTGTCGGGCCTGCGCTCGATCCTGGCCTTCGTCATCCACCCGCTGTAGGCCTCGCCGATCGCCAGCACGAGCACCGTCGGGATCGCCGTCCACGGCACGGTCGGCAGGGACACGTAGAGCGGCTTGAGCAGCGCCCAGGTGAGGATGGTGACCACGACGAAGAGCCCGACGAGGACGCCGGGACGGCTGGGCCTCACCCGGGCCCCTGGAGGGCCAGCTCGGGGCGGGGCCGCACGTAGTCCTGGTCGAGACCGGCCAGCAGATCGGCCACCCGGCGCCCGGACAGGACGGCGTCCGGATCGGCCCGCACCCACGGGACCAGCACGAACGCCCGCTCGTGCGCCCTGGGATGCGGCAGGGTCAGGTCCGGGTCGTCCATGACGACGTCTCCCACGGTGATCAGATCGACGTCCAGGGTGCGCGCTCCCCAGCGCTCCACCCGGACCCGGCCGAAGGCGTTCTCCACACCTTGAGCACGATCGAGGAGGGCCAGGGGTTCCAGCGCGCTCTCGGCGATCACCACCGCGTTGAGGTAGGCGCCCTGCTCCGGGCCGCCGACCGGGTCGGTCTCGTAGACCGGCGACACCGCGACGAGCGTGAGCCCCGGTTCGGCGAGGAGGGCGTCCAGCCCACCCCGCAGGGTGCCGAAACGGTCGCCCAGGTTGCTGCCGAGCGCCAGGACCACCCTCATGCCCGGCTCCGGGTGATCGTCACGATCACGTCGTCGAACGGCAGCGGGATCGGCGCGGCGGGCTTGTGCACGCTCACCTCCGCCGACCGGACGAGCTCGCGGGCCAGGCAGACATCGGCCAGGCGCTGAGCCAGGGTCTCGATCAGGTCGACCGGCTCGCCCGCCACGACCCTCGCCAGATCCTCGGCGAGCTCGCCGTAGTGAACCGTCCTGCCGAGGTCGTCGCCGGCCGCCGCGGGCGCCGTGTCGAGGAAGAGCGTGACGTCGACGACGAACTCCTGGCCGAGCTCCCGCTCCGCCGCCAGCACGCCGTGCCGCCCGCGCACCCGCAGCCCCTTCAGGCTGATCCGGTCCGCCACCCGGTCTGACGGCAGGCCGTACGCCGCACCTGCCGGATCCCCCGGTGGGTCCTGGAGTGAATCGCCGATCAGGTCGGCGACGCCGTCGTTGATCCGCAGGGGCTCCTGGTCGTGGGATCCGTCACCGGCCCGTACCCCGGCCGCCCTGGAACCGTTCCCGCCGGGCCGTTCGCCGGTGCGCTCGCTCACGCCACCTCCTCTTCCTCTTCGTCGTCGTCACCCTGCAGCACGGGCGAGCCGTGGTGCAGCCAGAGCCGCCACCCCGCGGACGTACGCACGAAGGTGTTGCTCGCCACCACCTTGCCCGCGGCGAAGCTGGAATCACCCTCGTCTCCCGCGGTGAGGATGTTCTCCTCACAGGTGAGGATGGCGACGTCGCCCAGGACCATGACCCGGACGTCGGTCAGCACGAACTGGATGTAGGGCGTGTTGGCCATGATGAGCGCCCATGAGCGCAGCACCTCCTGCCGGCCGTTCACGATCGGCCACCCGGGGTGCACGCAGCTCACCTGCTCGCCATCGATGTCCTCGGCCCAGATCTCGGTCATCTTGTCGAGGTCGGCGTCCTCGATGGCGGTGTAGAAGGCCTGGTTGACCGTCTCGACGGCGGTGGTGTCGACGCTCATGGTCTCGCTCTCTGAACTGCGGCAGCCACACGGACGGCGTCCGCGTTCGGGCGGACATCGTGCACGCGCACGCACCAGGCCCCCGCCTGGGCGACGAGGGCGGTCACGGCGAGCGTGGCGTCGTCACTGCGGCTGAAAGGGCGAGGCGTGCCGTCCGGGGCGGCCAGCAGGCGCCCCAGGAACCGTTTCCGCGAGGCCCCGACGAGCAGCGGATAGCCCAGCTCGGCGAGCCGGTCGAGGCCCGCGATCAGAGCCCAGTTGTGGTCGGGGTTCTTGGAGAAACCCAACCCCGGGTCGAGCACGATCTGTTCCTCCGCCACCCCCTCGGCCAGCACGGACTCGACCCGCTTGGTGAGCTCCTGGCAGACCTCGGTCACCACGTCGCCGTACACGGCCCTGTCCTGCATGGCGTGGCTGTGCCCCCGCCAGTGCATCACCACGTACGGCACGCCGGAGGCGGCCACGACCCTGGGCATCGCCGGGTCGGCCAGCCCTCCGCTGACGTCGTTGACCAGCTTCGCCCCGGCCTCCACCGCCACCTGGGCCACCTCGGCCCGCATGGTGTCGACGCTGACGGCGACCCCCGCGCGGCTCAGCTCCCTGATGACCGGCTCGACCCTGGCCACCTCCTCCTCCAGCGGCACCCTCGCGGCGCCCGGCCTGGTGGACTCGCCCCCCACATCGACGATGTCGGCCCCCTGCTCGACCAACTCCAGGCCGTGACGCACGGCCTCCGCGGGGTCGAACCATCGGCCGCCGTCGGAGAAGGAGTCGGGAGTCACGTTGACCACGCCCATCACGAGACACCGGCCCACGTCCGGCAGCCCGGGCACACTCCACGTAGTCATGCGGACAAGCCTAGGCGTTGTGCACCGTCCGTCCGTCTCGCGGGTCCGGCTTGTGCCACCACGAATTCGTACACCCGTCACGGAGCGGACGGCCTTCGGTCGGGGTGTCCGGCCTGCATGCGTCCTCCTCCGGGGGGACCCTGGGGCGTGTCCGCCGCGATCCGAAGATCACAGAGCACCCGGTCCTGCCGGGTATGGCGATATTAGCCGGATCAAGGTTGGCTTGGGGGATTTCTCTGGGCGGTAACGCGGAACCCCGTCCGTGCCGCCGAAGGGCGGTCCGGACGGGGTTCCGTGGATGCTCTGCGAGATCAGCGGATGATCAGGGCCATCGCCTCGGCGCGGGTCCTGTCGCTGTCGCGGAAGCTTCCGCGCACCGCCGAGGTGATCGTCTTGGCACCGGGCTTGCGGACGCCCCGCATGGTCATGCAGAGGTGCTCACACTCGATCACGACGATGACCCCGCGCGGCTCCAGCACGTCCATGAGCGCGTCGGCGATCTGGGAGGTCATCCGCTCCTGCACCTGGGGACGCCTGGCATAGACGTCGACCAGGCGGGCGAGCTTGGACAGGCCGGTGACCTGCCCCTTCTCGTTGGGGATGTAGCCGACGTGGGCCACGCCGTGGAACGGCACGAGGTGGTGCTCGCAGGTCGAGTAGACCTCGATGTCGCGAACCAGCACCATCTCGTCGTGGTCGACGTCGAAGACCGTGGTCAGGACGTCCTCGGGGGTCTGCCCCAGCCCGGCGAACTGCTCCGCGTAGGCACGGGCGACCCGGGCCGGGGTGTCCCGGAGACCGTCGCGGTCGGGATCCTCACCGATGGCGATGAGGATCTCGCGGACCGCACTCTCCAGCCGGACCGTGTCGACCGGAAGTGGCTTGACACTCACACTCAGTTCCCGTCCCTCTGCACGGAGTCGGGCTGGCCCGATCCGTTGGGAAGGATACCGTTACCCTCGGTCACCTGCTCACCGGGGGGAAGCGAGCCGTTGCCCGACTGCTCCTTGCGGGACAGGATCGGCGGGCGGTTGGAGGGCAGCCGCTTGCCGTAACCCGAGTAGGAGGGCCTCTTCTCCTTGACGACGACCGGGGCGAAGATCTGCAGGACCTGCTCGCGGGAGAGGGTCTCCTTCTCCATCAGCTCCAGCACCAGGTTGTCGAGCACGTCGCGGTATTCGACGAGGATCTCCCAGGCCTGGTCGTGGCCCGACTCGATGAGGCGGCGGACCTCCTCGTCGATCGTGGAGGCGATCTTCTCGGAGTAGTCGCGCTCGTGACCCATCTCACGTCCGAGGAAGACCTCGGCGTTGCCGCTGCCGAACTTGCGGGCGCCGAGCTGCTCGCTCATGCCGTACTCGGTGACCATGCGGCGGGCGATGGAGGTGGCCTTCTCGATGTCGTTGGAGGCACCGGTGGTGGGCTCGTGGAAGACGAGCTCCTCAGCCGTGCGGCCACCGAGCAGCATCGCGAGCTGGTCCATCATCTCCGAGCGGGTCGCGAGGAACTTGTCCTCCATCGGCAGCGTCATCGTGTAGCCGAGGGCGCGTCCGCGGGACAGGATCGTGATCTTGTGGACCGGGTCGGAGTTGGGCAGCGCGTGCGCGACCAGGGCGTGACCGCCCTCGTGGTACGCGATGATCTTCTTTTCCTGGTCCGACATGACGCGGGACTTGCGCTCGGGACCGGCCATCACGCGGTCGATGGACTCCTCAAGGAGCTCCATCGTGATCAGCTTCTGGTCGGCCCGCGCGGTGAGCAGCGCGGCCTCGTTGATCACGTTGGCCAGGTCGGCGCCGGTGAAACCGGGCGTCCTGCGGGCGATGATGTCGAGGTCGACGCCCTCGGCGAACGGCTTGCCGCGACCGTGCACCTTGAGGATGCCCTTGCGGCCCTCCAGGTCGGGGCGGTCGACGGTGACCTGGCGGTCGAAACGGCCGGGGCGCAGCAGCGCCGGGTCGAGGATGTCGGGCCGGTTGGTCGCGGCGATCAGGATCACGCCGCCCTTGACGTCGAAGCCGTCCATCTCGACGAGGAGCTGGTTCAGCGTCTGCTCGCGCTCGTCGTGACCACCACCGAGACCGGCGCCGCGGTGGCGGCCCACCGCGTCGATCTCGTCGATGAAGATGATCGCCGGAGCGTTCGCCTTGGCCTGCTCGAACAGGTCGCGGACTCGCGAGGCGCCGACGCCGACGAACATCTCCACGAAGTCGGAACCGGAGATGGAGTAGAACGGCACCCCGGCCTCACCGGCGACGGCCCTGGCGAGCAGGGTCTTACCGGTTCCCGGCGGGCCGTAGAGCAGCACACCCTTGGGGATCTTGGCGCCGATCGCCTGGAACTTGGCCGGGGCCTGCAGGAACTCCTTGATCTCCTGGAGCTCCTCGATGGCCTCGTCGGCACCCGCGACGTCGGCGAAGGTGGTCTTCGGAGTGTCCTTGGTGATGAGTTTGGCCTTCGACTTGCCGAAGTTCATCACCCGGGAGCCGCCGCCCTGCATCTGGTTCATGATGAACAGGAAGATCAGCACGATGAAGACGATCGGCAGGAAGCTCACCAGGAGGCTGAGGAGGAAGTTCTCCTTGGGCACGTCGACGTTGTAGCCCTTGTCCAGCTTCTTCGCCCCGACCGCGGTCTGGAGCTGGTCGGCGAGCTGAACGCCCTGGCCGGTCACCCACGAGGAGTAGTAGCGCTTGCCGTCGGTCAGCGTGACCTCGATGCGCTGTTCCTTGTCGATGATCTTCGCGTTGGAGACCTTGCCCTCATCGATCCAGCTGATGATCTGAGAGGTGTCTCTCTTCTCGAAGTTGCCGTCGCCGCCCCACATGGTGGTGACGAGAAGCAGCAGAACGACGATGCCCAGGATCCACAGCAGTGGCCCACGTGTAAATCGCTTGAGATCCATCCGATGCGGAACCCCGGCGGGCCCGTCCCTTCCTGACCAGAGCCTGGCAACCCCGGGCGGACCCGGGGTTCGCGGTATCCCTAACCGCTCCAACTGACTGTCCGAAAGCGGCGGAGGCCACCTCTTCGGTCGTCCGAAGGTACACCGGCGTGGCGTGCGGGGTCACCGCGCGGACAGCACCGGCTTTCCCTACCAACGTACGTCAGGTAGGTCCGTGTTCCCCGCCGCTATGGGCAATGTCGCGTTTGTGAATGACACACTTCGCGCAGGGCGTACTTTTCACTCCGCTCCATACACGTGCGGCGCGAGAGTTCCGATGAAGGGGAGGTTGCGGTAGCGCTCGGCGTAGTCGAGGCCATAACCGATGACGAACTCGTTGGGAATGTCAAAACCGACGTACTTGACGTCGATCGGCACCTTGACCGCGTCCGGCTTGCGCAGCGCTGCGCAGATCTCCACCGAGGCGGGGTTGCGCGACTTCAGGTTGTGCACCAGCCACGACAGGGTCAGGCCCGAGTCGATGATGTCCTCGACGACCAGCACGTGACGGCCGGCGATGTCGGTGTCGAGATCCTTGAGCACCCGCACGACGCCCGACGACCTGGTGCCCGCTCCGTAGGACGACACCGCCATCCAGTCCATCTGCACCGGCACGTGCAGGGCCCTCGCCAGGTCCGCCATCACCATGACCGCGCCCTTGAGCACGCCCACGATCAGCAGATCCCTGCCCGCGTAGTCCTCGTCTATCCGGCTCGCGAGCTCCTTGATCTTGGCCTGGAGCTCTTCCTCGGGGATGAGGACCTTCGAGAGGTCCTTGCCCATGTCGGCTGCGTCCACCTGGGATTTTCCTTACGAAACGGGGCTGATTGACTGTCTGGCGAGTATCAGGGTGTCATACCGGCGGATCGCCCCCACCCCCCCGGGCACCTCTATCCGCCGCTGTCCCCGCCACTGTGTGACCAGACGGTCCACCTGCAGGACGTGCGAGGCCGCGAGAGTGCCGGGCGGCGCCCCCGCGTCGATCGCCGCTCTCCGCAGCACCCTGCGGCGCACGGCCGCGGGAAGGCGTTCCAGGTCCCGTACGGCCATCGTCACCACTCCGATATCGCTAAGAGCGCAATCTCGTACCGCGACGCGGGCGTAGACCTCGGCGGCCCATGCGTCGAGCGCGTCGGCGTCGTCACGGCAGAGGTCGGCGGTCCTGGCGAGCGCCTCGGCGACGCCGGGGCCGAGTTCGTCCTCCAGGGCGGGGAGCAGCCGCTCGCGGACCCGGACCCGGGCGTAGCGGGCGTCGAGGTTGTGCGGATCGTCCCACGGGGACAGGCCGAGCGCCGCGCAGGCCGCCACCGTCGTCGCGCGGCCGAGCCCCAGCAGCGGCCGCCGGTAGACACCGGTCCGCGCGGGCATCCCGGCCAGCGACCGGGTACCGCTCCCCCTGGCCAGCCTGAGCAGCACGGTCTCCGCCTGGTCGTCCCTGGTGTGCCCGAGCAGCACGACCGCCGCCCCGAACCGCTCGGCGGCCTGTGACAGAGCCGCGTACCTGGCCGCTCTGGCCGCCGCCTCAGGGCCTCCCGAGGTGCCGACGGAGACCGCGAGCGCCTCGGCGAGGTCGAGCCCCAGACCGGGCGCGAGCCGTACCACGTCGGCCGCGCGCTCCCCGGAGCCTGCCTGCAGGCCGTGGTCGACGGTCAGCAGACCGGCGCGGAGCCCGGCCCTGGGCGCGGTGAAACCCAGCGCGGCGGCCAGGGCCAGGGAGTCGGCGCCACCGCTGCACGCGGCCAGCACCAGCTCGCCCGGTTCCAGGTCGCCCAGCGCGTGCCGTACGGCACGGCGGACGTCTGCGACGGCGGGATGCGGACCCATGCTCGCCATTCTCCGGCCTCGGACGGGGGTGCGGCACCGCGCGAGGCGGCGCCGTCCCCCACGTGTCCCCCTGGGCTCTCCCGGGCCTCCCGGGGGACGGACGCCTCAGCCGGGAGTGCCGCCGGCCTCGGAGATGGCCGGGGCGTCGATCACCCTGGCGATCCACCGCTCGGGCTTGGAGATCTCTCCCTGGGTGGGAAGGGTCTCGGGCGAGGTCCAGACCTTGTTGAAGCCGTCGATGCCCACCTGGCCCACGACGGTACGGACGAAGGCCGATCCCTCGGCGTACTGCTTCATCTTGAGGTCGAGGCCGAGCAGCTTGCGGATCGTGCGGTCGAAGCGGGAACCACCCTCGCGGCGGTGGTGGAACTTGGCCCGGATGTCGGCGACCGAGGGGACCACCGAGGGGCCGACCGCGTCCATGACGTAGTCGCCGTGCCCCTCGACCAGGGTCATCACCGCGGTGAGCCGGTCGAGGATCACTTTCTGCTCGGGCGTCTGGATCGCGTCGATCAGATTGCCCTCGCCGCCCCTGATGACGTCCGTGAACGTGCCGGCGGCCGAGCGGAGCCGCTCCAGCAGGGCGGGCAGGTCGATGTCGGAGGCCAGCAGGAAGTCCGTCGTCTGCGTCCTGACGTACTCGCGCAGCCAGTGGACCCCGGTGAACTGCACCCGGTGGGTCTCCTCGTGCAGGCAGACCCAGAGACGGAAGTCACTCGGGTTGACGTTGAGCTCGTGCTCGGCGTGGACGATGTTGGGTGCCACCAGGGTGAGGCGCCCCGTGGCCGCCTGGCCGGTCGGGTCCGGCGGCAGGAACAGCTCGTACTGCCCGAGGACACGGGAGGCGAGAAAGGCCAGCACCGCACCCACCTCGACCCCGGTGACGCGTGAGCCCACCGCGCCCACGATCGCCGGCGTCTGGCCACCGCGGGCGGCCATCCGCTCGGTGAGCGGCTCCAGCACCACCCGGAACCCGTCGACGTTGGCCTTGATCCAGCCGGGCCTGTCGACGACGGTCGCGGGCTGCGGCGCGGTCTCGGTGTCGATTCGGGTGAACTCGCGGACGTGCCCTTCGGCCTCGCGCGAGAGCCGCCGCAGATCAGCGACGGCCTGCCGGGCCTCCTCTCGGCTCACTTGCGGCCCGGGGCGCACCAGGCGCGTTCCGGTCGCTACGGCAAGATCCCAGTCGATCACCTGCATACCGTCCACCGTACGTGCTCCCTTCCCGGGCCGCGCACCCGGAACCCTTGATCAACTGGCGGCCACCGCCGCCGCGAGCCTGTCGAGGGCCGCCTCCGCCTTGCCCCAGCCGGGTGGGACGTCGTCCGCCATGAAGGCGAAGGTCACCAGGCGTCCGGCACGCGTGGTGGTCATACCCGCCAGCGTGTTGACCCCGTCCAGGGTGCCCGTCTTGGCACGGACGAGCCCGTAGGCGGAGCGCGTCTTGTCGAACCTGTGCCCGAGGGTGCCGCTGAAGCCGGCGACCGGCATGCCGCTGACGATCGGGTTCAGGCCGGGGTTGGCCGGGGAGGCCGCCACCGCGACCAGGCGGGCCAGGGCCTCGGGGGTGATGCGGTTCCTGGGGGACAACCCGCTGCCGTCGAAGACCCGCACGCCCTTGTCGGCGCCGAGCCTGGCCAGCACCTTGCCGACCGCCCGGGCGCCGCCGTCGAAGGAGGCGGGCTCGCCCTCCTTGATCGCCACGTGCCTGGCCAGCGCCTCGGAGAGGTCGTTGTCGCTGAGCGTGAGCGCCCGCTCGGCCAGGGCGTAGACCGGCGCGGATTCGACCCTGGCGATCTCCTTGGCACCGGCCGGCGCCGTGGACCGCCTGGCGGACTTGGAAACCGTGATGCCGTACTTCGACAGCAGCGACACGAACGCGCTGTGCGCCGCGCGGGAGGGGTCGGAGGTTCTCTGGTCGCCGCTGGAGATCCTGCCCTCGTCGACCATGAGCGCGGTGACGGGGGCCACGCTGCCCTCGGGCACGTAGCCGGGCTTCCACGACGCGGCGGTGCGCGGCCCCACGTAGAGGGAGTCGTCGTAGGCCACCGTCACCTTGGACGTCCCCGCCGCCGCCAGCGCCCTGGCGGTGCGCGAGGCGAGGGTGGCGAGCGAGGCGGGCCTGGGATAGACCTGGCCGGCCGCCGTTCTCGGGCTCGCCAGGGTGGGGTCGCCGCCGCCGACGAGGATGATCGAGCCCGGCGAGGAGCCCCGCACCACCCGGGTGCTCAGCGTGGTGTCGGGCCCCAGCGAGGCCAGCGCGGCGACAGCGGTGACGACCTTGGTGGTGGAGGCGGGAGTGATGCCCTTGCTCTCGTGGCTGCCGAACAGCATGGCGCCCGTCTCCGCGTCGATGACCACGGCTCCGACGCTTCCGCCCAGAGCGGGGTCCCCCAACGCCTCGGTCAACCGCCCTGCCAAAGTACCCTTGGCGGGGAGAGGTCCGTTCCCCCCCGCGGCCAGCACCGGACCCGAGGTGATGACCGGGACGGGGGGCGGCGCCGCCGACGCGACACGCTCGGACTCACCTTTGACCAGCACACCGCTGGTGATCAGGTGTGCCCCGGCCGCGACGACGAAAATCTGCAGCAGGACGAGAGTGACCAAAGCCACCCACCGCTCACGCCGCATTACCATTACGTCGCCGACCTCTCATCGTCAGTAGCCAAAAGGCATAAAACGCCTACGAGACATTAACGCCCAACCGGGGGTGCCCGGGGGTCTGAGTGGAGGAAACGCGGTGGAGTTCGACGTTCTCGTTGAGATTCCCAAGGGGCAACGGAACAAGTACGAGGTGGACCACGAGTCAGGCCGCATCAGGCTCGACCGCATGCTCTTCACCTCCACGCAGTACCCCGCCGACTACGGCTTCATCGAAGACACGCTGGGCGAGGACGGTGATCCCCTCGACGCCCTGGTGCTGCTCCAGGAGCCGACCTTCCCCGGCTGCCTGATCAAGTGCCGCGCGGTCGGCATGTTCCGCATGACCGACGAGAAGGGCGGCGACGACAAGGTCCTCTGCGTCCCCGCCACCGACCCCCGGATGGAGCACATCCGCGACATCCACCACGTGCCGGAGTTCGACCGCCTGGAGATCCAGCACTTCTTCGAGGTCTACAAGGACCTGGAGCCCGGCAAGTCGGTCGAGGGCGCCAACTGGGTCGGCAGGGTGGAGGCCGAGGAGGAGATCGTCCGTTCCATCAAGCGCGCCCAGGACGAGGCCTCCGACAAGCACTGAGCCGCCACGGGTGACGGCTCAGTGCCGCTGAACCACTGCTGAGCCGTCACACCGGACAGGTCTCACGCGGGGCGGGTCGCGCCGATGAGGTCGCTGCGCCACATCGGCGCGACCCGGACCACGTCCCCCGTCTGCGGGGCGTGCACCATCAGCCCCCGGCCGACGTAGATCCCCACATGGTGGATGTCTCCGGGATTCCCCGTGACCTGCCCGTAGAAGAGCAGGTCGCCCCGGCGGAGCTCGCTGAGCCGCACGTGCGGGCCCGAGGTCCACTGGGTGCCGGTCCAGTGGTCCATGTCGATCCCGACCCGCTCCCAGGCCCGCATGGTCAGCCCCGAGCAGTCGTAGGCGGCCGGCCCGTCGGCCGCCCACACGTACGGCTTGTCGAGCTGGGTGAGCGCCCAGTCGGCGGCGATGTCGCCCCTGGCCGACTCGGCGGTCACGTTGAGCGCCCAGCGCGATACGGGCTCCCCCGAGGCCACTCCCATCCGAGCCGCCTCGCGGCGCATCGCGGCCGCCTGGTATCGGGCACGCTCGGCGTTCTCCCTGGCGATCCTGGCCTGCTCCAGGGCCACCTCGCGTTCCCTGGCGAGCTTCTCGGCCGTACTCCGTGCCTCGTCGGCCAGCTTCTCCAGCCGCGCCTGTTCCTCTTCGATCCGCCGGGTCTCGTCGACCTGTCTGGCGACGGCCTCCTCCGCGGCCTGCTTCGCCTCCTCGGCCTCCGCCTGCGCCTCCCGCTGCTCGGCGTACGCGTCCTCCGCCTGGGCCTGGAGGATGGCGAAGACCTCCTGGGACTCCCGCAGCTGCTTGAGCGTCTCGGCCTGCCCCCCACCCATGTGGGCCAGAATGCTGACCCTGCGCAGGTAGCCGTCGTCCGTGGGTCCGCCGTTGCCGGTCATCATGGCCATCATGGGCTGGGCGATGTCCAGCCCGCCGTAGCTCTGGGCGGTGATCGCGGCCACCGCCTCTCGGGCCTTGGCGACCTGGGAGCCGGCGGTCTTCGCCCGCTCGGCCGCCTGGGCGGAGAGCTCCTTGGCGCGAGCCGTCTTGACGAGCTCCCCGTTGTACGACTCGACGAGCCTCTCCGCGTCGGCGACGAGCTCCTCCAGCCTGGCCCGTGCCTCGGCGACCAGGACCGTGGTCTCGCCGAGCCTCTCACCACGCTCGCGGGCCATGGCCCGTGCCTCGGCGACCTCGTCGGCCGACGGGCCCGTCACGCCGCCGGGCGCGGCGTCGTCGGCCGGTCCCGACCGGCCGGGCACGGCGCCGGCGGGGAGCCCCTGTCCGGCGATCAGGCAGCAGGCCAGGCCCGCCACTGCGGCGGCATGGCGGCGCCGTCTGACTGAATGCATGCGTCTCCCCCCGGAGTCCCCCTGAAACACCGCTTGCCGCGGTCTCACCGCGGAACGCGGCGCGTCGCCGCGTGCCAGGCGGCCTACCTCAACATTCCCATTCGTCACTCTACGCACACATGGCACTCACGCCACGTAGTCACCGCCCGCCACAATACCGCCGCTCGTGAGGGGCTCGGCCCGTACCGCCGAAGGGATGCCGAAAGCGTCTCGACGCTCAGACGGCCGGCGTCCTGCCGCCCGGAGGCCGCTCGGCGAGGGGCGTGACCGGCCCTTCCGGTGAGGTGGAAGGGCCGGAGAACGCGGGAGAGCCGGGCGGCGGGGGTGGAGCGGGATTCGATCCGGTGAATGCCGGCCGGGAGGCGTCCGGGGACCGCCGCTGAGCGGCCCCCGGCCGGCCGAGGTCTCCCCGCGGCCCGGAACGCGGAGGTCTCAGGTCTCCCCGCGACGGCCCGGGGCCGGCGGACGGAGCCTGCGGATCGGCGAGCGGCGGCATGGGACCGGCATACGGCGGCCGAGGATTCGCCCATGGCGGCCGGGGGTCCGCCTGCGGAGGTCCTGGAGCCACCTGAGGGGGCCGGGGGGTCACCCGGGGTGGCCTGTGCTCTCCTCGCGGGGGCCTCGGGCCGCCCCGCCAAGGTGCCGGGCTCGCCTGCGGGCCGCCCGGGTCCGTCGATCGCTGTGTGTCGCGGCAAGGGGGGAAGGATCGGTGTCCGTGGTGGTCACGGTGCGGGAGGCGGCTGTCCGGCGCACCGGCCCCGGGAGCCCCCGGCAACACCGGCCCGCCACCCGACGGCCCGCCGGTCGAAGGCCCGCCGGTCGAAGGCCCGTTGCCCGGTGGTGGGGGCGGGGTCTCCGCCGGGTGGCCGGTCGGGCCCGGCACCGGCACCCGACGGTCGATCTCGGGGCCGGGCCTGGTGACGCCGACCGGCTCCGTCACTCCGGGCGAGCCGGTCCACCCGACGGCCGTTTCCGCGCGGACGGGCGCCGGCGCCTGCGGCGCGTCCACCCGTCGGCGCTCCCCTGACCGGCCGGGCTCCTCGGAGCCGCGGTACTCCCCCGGCCTCTGGTGCTCATCCGGCCGCTGGGCGGCCGGAGGCTCCGCCGCCGCCGAGAACACCTCCGAGGCGACACCGGGGCTCGCGTCTTCGGACCGGAGGGTGGTCTGGGTGAGGAGCAGAGCGAGCGCCACCGACGCGGCGACCGCGGCCGCCGTACCGGCCATCACGTAGGGCCGGCGACGACCTCCGCGCGCCGTACCGGCGGGAAACCCGGCACCGTCGAGGGGGCCGACCCGGTGGGCGACGTCGTGCCGGTAGGGGATCCGCGCGGGGTCGGTGAAGCAGTCCATCACCCGCGCGCGCAGCGTCGGCGGCGGCGCGACCACCGGGAGCAGGTCGAAGACCTTGGCCGCGGAGACCTGCCTGACCCGGTGCGGGGCGCAGGTGTCGCACCGGGTCACGTGGCGGATCACCCGCTCGCGCGTCCGCGCGGTGAGCTCGCCGGTGAAGCCGGTCAGCATGCGGGCCCGGCTCGCGCAGTCGTGGGGCCCCTTGCGGACGAGGACCTCCGCGGTGACGACGTCGCGCAGCTGCCCCCTCGCCGATTCGTACCGCGCGGCCGCGACCTTGGTGGTGACGCCCAGGACCGCGGCGAGGTCGACGGGCCCGAATCCGTGCCGGCAGCTCAGGTCGAGGACCTCCCGGTCCTCGGGCGACAGGCTCCGGGTGGCGTTCCACGCCATCACCCGCAGGTCCGCCTCACCGGCGTCCGCCGGAACGGGGACCTGCGGGTCAGGCTCCCCGGCAGGATCGCGCCGTACGCACTCCCCCCGAGCGAGTGCGTACAGCCACGCCTCCAGCCGACGGGAGTCGGCGAGCGCGTGAATATGGGCCTCGGCCGCGACGAAGGTGTCGAGGAACGCCGGTTCCGCACCCGCCGAGGTGCCGAGCATTGAATGGCAGTATCGGTAGACGCTTTCCGCATACGAGTCGTAGAGGCCGGAAAGGGCCGCGGGTTCCCTCGCGCGCAGTGCTTCGACCAGGACACCGTCAGTCATGCAACCGAAGGTAAACGGTTGACAACTATAAGTTCCAGCAATTTCTTCACAGTGACTCCAACTGTCTCCGTGGAGTCAATGAATCCAGTAAACCATCCCCCGCGACCCGTAGTCATAAATGTTGAAGAATAGCCATTTAGCTGAATTAATCGCGCTTATCGGTATGTCATGGAGAGGATTCCCGATCACGGGTGGCCGGCGTTCGCGAGCGGGGCCTGCCTGCCCCGGTCCTTGGCGAACGGGGGCATCTTCGGCTTGACCGTGTGCAGGGGCAGCGCGCCGCCGAGGGCGAGCTGTTCGAAGGGGCGGCTGCTCGACCCCCAGGTGCGCGCGGTCACCTCGGCGGAGGCGATGTCGCGGGTGTTCTGGACACTCTTGATCTGCAGGATGAACCGGCGGTTCTCACCCGCCTGGAGGTTGTCCACGAACGTGCTCCCACCGCCGAGCAGCTTGCCCCGCTTGTCGCGCAGCAGCGCGGTGACGGCCAGGCTACGGGTCGGCATCACGTACGGGGTGCCGACGTAGCCGGTGACGAGATAGTTGCCGTCGGCGGTGCGGTCGGTCAGCACGCCGCGGACCGGGAAGGGCTGGAAGGCCGAGACGATCCGGCCGGCCAGGTGCCAGCGGGCCGGGCGGTACGCGATGCTCACGGCGGCGGGCTTGTCCTGGGTCACCACCTGGCCGGTGAAGGGCAGGGTTCCGGCGGGAGGCACCGCGTCCAGCGGCTGTTCCAGCCGGACCACCTCCTTGCCCTCGGCGTTCTTGGCCACCACGGTGGCCACGATGTGCTCGCCGAAGTGCCACGGGTTGGTGTTGGCCAGCACTCCTGCCCAGTTCACCACATACCCATCGTCACCCTTGACGATGGACGATGCCTGCTCCCTGACTGCGATCGGCTGGAGCGCGGCGGCCCGCTTCTGCTTCTCCTCCTCATCGGTGCATCCGGCACTTCCGATGAGGAGAAGGAGGGCGAGGGCGCCGACGATTCGGGTGCTGTGCGTCACCTAGCCGTGATAACCGGTGGCGGTACCCCTCCCACTCCGACGCGCCGGGAACGACCCGAGTCTTTACCTCTGGCGGACCACCCTGGTCTCATCCCATACCGGTTCGGATGATTCGTAGACCTTTCCATCGGCACCGAAGACCAGATAGCGGTCGAAGTCATCGGCGAACCAACGGTCGTGGGTGACGGCGACCACGGTCCCGTCGAAGGCGTCCAGCCCTTCCTGGAGAGCCTCGGCGCTGGCCAGGTCGAGGTTGTCCGTCGGCTCGTCCAGCAGCAGCAGGGTGGTGCCGGACAGTTCGAGCAGCAGGATCTGCAGCCGGGCCTGCTGGCCGCCGGAGAGGGTCTCGAAGCGCTGCTCGGCGATGGTTCCGGCCAGTTCGTATCGGGACAGCGCCTTCATCGCCTCGTTCTTGAGCCGGGCGTGCTCGGTCATGACGATCTCGCAGGGCGTCCGGCCGATGAGCTCTGGACGGGCGTGCGTCTGAGCGAAATGCCCGGGAACGACCCGGGCGCCGAGCCTGGCCACCCCGGTGTGCCTGACCTCCTCCCCGGCGATCAGGCGCAGGAAGTGCGACTTGCCCGAGCCGTTGGAACCCAGCACCGCGACCCGCTCGCCGTACCAGATCTCCAGATCGAACGGCTTCATCAGGCCGGTGAGCTCAAGCCGTTCGCAGATCACCGCCCGCTTGGCGGTCCGGCCGCCCTTCAGCCGCATGCTGATGAACTGCTCCTTGGGCGCCGCCTCCGGCGGCCCGGCCTCCTCGAACCTGCGCAACCGGGTCTGGGCCGAGTGGTAGGCGGCGGCCATGGTGTCCATGTACTTGGCCTTCTGCTTGAGCATCAGGACCAGCCGCTTGATCTTGGCGTGCTCCTCGTCCCAGCGCTTCTTCAACTCGTCGAGGCGCTCGTTGCGCTCCCTGCGCGCCTGGGCGTAGCCGCCGAACCCCCCACCGTGGACCCAGATGTTGCCGGACTCGACGGTGATGATCCGGTCCGCCGCGTTGGCCAGGAGCTGCCGGTCGTGGCTGACCAGCACCACCGTCTTGGGGGTCTCGCGGAGCGCCTGCTCCAGCCAGAGCTTGCCCGGCACGTCGAGGTAGTTGTCCGGCTCGTCGAGCAGCAGCGTCTGGTCGGGGCCGCGCAGCAGCGCCTCCAGCACCAGCCGCTTCTGCTCACCGCCCGACAGCGTGTTGACCTCGCGGTACTTGCAGTTGTCGTACGGCATGCCGAGCGCGGCCATCGTGCAGGTGTCCCAGAGCACCTCGATGTCGTAGCCGCCGGCGTCGCTGTAGTCGGTGATGGCCTGCGCGTAGCGCATCTGGGCCTTCTCGTCCTCGCGCTCCATCATCACGAGCTCGGCGGCCTCGAGTTTCGCCGCCGCCTCCCGCACCCGCTGAGGGGCGACGCTGACCAGCAGGTCGTGCACGGACCGGCCGTCCCGGATGCTGCCGATGAACTGCCGCATGATCCCCAGGCCGCCGGAGCTGGCGACGCTCCCGTCGACCGGCTGCAGGTCACCCGCGATCAGCCGCATCAGCGTCGTCTTACCCGCCCCGTTGGGCCCGACGAGCGCCGCCTTGACCCCCTCGCCGACCCGGAAGGACACATCGTCCAGCAACGGCCGCCCGTCCGGCAGAACGTACGTCAGATGGCCAACCTCAACGTGCCCCACGACAATTCCCTTTCCTAGGCCCTCGCGCAGGGTACCCGTCGTTTTCGCCCACGGGCATCCTCGTTTTCCCGGTACGGCGGTTGCGGGACCGCCTGAGATCAGGCGGTCCCGATGCCACGGAGCAGCCAGGCGTCCACGCGGTTTGTGATCATGACTCGGGGCGGACCAGCGTTACCAGGCCGCCGACATCTCCTGCGGTGGGGCATCCGGGAAACCCGGGTCCAAGGGCTCCGGATGGACGAGGACGGTCACCTGACCGTCGTCCAGCCTGCTCAGCGGGTAGAGGTTCCCCTTGAAGAGCAGGTGGCGCCCGGTGGCGTCGTAGCGGATCAGGTTCCACCAGGGGATGTTCCTGTCGGGGTGCTCCGCGCTGAAAAGCGTACGGATCCTCCGACCGTCCATGACGGAGTACTCCTCGATCGTGTAGCGGTGCGGTCCCCGGCCGTCGGACAGGTACTTACGGCCGACCAGCATCCTGTGACCGTCCGGGCTGATCGCCGCGGCCTCCGGGGCATCCACCCCCTGAGCCACCGTCCGGCTGGTTCCGAGCGTGTCACCGGCGGCGGTCGTGTCAAGGACCCGGGCCTGAGACATGACCACGAAGCCCAGCGTGCGGCGGTCGGCCGCCCACGACAGGCTCCAGAGGTTTCCGGCGGCGCTCGTCGTCCAGGTGCGCGTCGTCCCGGCTGGCAGATCGACGACCGTGAGCCGGGCTCCGGGACAGAAGCGCAGCGTCTTGTCCTTACCGCACACCTTGCCGTCGACGCTGTAGGCCAGTCGGGTGCCGTCGTCCGTGACGGCGAGGGAGGACGCGGTCGTACCGGTCACAGGGGGGATCACATCGCGTGCCAGTTCGGTGACCTTCCCCCACCCGTCGATCCGTAGCCGGTAGAACCACGTGGTGCTCACCGTCGTCTGGCGGGACCGCACGCTCTGGGCGACGTAGAACGTTCTGCCCTCTCCGGTTCCGGCGAGCAGATATCCGCCGGGCACGCCCCGGGTGCTTCCCTCCGGGGATCGAGGCATCACAACCCGGTCGGTGATCTTACCGTTGTGGGCGTCGCGGACCATCAACCCGTCATTTCCGGCGGTCAGCAGGAAACGAGGGCCGGACAAACCTTCCAGCGCGGACCGTACTGGACCCGACCCACGCAACCCAGCCGCGACAGCGACACTCACCACCACGACGGCCAGAGCGGCCAGCAGCGGAGCCATGCGAAGAGATCCGCGAAGGCGACGAACGGCCTTCGGCCGTACCGCCTGGTCGGCGGAGCGCAGGGTCTCGGCACCCACCAGTCCGGCCCCGGCGGTAAAGGCGTCGCGGAGCCGGTCTTCGATCTGCGAAGTCATCGCTCCTCCTCCAGTTTCACAGCGAGCGTCTTGAGCGCGCGGGACGTGGTCGACTTCACCGTTCCACGGCTGACACCCATGACCTCGGCGATGTCCCCCTCCGACAGGTCGAGGTAGTAGCGCAGCACCACCGCCTCACGCTGACGGCGCGGCAGAGCGCGCACGGCCAGAAACACCTCGCGACGGGTCTCCCCCAGCAAAGCCTCGGCCTCCGCGGACCAGAACGGCACTTTCCGATCACCACCGAAACGCCGGGCGATCGCCCGGCGCCGGTGGACCATGCGGCAACCGTTGAGCACGGCCGTCCGCAGATAGGGCAGCATCTGACCGTGGTCGGTCAATCGGCTCCACCGGCGGTGAACCGCCGCGAAAACATCCTGCACGATGTCCTCGGCCGTTTCCTGGTCCCCCACCAGCAGAAAAGCGAAGCGGACGAGGCCGAGACGGTGGGTCATGAACAAATCGGTGACGATGACGTCGGCCGGATCGGCCACCGCATGGAGCTCCGGTGGCGGTTCCTCCATCACACTCCTGATCTCAGACTGCATGCCTATTCCATGCCTATCCCGCGATCAGGTTGCCTCAGGACGGCGGATCGACATCCTTCCCGGCGAAGCGGGACGGAGCGCTACCCCTCATGAGCAGCCAAGGTCCTTCACTTCCCGACCGCACCTGCGACACCGCCCCGTGGCCGGCATGCACCTGACAGCCCGGGCACATCCCCTCCCCAACGAGGGCCAGGTTCACCGTTCAAGGGGTCATGGCTCGCAGGTGGGCCGGCCGACCTCGACGTGCCCCACTGCGATTCCCTTCCTAGGTCCTCGCGCGGGGTACCCGCCAGCCGGTCTCTCGGACATTTCGATTTCCGCCGTCGCGGCACCGTACGTTCAGACCGGACCGGAGCCCTCACCGATCTCGAATCCAGAGAGTTCACATCTGGCGCCCATACGAACGGTTAACATCTAACCGTTCGTATGGATGGAGGGGGAGAACGCTTATGGCCGAGTACATCGCCATGTCCTGGCCAGGTACTCCGGGCGGTGCCACACGAGCGGAACGCCAACCGTGCCACTACAAGGCGTACGTTCCCGATCCTCTGCTGGGCCGCCCCCTGAACCTGACGGCACAACGCGCAGCGGATGTGAGCGACGTCGAGCGCCGGCTCGTGGAGTTGAACGCATCCCCACAAGCCCTGATCAGTCTTGAAGCGCTGGCCAGGCTCCTCCTACGAGCCGAAGCTGTGGCGAGTTCCTTCATCGAGGGCCTGCAGATCAATGTACGGCGTCTCGCCAAAGCCGATGTGGCATCACGTACCGGCATAGAGGCACACGATGACACGGCACACGCGGTCCTCGGGAACGTCCGGGCGATGGAATCGGCTCTCGAACTCGCGGACGCACCAGCCGTACATGTCACTGACATCCTGGAAGTCCACCAAAGGCTTCTCAACGGAACTCGGGACGCACGCTTCGGCGGCCTGATCAGAACCGAACAGAACTGGGTTGGCGGAACCGGCATGTCACCATGCGGCGCCGACTTCGTCCCCCCACCGCCCGACAGAGTTCACTCGCTCCTCGAAGACCTGTGCGCGTACATATCAGGAGACGACCATCCCGCCCTGGTCCAGGCGGCCATCGCACACGCACAGTTCGAGACGATCCACCCATTCGTTGACGGCAACGGCCGTACGGGACGGGCACTCATCCACCTGATCCTCCGTCGTCGAGGATTGGCTCCCCGCTTCGCCCCACCGATCAGTCTCATCCTGGCGTCACACACCGATGCCTACATCTCCGCACTCACCGCATACCGTTACGAGGGAGCCTCCGACTCTCCGCAAGCCCAGGAGGGCATGGGCACCTGTCTCGATCGATTCGTCGCGGACGCCGCCCGCGCCAGTATCGACACGGATCGTTTCGGCGCGACACTCGACGCCCTCGAAAGGGGCTGGCGAGAAAAGCTGGGGAGAGTGCGCGCGGGGTCCTCCGTCGATCTTCTACTGCGAGTGCTTCCCTCTGCTCCCGTGCTCACGGCCACCACCGCCGCCGGCCTGATCGGGCGATCCGCCCAGCGAGCCAACGACGCGGTCAACCAGCTCGCGGCGGCGGGCGTGCTCAAACAGACCACCATCGGCAGGCGTAATCGCGCATTCGAGGTCCCCGACCTCATCAACGCCCTCACCGGATTCGAAAGAGCACTCGCCAGTCCGCTGGGTGACACCCGCCAAGCAGCCCCCGCACGGCCAGTCCCTTACCGACCATAGGGGTCATCGCCTGTAGGTGGGCTGCCCGACCTCGACGTGCGCCACGACGATTTCCCTCCGAAGGTCCTCGCGCGGGGTGCCCGCCGATTTCACCTGACGGCATCCTGATATCCGGGCCGGCCCGCGTGTCCGCCCGTGACGGGCAGGGCGGGGCCGGGAAAATGCATGGGAAAGTGTCGGCGCCCGGTGATAGAAAGCAAGTTCGACTTTCATCCTCGACCTGCTTGGGAGCGAACCTGTGACCATCAGCAGTTCGGAGTTCTCCGTCTCCGGTCGCCCGCATGACAGGCGAGGTCCGGTGCGCTGGTTCTGGTCCCATGTTCGCCGCCATCCGCTCCAGCTGACCGGATTCCTCGGCGCATCGCTGATCATGGTCGTGCTCAACGCCACGGTCCCCGGGCTCACCGGCGCGGCCTTCGACACCGTGCTGGGCGAGAACGGCGGCGGGGCGCGGGAGCTGGGCCTGATCTCGCTGGGACTGCTGGCGATCGTGCTGGCCCGCGGCGCCTTCGACCTCATCGCACGCCTGGCCAGCGAGGTTCTGGCCAAGCGGCTGGAGCGGGACACCAGGGACGAGCTCTACGTCAGCCTGCTCGGCAAGAGCCAGACCTTCCACAACAGACAGCGGGTCGGCGACCTGATGGCGCGGGCGGCCAACGACATCCGGCAGCTCTCCATCATGATCTCCCCGGGCATCGACCTGATCGTCGACTCCAGCTTGACCGGCCTCGTGCCCCTGGTCTTCATCGCCGCGATCGACCCGCGGCTGCTGCTGGTGCCCGGCGTCTTCGCGGTCGTCTTCGTTCTCGCACTCCGGCACTACATGGGGCAGCTCAACCCGGTGGCGACCCGCATGCGCGAGCAGTTCGGCGATCTCAACGCCGGGCTGAACGAGGCGGTCCGCGGCATCGAGGTCATCAAGGTGTCCGCGCAGGAGGACCAGGAGCGGCTGCGGTTCCGGGCGCGCGCGCGACGCTATCGCGACTTCTTCGTCCGCAACGGCCTGGTCCAGGCCCGTTACCTGCCGACCCTGCTCTTCGCCTTCGCGATGGCCGGGGCGCTCTGGCACGGCCTCTACCTCCAGGCCGCGGGCGACATCACGATCGGCGAGCTGGTCGCCTTCATGAGCCTGGTGAACATGATCGGTTTCCCGACCAATATATCGATCTTCACCTTCTCACTGGTCCAGCTCGGCATCGTGTCCGCCCGCCGGATCCTGAGCATCATGAACACCGAGACCGAATTCGGGCGACGCGCCGACGGCCACGCCGCACCGATCAGCGGGGCGATCCGCTTCGAGAACGTGACGTTCGGCTACGGGGAGGACGATCCGGTGTTGCGCGGGGTGACGTTCACCGTGCAGCCGGGCGAGACCGTGGCGATCGTCGGCGAGACCGGCTCGGGCAAGAGCACCCTGACGAAGCTGGTCCCTCGGATCTACGACGTCACCGCCGGCCGGATCCTGGTGGACGGCGTGGACGTGCGCGAGTGGGACCTCGACTCGCTGCGCTCCCAGATCTCCACCATCGAGCAGGACATCGTGCTGTTCTCCAGGTCGGTGGCCGAGAACATCGCCTTCGGGCTTGGCCAGCAGGTGGAGCGGAGCGCCGTCGTGAAGGCGGCGGAGGAGGCCCAGGCCGCCGAGTTCATCGGCGAGCTCGACGACGGCTACGACACGGTCATCGGTGAGCGCGGCATCACCCTCTCCGGTGGCCAGCGCCAGCGCCTGGCCATCGCACGGGCACTGCTGACGGATCCGGCGATCCTCGTGCTCGACGACTCGACGAGTGCGATCGACTCCGCCACGGAGGACAGGATCCAGCAGGCCGTCGACCGCGTTCTCGACGGGCGCACCACGCTCCTGATCACCCACCGGCTCTCCCAGATCCGCTGGGCCGACAAGGTTCTGCTGCTCCGCCGAGGCGAGCTGGTCGACTACGGCACGCACGACGAACTGCTCGCCCGCAGTCGCCTCTACCGGCGGATCTTCGCCCATTACGACGAGGTCGACCTGGCGGGCACCACCGACCCGGGCGTGGTCCTCGCGGGCGAGCAGGGAGGGCAGGGCTGATGGGCTTCATCATGGACGGCCTCGACGCCGAGGACTACGACCGCACCTACAACGATCGTGATCTACTCCGCCGGATCCTGTCCTACTTCCGGCCGAAGCTGGGCTCGATGGTCCTGGTCGCGATCATGATCGTGCTCTTCTCACTGACCCAGGCGGCCATGCCGTTGCTGGTCAGCTGGGGCGTGGACGGGATCGAGGACGGCACGATCGCCGATGTGGGCTGGCAGCTCACCGTCGGCCTGCTGCTCGCCGGAGTACTCGGCTGGCTGTTCAACTTCATCCGCCAGTGGTACAGCGCGAAGGTCACCGGAGACGTCGTCCTGCGTCTCCGCGAGGACGCGTTCGACGCCGTACTCAAGCGTGACCTGTCGTTCTACGACGAGAACCCGTCGGGCAAGATCGTCAGCCGGGTCACCTCCGACACCGATGACTTCGCGACCGTCTCCACCCTGACAATGGACCTGATCAGCCAGGTGTTGATGGTGGGCTTCGTCACGATCCTGCTCTTCCTGCGCAGCGTCGAGCTCGCCCTGCTGACCCTTCTCGTGGTGCCGGTCGTGGTGGGCATCGCGCTGCTGTTCCGGCGGGTCGCCCGCAGCAGCAGCCGCAGGGCGCAACGCTCGCTGAGCCGGGTGAACGCCACCCTGCAGGAGACCATGGGCGGAATCACCGTCGCCAAGAACTTCCGCCAGGAGCAGCGGGTCTACGACGAGTTCCGGCCCATCAACGAGCAGAGCTACCAGGTGACGCTCAGGCAGGGGTTCGTCTTCTCCGGCATCTTCCCGGTGCTCTTTCTCGTCGCCGGACTGGCCACGGTCGCGCTCGTCCAACTGGGCGGTACCACGGTGCTCGCCGGCGGTCTGTCCGCCGGCGACTGGTACCTCTTCCTCCAGGGGGTCGCGCTCTTCTGGTTCCCGCTGACCTCCATCGCCGCGTTCTGGTCCCAGTTCCAGCAGGGCCTGTCCGCGTCAGAGCGGGTCTTCGCCCTGATCGACGCGCCACCCCGGGTCGTGCAGACCGCCCCTCAGCCGGTCGGCAGGCTGGCGGGCCGCATCGAGTTCCGCGACGTCCGGTTCGGTTACGAAGCCGACAGCACCGTCCTGCGGGACTTCAACCTCACCATCGAGGCGGGCGAGAGCGTCGCGCTGGTCGGTCACACCGGTGCGGGCAAGTCGACGCTCAGCAAGCTGATCACCCGGTTCTACGAGTTCCAGGACGGCCGGTTGAGCATCGACGATCGTGACATCCGCACGCTGGATCTGGCCGGGTACCGGCGGCAGATCGGCGCGGTTCCACAGGTTCCGTTCCTGTTCAGCGGCACTGTCGCCGACAACATCAGATACCCGAGGCCGGAGGCGAGCGACGAGGAGGTGCTCGCCTCCGCCACGGCGGTCGGCGGCGGCGACTGGATCGACGCCCTGCCCGACGGCCTGCGGACCGACGTCGGCGAACACGGCCGCGCCCTGTCCATGGGCCAGCGCCAGCTCGTCGCGCTGGCCCGCCTGCTCATCCAGGATCCGGCGATCGTGGTCCTGGACGAGGCCACCGCCAGTGTCGATCCGCTGACCGAGGCCCAGATCCAGGAGGGCCTGGACCGGGTGCTGGCCGACCGCACCTCCATCGTCATCGCACACCGGTTGTCCACGATCGAGCACGTCGATCGCATCATCGTGCTGGATCACGGCCGGATCGTCGAGGAGGGCGACCACAGCACGCTGCTGGCTCGCGGTGGTCACTACTGCCAGGTCTACAACACCTACTTCAGGCACCAGTCCCCCGACTACCGTCCCGGTTCCGGGTTCGTCTCCGTCACCGGCCCCGTCACTGGCCCCGTCACCGGCCCTGTCACCGGCTCCGCGTGATCGAGGCTGCTCGAACCGGGGCCCGGACACCGGCCGGGGATCCACGATTCGAGCAGCCCGCCAGGACGGTCAGCGTGCCCACGCCGCGCGGATCCCGACCACGTCGTAGGGGGTGTTCGGCTCGGGTGGCGTCGTGAAGCGGGCGTTCGGCAGGTAGAGCCGATCGCCGAACCTCGCCACCGTGGTCGGCACGTCGAAACGCTGGTCGGTGAGCCGGTCGACGACCCGCTCCGAGGAGCCGTCCCGGCTCATCCGTACCGCGGTCACGACGTTGAGCCGGTTCTGCACGACGTACAGGATGCGGCCGACCAGCAGCAGGCCGTCGCCGTTGACGAGGGATTCACCGCCCAGGTCCACCGACGTGGTCACGCCCGTCACCGGGTCGGCCTTGAACAGCCGTCCGGTGTTGGACTGCACGATGAGCAGCGATCTACCGTCGGGGGTCTCGGCGATGCCGTTGGCGTTGATACCCGGGCCGTACTCGATGGCACCGGTCAGCGGCACCGTGTCGGCCGTGGCCGGCAGGGTGCCGCCCGCGCCCCCATACCGTTCCGGGAAAGGCGGCTCACAGAACGCGATCTCGCACCGTGGCGCAGAAGATCGCGAACTTCGGACCGCCGGGAGACCGGTCGTAGCAGGCTCACGTCGTTGGGGTGCGGAGCCCCGCCCGGATCGGCCGCCCCCGACGTACGCCACCGCGAGCACCTGCTCCATTCGAAGATCCGGAGAAGTGCTTGACGTATGACGTCAAGTACTTGATAGTTAGCGACAAGTACTTGACGTCATACGTCAAGCAAAGGAGGGGCAGTGACCGCCTGGACCGAAGCGCACGAGATGCTCGCGGGCGATCTGAGGAGGATCGTCGGCAGCAGGCTGCTCGATCCGCTGGACATCCTCTTCGGCACCGGCGAACTGCTCGGGGAGCGTCTGGTGACGGAGTCCCGGGCGTGGGCCGAGGTGTTGCTGGGGGAGGACGACCAGGCCGCCGCGTACACCGCGATCCGCCTGGTCAGCGCCCTGTATCCCAGTGACGCCCCCTTTGATCCACCGGCCGGATGGTGGGCGACCCCCTTTGGCCGGGCCGTGGCCCGGCGTGCGGGACATCCGGCCGCCGTCGCGGTGCCCTCCTCGGCGGCGGCGGCCATGCTCGGCATCACCCGCCAGGGCGTTCACGACCTCGCCAGTCGCGGCAAGCTCGAACGCCATCCCGACGGCGGCATCACCACCGCCTCCATCCGTGCCCGGCTCTCCGGTCGAGCCACAGCCGCACAGCACCCAGCACGAAGGGATCACACATGACCACCGACCGCACCACCACCGCCCCCGGCGGCCCGCTGCGCCTCGCCGAAGGAGCGACCGTCAGCCGGCTCGGCTACGGGGCGATGCAGTTGCCGGGCCCCGGTGTCTGGGGGCCGCCGAAGGACCCGGCGGCCGCCCTGGCCGTGCTGCGCCGAGCCGTCGAACTCGGCGTCAGGCACATCGACACCAGCGACTTCTACGGCCCGCACGTGGCCAACGACCTCATCCGCGAGGCACTCCACCCCTACCCCGACGACCTCGTGATCGCCACCAAGGTCGGCGTGGTCAGGGACGAGTGGCAGTCGTGGAACGCCGCCGCCACGCCGGCCGAGCTGCGCGAGCAGATCGAGGAGAACCTGTCCCGGCTCGGCAGGGCCCGCCTCGACCTGGTCTATCTGCGAGTCGGCGGCGACGGCCTGCTCTTCCCCGACGAAACCCCCTTCGCCGACTCCTTCGGCACGCTCGCCGACCTGCACCGGCGCGGTCTCATCCGGCATCTCGGGCTCAGCGGGGTCACCACCGCCCAGCTCGCCGAGGCCCGCGAGATCGCCCCCGTGGTCGCGGTGCAGAACCGGTTCCACCTCTTCGACCGGGCCAGCGAGGACGTCCTCACCGCCTGCGAGGAGCACGGCATCGCCTTCGTTCCCTACTTTCCCCTCGCGGCGGGAATGCTCAGGCCGGGACTGGACACCTCACAGGCCCCACCGGGCATGGCGCCCACCGCGGAGCAGCAGCGGACGCTCGACGAGGTGGCCGGACGGCATGGCGCGACCCGCACTCAGGTGGCGCTCGCCTGGCTGCTGGCCCGTTCCCCGGTCATCCTCGCGATCCCCGGCACCGGCTCCGTGGCACACCTGGAGGAGAACGTCGCCGCGGCCGACCTGCGGCTGACCGAGAGCGACATCGCCCGGCTGGACGAACTCGCCTGATCGGCGGACCCACCGCGGAAAGAGGAGTCAGCCTTCCCGGTGGCGTCGGCCCAGCTCCGCGACGAAGGCCGTGAGCAGGCGGGCGAACTCCCGCCTTTCGTGCTCGGACCAACCGCGCATCGCCGCGTCGAAGACCTCACGGCGGAAGCGGTGGACCCGCTCGGCGTGCCCGGCGCCCAGTTCGGTGAGCTCCAGCGTGCTGCGGCGGCCGTCAGCCGGGTCGGCCACCCTGCGCAGCAGCCCCGCCTCGACTGCCCTGGCCACCAGTCGGCTGGCGCGGGGCTGGTCGACGCCCATCCGACCGGCGACGGAGGTCACCGTCGCGGCCTCCGGCCCTTCCTCCACAGCGTCGATCACCCCGAAGAGTGCGGGGTCGAGCTCGACGTCGCCCGCGAGGCGCTGGAGGGCGCGGCGGGTCTGGCTGCGCCGGATCGCCACCATCGCCCGCTCGACGGCGGCCACCTGAGGGTCTTCCATGCCCCAATGATACATGTACTAATACATGTTATTGTCAAAGTACATGTATCGACCCGGGAAGGCGGCACCGTGAACATCTCCGAGATCACCGGCCAGAGACGTCCCATCGGCTACTGGATCAAGCACCTGCACGGCCTCGTCGAGGGCTCCCTCGACGGCCTCCTCGCCGGCCAGGGCCTGACCCGCCGCCACTGGCAGGTGCTGAACGTCATCGCCACCGACTCCCCCACCCTCGCCGACCTCGACATCGCCCTCGCCCCCTTCCTTGACGACCGGCGGCCCTCCCTGCGCCCGGTGGCGGACGACCTGCGCGAGCGGGGCTGGCTGGAGGGAGCGGAGCGGCCGACCCTCACCGCCGCCGGGATCCGGGCGCACGAGGAGTTACGACGGCAGGTGAACGCCGATCGTGCCCGCCTCACCGAGGGGATCAGCGCCGAGGAGTACCTGGCCACGATCGACGTCCTGACCCGGATGTCGGCCAACCTGACGGGCCCGGCGGAGCCCGCAAAATCACCCACGAATCCCAGAAATATCACCTAAAATATATTAGGCAACACTCAAATATCTATTATTGCCCCACCGAAGGGGGGCAGAAAACCGATCTCCGCGAGATGGCAGAATTACTTATGTCACCTTAATATCGTCTATTTTCGCCGTCCGCAGGCTCCATACGGAGTGATGATGTTGCGACGAGTGGCAATGAGTGATGAGCCGCGATGAGAGCGGCGGTCAGCTCCGGCGGCCGCCCGACATCTCCAACCGGACCGCTGCTCTCCCCGATGGGGCGGGACAGCCCGGAGACCACAACCGCGCCGCCGGCGCCGGACGCGTCCGCGACGGCCGGCGGCCGGTCGAGCCTCAGGAGACGGGCAGGGCCGAAGAGGCGATCGCCGCCTACCGGCACGCCGCGGAAGCCGGGAACACCGACGCCTGCTGGCAGCTGGTCGAGTTGTTCCAGCGGGTGGGCCGGACCGAGGAGGCGATCACCTGGCTGCGGACCCGGGCGGAGACCGGCGACATCGACGCCCTGTGGAAGGCGGTCGAGTTACTCCAGGAGTCCGAGCGGGCCGAGGAGGCGATCACCTGGCTGCGGGCCCGCGCCGAGACAGGCGACCCCCACGCCCTCAGGCGGCTCACCGTCCTGCTGTACCAGCTGGATCGGGCCGAGGAGGCGATCACCTGGCTGCGGGCCCGCGCCGAGGCGGGTTACCCCGACGCCCTGGCGCACGCGGTCGACCTGATGCACGAGACGGGCCGCACCCAGGAGGCGATCACCTGGCTGCGGACCCGGGCGGAGACCGGTGACGCGCACGCCCTGATATGGGCGGTCCTGCTGCTCTGCGAGGCCGGTCACGCGGAGAGAGCGGTCCTTGCCTACCTGAGCGCCACCGAACTGGGCCGCCCCGACGTTCTGGCCCAGGCGATCGGCCTGCTGAGACGGCTCGGCCACACCGACGAGGCCGAACGGCTCCGACGGTGCGGGATCACCCCCGGCAGGACGTGACCCGTATCGGCTCAGCGCTCGATTCCTCGGCCGAGGACCGGCTTCACTTTCACGACAGATGTTCCGTCCAGCGCCTCCAGGTTGCATACGTGCACCCGCGCCCCGTCTATCGCGATGATTTCCATCAGGTGCCAGAGAGATCCAACCGGCGCACAAGCCACTGGATCATCCTCACGCCATGAACATCGCAAGAATCTCCCTCATGACGCTCGCGGTCGGCGTTCTCGCGGGATGTACCTTCACCGTCGAAGCGGATCAGGAGGACGCCTCATCGGCCCAGAACCCGCCGAAACCCCCGGGAACCTTCGCGACGCCCTTCCCCACCGCGATCGGAGCACTGGACCTGGTATCGGTGACCCCCGCCGAGGAACGCTTCAAGCTCCCGGACGGGCCGCACCACAAGATCCTCGGCACCCAGCTCACCACGTTCTACCAGGACACCCCACGCCTGAAATCCTTCTACGCCACCGGGTCGCAGGCCGAGGTGACCGATCCCAAGGCCGCCGTGGACTGGCTGACCGCTCAGGACCGCGAGAGGGAGAACCCGCAGACGGACTGGGTCTACGTGGGAACCGGTCCGCTCCGCGGCGCGGCCTCCTGCCGGAACACCGACGACGGGACCTACTGCTACTGGGCCGACGCCGACACGGTGGGTTTCCTTGAGATCCCGCGCGGCCTCGCCGGGAAGATCACGGAGAGCTTCGCCATGATCAGGAGCGCGCTGGAAGGAGAGCCCGCCAAGAGCCGGTGACCGAGGAGCCATGCCGGTCTGTGGGCCGGCAGGCAGGCCTGCCGCGTCGTCTCCGTGCTCTCACTGGGCTCGCGCAGCAGCCGGGCACGCATGACCAGCCCGGCCTGGCTCAACAGGCCGGCGATCTGGAAAACCTGGGTTCTGGTGAGGCGATGAGGGCGCCGGTACGGTTTGACCATGGCTGTGCGGTCGTTGGGATACCAGAGTGATCTGATGTTGCTCGGGCTGCAAGGCGGCGTCGTCGACCGGCGCGACGGTTACCTGGCTGTCCGGACGCCCGCCAACCCGACCTATCACTGGGGGAACTTCATCCTGCTGGACACCCCGCCGGCCCCCGGAACGGTGGCCTCGTGGGTGAGCACCTTCCACCGCGAGTTCCCGGACGCCGGCCACGTCGCCCTCGGTGTCGACGGTGTCACCGGCGATGCCGGTGAGCCGGAGGAACTGGCGGCGGCGAGCCTCGGTGTCGAGCGGAGCACCGTGATGACGGCCAGTGCGGTGCACCCGCCGCCGCGCCCCAACCGTGACGCTCACTTCCGCGTCCTGGACGGCGACGAGGACTGGTCCGCCGCGCTGGCACTGCAGGAGGCCACCAACCCCGGTCCCGACATCGAGGGATACCGGGTGTTCGCCCAGCGCAATCTGGCGGCGATGCGCCGACTGCAGGAACGCGGGTGCGGCGCGTGGTTCGGAGCCTTCGTGAACGACCGCATGGTCTCCGGGCTCGGCCTGTTCACCGATGGTTCGGGGCTCGCGCGCTACCAGGCCGTCGACACCCACCCGGCACATCGAAACCAGGGCCTTTCCGGAACCCTCGTGTACACGGCCGGCCGGCACGCTCTGGAACATCTGAACGCGCACACGCTCGTCATGGTGGCCGATCCGAGCTACGTCGCGATCCGCGTGTACCGCTCGGTCGGATTCACCGACGCCGAGACACAGGTTCAACTGGAGCCGTCAACGACCGCTCCGGCCTGAGGATCGCCGATTCCAGCCCCGCTCCGGAGCGGGGCTGATCCTTCCCCCGTGGGCGGCCGAAGGACCGATCACGCTGGTCAGCCACCGCATCTGGGGGTGGCCGGCCCGGCAGCCGTGGCCGACCAGATCCTGACCGGTCCGGCACGGTCAGATCGCGCGACGAGAGGGCCGCCTGCCTGGCCTGCGTTGCTGTGAACGCGTGACCCGCGGCTACCGCCTCATCCTCGGTCCACGCGACTTACAGTGATCGGCAGTAGCCGCGTTTGTACCCACATTTCCGTATCATCGACTACATGACCGCTGAGTACCCGGAATCCTTCCGTCGTGGTGAACTGCGCGTCTCCCATGCCGAGCGCGAAGCGGTGGTGACACGGCTGAACGAGGCGGCGACCGAGGGCCGTATCGACCTGACCGAGCTCGACGAGAGGCTGGAACGGGCGCTGACCGCCAGAACCTACGCCGATCTGACGCCCCTCACCGCCGACCTGCCGCCCGTGGTTCCGCCGGACCCGGGACAGCCACTGGTCCTCAAGGGAGGCCTTCACGGCGCGTCGCGCGTCGGGCGCTGGCAGGTACCCGCGAAAGTAAGCGCGTACGGCGGCATGGCCGGCGTCAAGATCGATTTCACCCAGGCCGACTGCCGGCTGCCCGAGGTCGAGGTGGAAGCACACGGCCAGATGGCCGGGGTCACGATCATCCTCCCTGACGGCTGGGCCGTGGAGACCGGCGGGATGGATCCCGGCCTCGGCGGTCTGAGGGACAAGACCACTCCCGACCGACTGCCGGGCACGCCACTGATCCGCCTCACCGGCACCGGCGGCCCGGCAGGCGTGGTCGTCCGCCATCCCAACGCCCTCGAACGCCGCAAGCTGAAACGCGCTCAGCTGCGGTGAGCGACAAACGGCTGGAGTGGCCCGCACGGAGTTCGAATCTTCAGCCGGGTTGCCGTGGATGGTCGAAGATCATCAAGAGTCGTTAGCATGATCTGACGTGAGAGATCTCCGACTGCTGCCCAAGGCCCACCTGCACGTGCACCTGGAGAGCACCGTACGTCCCGAGACCGTGCGGGAGCTGGGCGGCCCGCCGGAGCCCGAGGGCCCGTTCGCGAACTTCCGCGCGTTCGCCGACCAGCGGGCCAAAGTTCGCGAGTCGCTGCGCACGTCCGAGCACTTCCGCCGGATCGCGGTGGAGTTCTGCGAGGACGAGGCCGCTCAGGGCACTCGTTACGCCGAGGTGACCTTCACCGCCGCCTCACACGGGGAGCGGGTCGGAGCGCCCGAGATGCCGCTGGAGGCGGTGCTCGACGGGCTGGCCGAAGGCTGCGCCAGGTTCGGGATCCGGAGCCGGGTACTGCTCGACCACTCCAGGCGGCGTCCGGTGGAGCGGTTGTGGCGGACGTACGAGCTGGCCGTCCGCTACGACGAGGTGATCGGCATAGGGCTGGCGGGCGACGAGAGCCATCCGCTGACGCCTTTCGCCGAGGTGCTCGACGCGGCCAGGGAGGCCGGGCTGCACCTGGTGCACCACGCGGGGGAGACGACCGGCGCGGCCAGCATCCGCGAGGCGCTGGACGTCGGGCACGCCGAGCGGCTCGGGCACGGCATCCGGGTGCTCGACGACGACGCGCTGGTGGCACGGGTACGCGAGAGCGGAATCCCGCTGGAGGTCTGCCCCACCTCCAACGTCCTGCTCGGGCTCGTTGCCTCGCTGGCCGAACACCCGCTGCCTCGGCTACGCGCGGCCGGGCTGGCGGTCACGGTCAACACCGACGGCGAGACGGCGCTGGCCGACGAGTACGCGCGGTTGCGTGAGGTCCACGGATACGGCGACGACGTCATGGCCGAATTGGCTCGTGCTTCGATCGAGGCGTCGTTCGCCCCTCGGGAGCTCAAGGCGGCGCTTCTGGCCGAAGTCGACGCCTGGCTGACCACGGCATCGCCCCTGGGGGGCGAAACCCGGCCGGTCTGACGGTGGCGGAGCGCCGCTCGCGCGCCCGGGCCCCGGCGACCTTCCGAACGAGCGAGCGTCCAGCCGATGAGTCTCACGTGTCGTTTGAGTCTCACGATTGTGGTCTCATTTACGAACCCGGCAGGAAGGGCGAGTTCGTGCATCGCATCATCTACTCGGTCGCATCGTCTCTCGATGGCTACCACACTGACGCCCAGGGCGACTACTCCTGGGCGGTCCCTGACGAAGAGGTCATCTCGGCGCTCAACGCTGACGCCGGCGAGGTGAGCACCTACCTTTACGGGCGGCGGATGTATGAGGCGATGGCGGGGTGGGAGACCGATCCAGCGGTTGCCGCCCAGTCACCTGAGTCCTCAGCGTTCGCGACCACGTGGCAGGCCGCACAGAAGGTCGTCTTCTCGGCCGGCCTGCCCGAGGTCTGGACCAAGCGCACTCGGCTGGAGCGAAAACTGACGGCCGAGGCGATCGAGAGGGCCCGGGCCGAGGCATCCGGGGACTTGACAGTAGAGGGTCCGACCTTGGCCCACAGCGCGCTTCGGCTTGGGCTCGTCGACGTGATCGAGCTGTTGCTCTGTCCCATCATCGTCGGCGCGGGGACACCGGTCCTGCCAGACGGGCTTCGAACCGCTCTCTCCCTGAAGCGAGAACGCCGATTCGGCAACGGCATGGTGCAGATCACCTACGACGTCCGATAGCCGATTCCTCAACGAGACACCGAGATCATCCGCCGCCTGGCATG
The DNA here is from genome assembly GCF_040295965.1 of Streptosporangium sp. NPDC002544. NCBI lineage: Bacteria > Bacillati > Actinomycetota > Actinomycetes > Streptosporangiales > Streptosporangiaceae > Streptosporangium > Streptosporangium sp. NPDC002544. The sequence goes on along the minus strand of NZ_JBEOWJ010000027.1, from coordinate 47,763 downwards.
GCGACCTGCGAAAACTTTGTCTCGTTAGACCAGTCCGCGAAATTGTCCGGTGAGGGGGTAAACGGCACGCTTCCCAGGTGGGAGAACTGATCGGCTACGCCAGATGCTCAACCGTGCTGCAAGACCTCACCATCCAGCGCCAGGCGCTGACTGGGCTCGGTATCCCGGATGACCTGATCTATCTGGACAAGGGGCTGACGGGCACCAGCTGAACCCTGCTGGACCAGGGCCTCGGCATAGTGACTTGATGTCCGGTTCGGATCCGCTGCGGGCAGGTGGAGCGGGTCAACGTGCGCTATTCACTGGAGGGGACGTCCAAGGCGATCCCGTACAGGCGAGACACGCAAAGCCTGATCACCAGGCGCCGATCCGCGACCATGTTCTCAAGGAACGCGGCCTCGTCCTCCGGATGGTCGAAGAGCGGCTGCATACCCAGGAGTTCCCGTCCGGCCGCATCCCCGGGCACAGCGCTGACCGCCGAGAGCTCCGCCTCACCCTCGGCCACGACGTAGGACATGAAGTCCCTGCTGGACACATACAGGGCAGTCCGGGGGTCTCTTCGCAGGTGACGTACCTTGAGCCGGTCCTCCGTCGTGCTGATTCGCGCGATGCGTTCTTTGGCATCCCACACGTAGGCCACAGTGGAGAGCTGAGGATGACCGTTGCGCTTGTTCGTCGCCAGCGCACCCATCTGGTGAGCGCCGAACAGCTGCGCGAGCGCGTCATCCGAGAGAACCAGAGCCCCGGGCCCCCGGCCCGGCCCGTAGCCGGCCTTCTCCGCCTCAGTCATATTTCCCATCTCCATATCTCGCTTGGTGGATGAATTTACATCGAGGACAAAGGCCCTCCCCAGGACAGCTCGCCGGCGGTCCAGTTCCGAGTCAAGTGCCTGGCTCGTACGGGATCCCCGCGCCGGCTCAGGGAGGCTTTTTCATGCCGATGGCCGGCCCCCGTGAAACCCGCAAAAGCTCGCAGCGAAGTGATCCACCACCGCTCACCTCGGTCTGGAAACGACTCCGCACAGGTAGGTGGACTCCTCCAGCAGTTGCGGCGTCAGCGTGATCCCGGTGAGGCGCTCGGCCAGGAGGAACGCCGGCCCTTCGTGGGGCTCGGCGATCGGGTAGATGGGGGAGTCGATCCGCTCCAGGGTCTCTGCGAGTTCGTCCGGCATCTCCTCTGAGTAGCTTTCATGGTGCGGGAACATGAACTGGATCCTTCCGTCTTTGATCCAGTGGGAATAGCCTTCCTGGTACGCGAACTCGAACCGGATCTTTCCGTCGTCGATCCAGTAGAAGTAGTCCATGCCGTCGACGTCGAGGTAGAAGTGGGAGACGAGGCGGGTGCCCGCCGACAGCGGCATGGTGATCTCTTCGGTGATGCCGAGCCCGCCGAGGGCCTCGACGATGAGCACCCAGTCGCCGACGGCGACGGCACCGAAGCATCTGTTCTTCGTCAGCTCATCAAGCGTCATGCGAGAGCAGTCTTCAACCCGGACGCCGAGCCGGGTCACCAGTTCCTCAGGCGTCAGGCCGCGGACGTAGGTGAAACAGTAGGCATCCGCCAGCTCGGGGAAGCGCTCGCGGGAGAACCAGGAGTAGTCATCAGGAGTCGCGATCATCCCGGCATGTTCGCAGCACCCACCGACACAATGAGCTCTCCTCATCCTGAGTAGTGGTCCGCTTTGACTTCGCCCCAAGGGCAGAGTCGAGGCTCGGGTCACCCAGGCGGATCGCCCGTCCGGGCGACGAGACGGAGCCTCGATGAGCGAGCAACGCACACCCCGCACCGGCACGGAGGATTCCCCCGGAACGGCGCCTTCCACCGAGGCCGGATCGGCCGGAATCCGCGTGACCCGTCCCGGATGGCCTGAGCTCGGGATCGCCACTCTTGCCGCGCTGGTGTTCTACGCCGTGGGGTCGCTCGTGGTGTTCACCCTCCCGGGGGGTGTCGTCGTCTCGGGTCTCGCGCAGTTCGCGCTCTCGGGTCTCGCGCCGCTGTGCGCTTTCGCGGTGGCGGTTCTGCTGCGGATCCGAGACGTACGCGCCTTCGGGTTCCGCAGGGTCCACCCGAAATGGCTATTGCTGGCAGTGCTGATCGCCGCGGGATGCGTGGCCCTGACCCTCGTGACGTTCCCTCTGCTGGAGCCGGTCTTCCCAGGCTCCGACGACGTGCAGGCCGACTACCGCGCTGCGGGAAGCTCCAGCGTCCTCGCCTTCGCCGGCATCATCCTGCTCGGCGGCATCCTGACACCCATCGGCGAGGAGGTGCTCTTCCGTGGCGTGCTCGCCAACGTCCTCTTCCGTTGGGGCACCCCCGTCGCCGTCATCCTGAGCTCGGCCGTATTCGCCGTCGCGCACGGTGTCAACGGGGTCATGGTGAACGCTTTCATCGTGGGCGTCTTTGCCTCACTGATGCTGCGCTACACGAGGTCGATCTGGCCGGCCATCGTCATCCACATGGTGTTCAACTCCACCTACCTCTTCCTCGAGGCATTCCCCGCGTGACCGGGTGCTTCCTCGCCGGCCTGCGCCAACTTGGCGAGCCGGACCAGCACGCGCAGCTGCACCGGCCGATACAGCTCCAGGAACGCCTCCGCGATCGCGTCCTGGGCGAGGTGGGCCGGCACAGGCCCACCCCGTCCGGCCGGCATCACGGCGGGGAATGCCGAACCGGAGCCGAGAAGAGCCCGGTGCAAGCGCTGCGCGAGATCCTCGATGTCGGCATCGGATGCGTCTTCGGGCAGGGCGTCGAGCTCCTCGTCGGTGGTGTCGCGCTGTTCCAGCACTTCGTGCAGACCTGCGACCGCGTCGTCGCCGAGCACGCGCGCCGCGATGGCGACGACACCGCGGTCGGCTTCGGCGACGCCGTCGATCACCTCGGCGAGATCGGCCGGAACCTGCCAGCTGACGCCGTGCGAGCGCAGCAGCACCAGGCGCTCGCGGTTGCGCTGGAGCCGGGCGATCGCCGCGTCGAGATCGTCGATGAGTTCGTCGGCCCCGCCGTCGCCGACCTCGGCGATCCGCGACAGCGGCATGCCCAGCTCGGCCAGGGTCGTGATCTGGATCAGCCGGAGCAGGTGGGGAACCTGGTACTGCTTGTATCCGTTGAAGCCGCGGTCCGGCTCATCCAGCAGTCCGATGGCGTGGTAGTAGCGCACCGCCTTTTGGGTGGTGCCGGCCAAGTCGGCGATCTCTCGCGTGCTCCACGCCATGGCCCTCTCCTCGCAACGATTCCACAGTCGCACATCAGTCAATACCTCTGCCCCAGGGGCAGGGCAAGTCGCCGGTTCCGCCCACCGTGGATCCGTGCACGAGCGAAAGGACCGATCACATGACCCAGCAGGACGAGACGAGCAGAACCCTGATGTTCGCTGGGAAGAACAGGATGGTCGGTTCCTACGGGATGTTCGCCTGACGGTGCCGGGCCCCCTGGGCGATCACCGATCACCCGCCGCCGTCCTCGTCGCGGCCCTGACCCTCGACCCGCACCTCGACCGGCAGGAGGCGAAGCGGGTGCGCTCATGATGGTGGTAGGGGTCGTCGCCCCCGAGCGGGACAAGGAAAGGCCGGTTGCCTCATGAACATCGTCGAGTACGCCGACACCGTGTGGCGGGGCGAGGCCCCCGACAGCATCGTGCACGTGGGGCTCACCGGGCAGGGCTTCGTGGAGGTCGTCGACGGGGTCGGCTTCCGCAGCGGTTTCGGCAACGTGATCGCGCTCCGTCAGGGCGGGGAGGTGACGCTGTTCGACACCGGCAACCCGTTCGACGCCGACCGGCTCCACGCCGACCTGCGGGCCTGGACCGACGAGCCGGTGAGCACGGCGATCTACTCCCACGGGCACATCGACCACGTCTCGGGGGTCGGGCCGCTCGACACGGAGGCCGAGGCGGCGGGGCGGCCCCGGCCGATGGTGGTGGGGCACGAGGCGATCACCGCCCGGTTCGGGCGCTACGTGCTGACAGCGGGCTACAACGCCGTCATCAACCGGCGGCAGTTCCAGGCGCCCGACCTGACCTGGCCCACCGAGTACCGCTATCCCGACGTGACCTACCGCGACGAGCTGACGGCCGGCCACGTCGAGCTCTTCCACGCCAAGGGCGAGACCGACGACGCGAGCGTGGGCTGGATCCCCTCCCGGCGCATCCTGCTCCCCGGCGACCTGTTCATCTGGGTGACCCCCAACTGCGGCAACCCGCAGAAGGCACAGCGCTACCCGCGCGAGTGGGCGATCGCGCTGCGCCGGATGGCCACGCTGCGGCCGGAGATCATGCTGCCCGGTCACGGTGCCCCGATCTTCGGCGCCGACCGGGTCGAGCAGGCGCTGACCGAGACCGCCGAGTGGCTGGAGTCCATGGTCGAGCGCACCCTGGAGATGCTCAACGAGGGCGCCCGGCTGGACGACATCGTGCGCGCGGTACAGCCGCCCGCTCATCTGGCGGAGCGGCCCTACCTGCGCCCGCACTACGACGAGCCGGAGTTCGTGGTCCGCAACATCTGGCGGCTGTACGGCGGCTGGTACGACGGCAACCCCGCCCGTCTCAAGCCCGCCCCCGACGCCGAGCTGGCCTCGGCGATCGCGGAGCTGGCCGGGGGCGCGGAAAAGCTGGCCGACGCCGCGCTCCGGGCGCTGGCGGGCGGAGACCAGCGGCTGGCGGGACACCTGGCGGAGATGGCCGTACAGGCCGCGCCCGACGACGCGGCGCTGCACCGGGTCCGGGCCGAGGTGTACGCGACCAGAGCGGAGTCGGAGGCGTCCCTGATGTCGAAGGGCGTGTTCACCTGGGCGGCCGAGGAGTCCCGCAGGGCCGCCGGAGAACTCTGACCGAGTCCGGTCCCGGAGGACGGAACATGTTACGGCTCCGATGGAGGTGGAGGAGCAGATCTTCCGGGCCGAGCCCGTCAGGCGGGCTCACGGCACGGAGACGTGCCTGTCGTCCGGCGACGCCGGTGCCATCGGAGCGCGGAAGAACCGCGCGGCGCGGGCGTGCTGGGTCCGGGTCAGCAACCAGTAGACCGAGGCACCGTCCGGCCACTGGGTGACCACCCGGCCGCTCGCCGAGCGGAAGTAGTTCGGTGCCTGGGCGAACGAGCTGGCGTCCAGCCGGCGCTTCAACCACCGGTTCAACCGCCTGACCGCCTCGGGCCGGACCTCGACGGCCGAGGCCCCTCGGCGGCGCATCTCCCGCAGCGACCGGACCACGAACTTCGCCTGCTGCTCGAAGTTGAACACCGGAGCGTAGTAGTTGGTGTTGGGGCCGTACATCATGAAGAGGTTCGGCATCTCGTCCACCATGATCCCGAGGAACGCCATGGGGTCGTCGCCCCACTTCTCCCGCAGGTCACGCCCGCCGCGTCCGCGTACCTCCAGACCGCAGAGGAACTCGGCCGCGCGGAAGCCCGTCGCGGTGATCACGACGTCGAGCTCGTGCTCCCGGCCCGCGGCGTCCACCACCCCGGTCTCGGTCATCCGCTCCACCGCGTGGGGAACGAGGGTGACGTCGTCGCGGAGCAGGGTCGGGTAGAAGGTGGAGCTGTGGATCGCCCGCTTGCCCAGGTAGGCCGAGTTCGGTGTCAGCGCCGCCTTGAGGTCGGGGTGGTCGCCGAACACCTCTTCGAGGTAGTCCTGGCAGACCTTGACCGCCCGGGTGTCGACGGTCCCGCCGGGCCGGATGATCCGGCCACCGAGCCACTTTCGCTCCAGCTCCAGGAAGAGCCGCCACCGGATGAGCCGCCGCGTCACCGGGTGGCGCCGCCGGGCGCGTTCCTCCTCGGTGAACGGGAGCGAGACCTTCGGGTCCACCCAGGCCGGCTGGCGCTGGAACACCGTCAGGTGCCCGGCGCGGCCACCGAGCTCCGCGACGATCTGGGCGGACGTCGAGCCGGTGCCGACCACTCCCACCCGGCGTCCGTCGAGCGCCACGTCGGGGCGCCACCGCGCGGTGTGGAAGATGTCGCCGGTGAACAGCTCGCGGCCGGGCCAGGCGGGCTCGTTCGGGACGTTCAGCAGCCCGACCGCGGTCACCACGGCGGTGAAACGCCGCACCTCCCCGGTGTCGAGGTGCACGGCCCACTGCTGGCCGTCCTCCTCCCAGACCAGCCGCCGGACAGTGCGGCCGAACCGGAAGTGCGTCCTGAGGTCGAATCGGTCGGCCACGTGCTCAAGGTAGGACTGCAGCTCCGCCTGGCCGGGGTAGGACCGTGACCAGTCGTACGGGGCGAATGAGAACGAGTACATCGGGGCCGGCGTGTCGACCTCGGCGCCGGGGAAACGATTGACCCGCCAGGTGCCGCCGGGCCCGTCCTCGGTCTCGAACACGGTGAACGAATACCCGTGCCGCTTCAGCTGGTGGGCCGCCGCGAGTCCGGCGAACCCACCGCCGATCACGGCCACAGAGGGCATGGCTCCGCCCGTCGATGGCATGACTGCTTCTCTCTGTCGAGTTCGTGCCGGGGCACGATGGTGTGCGGCGCTCGCGGGCGCCGGGGCTAGAGGACCTTGCTGAGGAAGTCGCGGGTGCTCGGATGCTCGGCCTCACCGGACAGCCGGCTGGACGGACCCTCCTCGACGATGCGGCCGTCCTCCATGAACACGAACCGGTCGCAGACCTCGCGGGCGAATCCGATCTCGTGGGTGACGATGATGGTGGTCATCCCGTCGAGCACCAGGCCGCGGATGACCTGCAGCACCTCGTTGACCATCTCGGGGTCGAGCGCCGAGGTCGGTTCGTCGAAGAGCAGCACCTGGGGCTTCATGGCCAGGGCGCGGGCGATCGCGACGCGTTGCTGCTGACCGCCGGAGAGCTGGGCCGGGTAGGCGTCGGCCTTCTCGGCCAGGCCGACCCGGTCGAGCAGCTCGTGCGCGTCACGGCGCGCCTCGTCGGCCGGGCGGCGCAGCACCCGGATGGGCGCCTCGACCACGTTCTCCAGCACGGTCTTGTGCGAGAACAGGTTGAACTGCTGGAACACCATGCCGAGGCGCTGGCGCTGCCTGGCCTCCCGCTTCGCCGACAGCCGGTGGATCTTGCCGCCGCGCTCCTCGTAGCCGAGCAGTTCGCCGTCCAGCATGACCACTCCCGAGTCGGTGCGCTCAAGCAGGTTGAGGCAGCGTAGGAAGGTGCTCTTGCCGCTGCCGGAGCGGCCGAGCAGGCAGACCGCCTCCCCCTGGTGGACGTCCAGCGACACGTCGTGCAGGACCGTGTGCTGGCCGAAGGACTTGCGCACGTGCAGCGCGCTGATCAGCGGTGTCGTCATGGCTGGGCCCTCACTCGTCCGGCGCGGCGCGTCGTCGTGGCGGTGCTCCGGCCGAGCACGCGCTCCAGGTAGTACTGGCCGACCGACAGCACGCTGACGAGGATCATGTACCAGATGGTCGCCACCATGAGCAGCGGGACGACCTCGAACGTGCGGTTGTAGATCTGCTGGACGCTGTAGAGCAGGTCCGAGACCGAGATGAAGGCGACGAGCGAGGTTGCCTTCATCAGGTTGATGAGGTCGTTGCTCACCGGCGGCACCGCGATCTTCATCGCCTGGGGGAAGACGATGCGGCGGAAGATGTCGAACGGCGTCATGCCCAGGGCGAGCGCCGCCTCGCGCTGCCCCTTGGGGACCGCCAGCAGCGAGGAGCGGATGATCTCCGAGGTGTAGGCGGCCTGCTGGAGGCCGAAGGCCAGCACCGCCGACCAGTAGGCGGTCATCAGGTTGCGCGTCTGCAGCGCGAACAGGTCGCCGCCGAAGGGGTTGGGCAGGCTGAACGTCGGATAGATCAGCGAGATGTTGAACCAGAGGATGAGCAGGACCAGCAACGGGATGGACCGGAAGAACCAGACGTAGGTCCCGCTGACCGCGCGCAGCACCGGATTCGCCGAGAGCCGCATGTTCGCGATGACCACCGAGACCACCAGGGCCAGCCCCATCGACAGGGCGGTCAGCGTGATGGTGTTGAGCAGGCCGTTCAGCACCTGCTCGGAGAAGAAGTAGTCGGCCACGGTGGCCCACTCGAAGGCGGGGTTGCGGGCGACGCTGACCGCGAGACCGGCGACCGCGACCACCATCAGCACCGCGACGGTCAGCCGGCCGAGGTGGAGCGGGCGCCCGTGCGGGAGCCGCGAGATCTCCTCCATCCGCCGGCGCCAGTCCGCCGCCGCCCCGCCTGGCCTGTCCGGCCCGGCCTGGCCGGTGGGTACGGCGCTCACGCCGGCCCCACCTGTCCGGATCTCACTCATGCGTTCGGTTCTGGGTTGATCACCGAGGTGGTGATCGCCATGTTCTCGGTGCCGTACCTGGCGAGGATCTCGGCGTAGGTGCCCTTCTTGATCAGCGCCTCGGTGGCCTGCTGCAACTTGGCCGCCATACCGTCACCCTTCATCGAGGCGAACCCGATGTCGATCGCCTGGTACGTCGGCCCAGTGATCTTCCACACGCCGGGTTCGGTGCGCGTCTGGTAGCCCAGGCCGCTGGCGGTGGCCGTGGAGGTGTCGGCCCGGCCGCTCTTGACCGCGAGGTCGGCGGTCGCCTGGTCGGCGAAGGTCTGCACGTCGATGGGCTTCTTCCCGGCTGCCTCGCACTTCCCGGACTGGTCCTGGAGGGCCGAGACCGGGCTCGAACCCGCGGTCACCGCGACGGAGAGCCCGCACAGGTCGTCGAGTGAGTCACCGATGGCGACGCCGTCGGCCTTGACCCGGAAGCCGTAGCTCTCGACGAGGGTGGTGGCGAAGTCGAACTTCTCCAGCCGCTCGGCCGTGACGTCGGCGCCCGGCACCCAGGCGTAGGTGCCGCGCTGCAGGCCCAGGAGTGAGTTCTCGAACGACGCCTGCTCGTTCTTGACGGTCACCCCCATCTCCTCGCCGAGCGCGGTGGACAGGTCCGGCAGCAGGCCGACGAGCTTGCCGCCCTCGTCCAGGAAGCTGTACGGCGGGACGCCGATCTGCTGGGGGATGGTGTAGACCTGCGAGCCGGAGCCGGCGTCGGGGCCGGACGCGGAATCGCTTGAGGAACTGCCACACGCTGAGAGGACGGCGGCGCCGAGCACGCCTGCGGCGACAACGCGGAGGGCGCGCCGGGTGCGAACCAACGTCATGTCGGTCCTCCTGATTCCTGGGTTCCGGCCGGTCGGCCGTGGTGAGTGCTGTCACCCTAAAATGCCGAACGACCCAAGGGCTTTGTACAGCTCTCTATATTTTTGTCCAGTTCACTGGATACTCGGACAGGTAGGTTTCATCCAAATCACAACGTTCCGGAGTCCTGTGAAAACTAGGTACCCACGCTGGTCATCCACCCTGGCCGAGCTCCTCGACGCGGTACGCGACCCCTTCGTGTCGGCGGTCCACGCCCCCGAGGGGCTGGATGTTCCCATCGGCGGCTGCGTCGTCCTCGACCTGTCCGACGGGACGGACCTGCCCGATGACCACGAGCTGGACGGCGCCGTCGTGCTGCTCCTCGGCACCGGCGGGCCGGCGGCGGTCGAGGCGGTCGCCGACCTCGCCCGCCGCCGGCCCGGGGCGCTCGTCGTGAAACTCGGGGACGTCGATCCGTGGTCGCTGCGCGACGTGCCGGTCCCGGTCCTCGGGGTCACCGACCGGGCGCCGTGGTGGCGCCTGGTCGCCGCGGTCGAACGCTTCGGCCAGGAGTCCGAGGAGCGGTTCCCGCAGGGAGCCGGCCCCGCGCTCGGCGAGCACAACGACCTCTTCGGACTCGCCAAGGCGCTCGGCATGATGACCGGCACGCTGATCTCCATCGAGGACGTGCAGGGGCGGGTGCTCGCCTTCTCGCCCTACAGCGACCAGGCCGACGACATCCGGCGCCGCACCATCCTCGGGCGCGAACCCCCGGCCGGGCACATGGCGGAGCTCCAGGCCATGCGGGTCTACGACCGGCTGCGGCGTCCCCGTACCACGGTGACGCTGAACGAGAAGATCGGGTTCCGGCGCAGGCTCGGGGTCGGCATGCACGACCCTCGGTCCGGCGAGTACCTGGGCACCATCTGGGCGCAGGAGACGGGCCGGCCCTTCTCCCGGCAGACCGAGGAACACCTGGTCGCGGCATCGGTCTTCGCCGCGCGGCTCGTCGGCCAGAGCCGCCTCATCCACAGCATGGGCACCGAGTTCGTGCAGCGCATGCTCGCCCCCAACCCGCAGCGCGACGACGCCGGGTTCGTCCGGCAGCTGAGCCTCGACGCCCCCGAGGAGTTCGCCGTGGTGGCCTTCGAAGCGGTCGGCGACGCCGGCGCGCGACAGTGGCTCTCCTCCACCGAGGCGGTGACGATGCTGACGGTGCACGCCCACTCCGTCCGCGACGAGTCGATGGTGGCCCCGGTCGGACTGCGCCTGTACGCCGTCCTCCCCGGCCGGGTCGAGGTGGACCGCTACCTGAACTGGGCCCGGCGCACCCTGACGGCGTTCGAGCGGCACCGGGGGTCCACCTTCCGGGCGGCGATCGCCTCGTCCCTGTCGGTGCCGACCGTGGCCGCGGCCCGCGCGGAGGTCGACCGGGTGTGCGAGACCGTCGCGTACACGCCCGACCGGCCGGTGATCAGTCTCGACGGCCAGCTCACGGCGGTGCTGCTCTCCGAGGCGCTCACCACGCTGGGGGTGACGGATCTGCTGAGCGACGAGCGGTTCCGCCGTCTGGTCGAGTACGACCGGAGCCACCACAGCTGTCTCATCGAGACCGTCGCCGCCTACCTCGGCACGTTCGGCGATGTGGGCGCCACGGCACGGACACTGCTCGTGCACCCCAACACCATCCGCTACCGGCTGGCCCGGCTGGAGCAGGTGGGCGGCTACCGGCTCGACGACCCCGATGACCGGGTGGTGCTGGACCTGCAACTCCGGCTGTGGAACCGCGAGGGGCCGGGCACCACCTGATCCCTCCGCGGGTACGGCCCGTTCATCTCACGCGCGCTCGAACCCTGGTCGTACGGCACCTACGCCGGCGGACAGTCGATCATCGTCGGTACGCCGTCCGGCGTGACGCTGTCGTCCGAGGGCGGCGCGCACCAGTCGATCACGACCCCGTCCATCGGTCTTGAGCAGCCGAGCTGTATCGTCTGGGAGCCCGCGTTCGCCCGGGACCTGGAGTGGACGATGCTGGCCGACCCTGAGGATCAGCCGGCGGTAGCCATGTCTCAGGAACGGTGACATCACCGCTACCAGTCGGTAACATCGGCGGTCAAGGAGCGTGCGATGCCTTATGGTGCGCAAGGGCCGATTCGCCAGGACGCCCAGCGGAATCGGCTGGCGATCATTCAGGCCGCGGTGAACATGATGTCCGACCCGCGGTCACCGCTGGTGATGCCGGAGGTCGCCCGTCGGGCGGGTGTCAGCCAGGCCACGGTGTACCGCCATTTCCCGGACCGCACCGCGCTGGCCGACGCGGTGATCGCGCACCAGATGTCACGGCTGGAAGCCTGTGCCGGCGACATCGCTTGGCCACCGGCTTTCAGCTTGCTGCCTGTTCTTCAGCAGTGTGGGAAGCCGTCGGTCCTCAATCCGATGCTCAGCTTCCAGTCCTCCGGAGGACGACATAACCTTCCCGCGCGAACACCACCTGGTAGCCGGCCGCGCGAAGTTCGGCGACATCATCGTGCTGTTCGGTGATGGTCTTGAACATCGGTTGTGGTGAGGCGACATCGGCCACGACCCACGGGGCACGGCGCGGCATTGACCGCCAGATCACCACTTTGGTCCTGCTCGAAAGGTTCGGACCTACCTGGTTGGCCACCTCCACCAGCACACCGTCAGGAACGGTCGCGATAGCGGCGGCAGCAGCGTGGTGGCGCTCTTCGCGTCTGTAGAAGGCCGGATCGAAGAGGTCCCGGAGGGGGAAGGACGTCATCAGCGCAACAGCGATCACCGCTGTGCTCGCGGCCCAGATCTGGCCGGGGTTCCATCGATGGCTGATCTTTGCCTCCGACTCGGAACGCCGGTGCTGGAGTCGCTGGATTCCGTCGATCGACGCGCACAGCAGGGCCATGATGACGGCGGAGTTGTAGTGGTAGTCGGTACCCCACCAGCCCGGTTGGTCGGTGGCCAGCATCCTTTCCAGGATGAGCATCGCGGGTGCCAACATGTACGGCGAGGCCAGTGGCAGGAGCAGGAGCGGAGCCAGTAACAGAAACATCGTGCTCACCTTGACGCCCGGAGAGGTCAATACGGCCAAGGCGTCCAGCGGGTGGGTGAGAATGCGGGCCACGACCTCTTCCGGGCTCGCGCCAAGCCCGCTGTAGTACCAGTAACGGCTCGCCGAACCTCCGAAGGCGGGAATGATGATCTGACTCGATACCCACACCGCCAGCGGCCCGGCCACGGCCATCGCGCCCCCGATAAGCCGCCAGTGCCTGCGAAATAACAGAGCCAGGCCGAGTCCTGCGACGAAGAACCCCACATCTTCCTTGACGAGCAGCAGCGCGGCCGCCGAGATGACCACCGGCCGGCGTCGGCCCGCATCGAGTCGTTCGAAGAGCACGGCCGTCAGCAGCGGCATGAAAGCGTACTCGTGGAAGTGGAAGGTCACCGCTTCGGCAATCGGCCAGGACAACAGGTACGCCACAGCGACCAAGTGCGCAGCACCGGTTCCCAAATGCCGGCGGGCCAGCACCATAGCGGTATCGCGGCGGTGGCGAACAGTACTGCTTGCGCGACGATGAGGGTCTGCGGGCCGTCATGGATCCAGTACAAGGGGGCCAGCACGATCAGGATCGGGGAGAAATGGTCACCGAGGACCGATACGGCGGTGCCAAGCTGATTCCACTGGTCCTTGACGTAGGAGCCGGGAACCTCGAACTGTGAATAGCCGCGGATGGCCTGGTCGAAGATCACCAGGTCGTAGATACCGGTCCGGAACCTTGCGTACTTGACCCACCCCAAGGTCGCGTACGCGACTGCCGCCACGACTACCAGGCAGGCCACCACATATCGATGTCGCATTTCGATCATGGTAGAAGATCACAGGGTAAACCGTGGCATATCGATATAAGGCAGGGCGGTGATGATGCCGACGTCGAGGAGTTACCTCGATCCTCTACTTTCGGAAATACGCGAAAGACGGCACCAAGCCCCCAATGCTGACCGGGAAATAGCCGGAATAGCCGTGCTGAACTGCGAGAATGCACTATGACATTGCCGACGCTAGCCGTCGTGAGCGGTCCACCCGGAATGGGCAAGACGACGCTCGCGCACGAGCTCGCCCACCATCTCGGATGCCCCGCGATCATCCGGGACGAAATCAAACAAGGGATGGTCCTGGCCACCCCGGGGTTCACGCCCGGCCCGCAGGACCCGCTGAACCTTCCCGCGTTGGCCGCGTTCTTCACCGTGCTGCGGGTACTGCTCAAAGCCGGCGTGACAGTGGTCGCCGAGGCCGCTTTCCAGGACCGGTTGTGGCGCCCGAACCTGGAACCGCTCACCGATCTCGCACACATCCGAGTCATCCGCTGCACGGTCCCTGCAGCCATCGCCCACGCTCGGATCGCCCAACGCGCCGAGCACGGCAACCACCGGGCGGCGCACGCTGATCAAGACCTACTCGAAGCGATCGCGGCAGGGCAACACTCACTCGAGTCCTTCGTGCCGATCTCGCTGGACGTCCCAACGCTGACGGTCGACACCGCGAACGGCTACAGCCCCGATATCCAGCACATCGCCGCCTTTACCGGGACATCCGCACAGAACGGTTCCCCGGCCAACGCAAGATGACCTCGATGACTCAGCAGGTGCAGCAATAGGCCCCCGCACGCGGGAGCTGTCGATCACCGCCTTGGACTTCTAAGCGCACGGCCCAAGCGCATCGCGCGGCCGTCGGCGCCGGCCCGCAGGGGGCGCGGAAAACCTCTGACCGCGCGGAATCCGAGCGGTTCTTGCTGACAGGACGACACTCATGTCCATGGCTCTCCACTGAGAGTCAACTGAGAACCGTCGTTCGGATACCACTTCTCAGTTGGCCTCAGTGATGAACCGTCCTACGGCAGACCCGAGCGCGCGATGCTCTCCGTCACCGAACGACAGGAGGCCTGCCGTCGGCCCAGCCACGGTTGGATCAAAGGCTGGTCGAACCTGCCAGACCTAGATAGCTCCGCACGGATTCCCGATGGTTGCCAAACCGGCTGGGCGATTCGGTCCCCGGTGGCTTCCGGCCCGAGGCCCCGAGGGGCGGAGCGAGATCGCCGTGGCGGCGTTGACCGGAGAGCTCAGCCGTGGTGTGACGGTTCGGAGGTCAGGAAGTCGCGGATCCTGTCGGCGATGGCGGGGTAGTCGTCGGCGAACCAGATGAAATGGCTGCCTGCCCGGCTCTCGACGAGCTCGGCGCGAGGCAGGCGTGCCATCAGGGATTCGGCGTGCGCGAACGGTACGGCACCGTCGTTGCGGGTGGCGACGACCAGGGCCGGTTGGGTGACCTGCGCGGTCTCCTCGGCAGAGGCGCGCAGATCGTTGCGGAAGCCGTGGCCCGAGCGCATCAGTGAGAAAAGCGCGATCAGGGTCGCCCGGTCCCCAGGGGTGAGTGCGGCAAGGATCTCGCGCGCCGGTCGCGTGGACAGATCACCCAGCATCATCCGCAGCCCGAGGCCGGGGGCCAGGCGTAGCAGCGCGTGCATGGCACCCCAGGTCGCCCTCTCGGTGGCCGGGGTGAAGGCGATGTTCGCGGCCAGCCGGGTGCGGCGATCCGGCCACGGCAGGAAACCCAGTGCGCTCTGCAGGATGAGCCGCTCGACCAGGTCAGGGTGCCGGGCGGCCATCGACACCGCGGTCCGCCCACCGGCCGACACCCCGACGACCGCGGCCACCCGCTCGATGCCCAGGTGACCGCAGAGGTCGCGGACCACATCGGCGAAAGCGGCCGGTGTCGCACCGGTCGCCGGCGAGGTCCGGCCGTAACCGGGCCTGGAGGGCACGAGCACGCTGTGGCCGCACTCGGCGAAGATCTCCTCCCCAAGCGCGAGCCCGGCACGCATGTGCCCGCCGTGCAAGACCACCACGGCGACCTCGCCTCGCCGCTCCAGGCGGTACTCCACCGCTCCCGCGTCGAGCCGGGCGACGGTCGTGGGTCGTTCGACGGTGGTCATCAACGCATCCTGGCATGCCGGCCCGCCAAAGGACTCATGTATCAGCCCCTACCCCTCGACCCCGCTGAGGGGGAGGATTTGATACATCCGCTCCCCTGGATGGGGTGGCGCGGGTCGGGTCGGCCACCCAGGGGTCTCTCCTGCTTGGAGGACGCGGGCGTGCCGGATGGCTCCGCCCGCGTCACGTACCGCACGGGCGCCTCTTCGTGCCCGTGCCGTACGTCGTCCAGGGCACGGTGGCCCGGATCGGGGAAGGGGGCCACCGCGCCTGCTCAGAAGCGACCGATACTGACCGAGCCGGAGGTGAGTGCCCAGCGGTGCAGCAGCCCGGTCATCTCGGCCTCGCGCATCTGGGTCTTCAGCCCTTCGATGGTCCGGTCGCAGATGATCAGGGGTTCGGGGGTGTGCCAGGTGGCAATGGCGTGGAAGAGACGGCTGCCGGTGCCGTACAGGACGGACCAGCCGGGCCAGGTGATCTCCAGCATCGCGGCCTCGGCGCGGGCCTCGTGGTCCCAGGTGTAGTGCGGGACCGGAGCGGCGGCGGCTTGACCGTCACGGTGGCGTCCACGGGCACGGGCCAGGCAGCGGCGGATCATGAGATCACCTGCCCGGCCTGCGTCTTCGGCCCCTGCGCCTCCGGGGCGGGAGCCTGCCGCGCCTCCTCTTCCCGTGCCGCCTGTTCCTTCGCCGTCTGTACCTTGGCCGCCTGTTCCCCGGCCTCGCGGGCGAAGGTCTCCTGGCGATCGGTCTCGGCGCGCAACGCCTCCAGGCTGTCTCCGTCGACCGTACGTTCGGCTCCGGCGTGGGTGGCGGCCGGGGAGAAAGGCTTCTCCCGGCTGGCCCAGAGCCGTCCGGCGTCGCTGAGGATGAGCCGCCAGCCGGGAATGGTGGTGGGTTCCGGGGTCGTGGACCTACCATCGTTCATTGATTGGACCTCGATCCGATCAAGGGCCCGCCTGTTCGTTGGTCGCGGAGGACGGGCCCGCTTCATGGGTTGGGGAAAGACACGGAGGGGTGTGCCGCACCGGCCGGACGGCCGGTACGGAGGCAGGGTGGGCATCGCCCGGGGTGGAGCGCAGATCCTCCGGCCGGTGCCGGGGACGCGGCGGCGCCCTCCGCCGGGCCGGGGCGGTCCGGTACGGGTGCCCCTGGGCGGGGACCGGAGCGGGCAGCGCACCCGGCGGAGTGGCGACACCGGTACGGCGGCCGGGGCCTGCTCGGAACGGCGCGGGACGACCACCGGCGGGGCCGTCTCACCCGAGGCCCGCCCGGCAGGGCGTTGACCGGCCACCGGCACGACCGCCTCGGGCGGGACCCGCTCACCGGGCCACCGTTCCGTCACCGGTGCGGTCGTCTCCACCGGGACCTGCCGGGCGGACCGCCGGGCGGGCTGTTGGGCGGGCACCAGCGGGATCATCTCGGCCGGGACCGCGAGGGCGGGCGGCTCGAAACAGGGCAGCTCGAAACAGGGCAGCGAGCGATCCCCGGTCCGGCGGACCCGCAGGCGGGTGTCCATCAGCGCGGCGGACGGCTGGACGTACTCATGGTCGGCGGGCCGGTCGGGACAGCCGTGCGCGTACGGGGCGTGCCCGCAGGCGGCACAGCCCATCGGCATCGGCGGCACCTCGGCGAAACAGCCGCAACCACCGACCGCCTGCCTGTCGAGAACGGGAGCACTAGGGTTGCTCACGGATCAGGAGTGCCTTCCTGGTCAGGAGCCCGTTCAGTCGTTGCAGCGATGGACGGGCTCATTTTTGATCTTACTTCACTACCCTTAACAGCTATGAAGTGTGGACGTCCTTTATCATCAGTTATCTAGAGCTGTTCACGGCAGGTATCCCGGGGCGACAAGAGATGTCTACGGTGATCTTGTGACGATAGTGTGGCGTGCAAACCAGCCAAAATGGGTGCAGATCGCTAATGTGATCAAGGACCGTATTCGCAACGGCACCTACGTGGTTGACGAACCCGTCGCCAGCGAACACCTGATCGTCCAGGAGTTCGGCGTATCCCGGCCGACGGCTCGCAAGGTGCTGGTGCGCCTTCGTGAGGAGGGTGTGGTCTACGCCGTCCGGGGCCTGGGAACGTTCGCGCGATCTCCTGGCGATTGGGAGTCGGCCAAGGATTGAGATCTCCGAGACGTAGGCGCAAGCAGCCTTTTGTTCGATTTTGTCATCAAAGCCTTACTCTCCGTTTCGGGCCGTGGGAGTATCATGCAGTCACACTGTGCATCAAAGCAACTGCTGTGCGTATAGATTTTTTGCCAAATCCCTAGCACACTGAGCGGCATGACGAAGAGCCCCACGGTCCGGCATCGCCGCCTGGGTCGTGAACTGCGACGGCTCCGAGAGCAAGCCAAGCTCACACCGGAGACGGCGGCCCGCCAGCTCGGGTGGAGTCGGCCAAAGCTCAACCGGATCGAGAACGCACGAATCGCGGTGACCCCCTCGGCTGTCGCCGATGCCTGTGACCTGTACGGCGTGGACTTCTCAACCAAGGCCGAGCTGGTCCAGCTCTGCAAGGACGCCGCCGTACGCGGCTGGTGGTCTGCCTACTCTGACGTGTTCACCGGCTGCTATATCGCACTCGAAACCGAGGCGACGGCCGTCCGCGCCTGGGAGCCGATCCTGATTCCGGGCCTGCTCCAGAGCGAGGAGTACGCCCGCGAGATCATCCGTGCGACAAGACCAGAGCTGACCAAGACCCAGCTGAACCGGCACGTCAGTGCTCGGATGACCCGGAAGGTCAGCCTGCTCGGATCGGATGCGCCGACGTTGCACGCCCTCGTCGACGAGGCCGCGTTGCGCCGCCCGGTGGGATCGCCCGGTCTCATGGCCCGTCAGCTCAACGACCTCCTCCAGATCGCGGACTGGTCCAACATCACGCTCCAGGTCCTCCCCCTGACGGCCGGCACACACGGCGGCGTGGAAGGCGCCTTCTCTGTACTGAGCTTCGACGAGGAGGATCCGGACGTGGGCTACACCGAATGCCCCAGCGGGGACGTCTACGTTGAAGCGGCCGATCAGGTTCTGCGGCTTACCCTGACATTCGAGCGTCTCCGCAGTGCCTGCCTGTCCCCCGAGAAATCCGCGGCGCTCATCGCCGCGTTGAGGAGCAGCCATGATCTCCCTTGACCTGTCCGGCGCCGAGTTCCGCAAGTCCAGCCTCAGCGGCGGCGGCAACAACTGCGTGGAAGTTGCAACGAACCTGCCTGGCCTCATCGCCGTCCGCGACAGCAAGAACCCATCCGGCCCCGCGCTGGCCTTCTCCCCCACAGCCTGGAACAACTTCCTGACGGGCATCCGCAGCGGAGAAATCTGACCGACCACGAGTGCCGCACGGCCGAAACCGACCGAAAAACCACCCGGCCGTGCGGCAACCCACGCCGGCATCCGAGAATCACACCAGCGTGACCTTAATTCCCCAGGCAGCCCGTAGCGCTCCTTACCTCGAAGAGGAGCGGGCACTGATCGAACCGCTGCTGCCCGCCTCGCGCGGACTCCGTCGCCGATGGTGGGCAGGTCGCCACATTTCAATGGGCAGGACGGTCGGTTCCTACGGGGTCGGGGAACCGTCTGCGATCACGCGCCGGGCACCGGCCACCGCTTCCTTCAGGGCCGCCCGATCCACATCCCCTATCTCACCGATCAGCCGGATGATGTGATCACCCCGGATCGCCATGTACTCGTGGCGGCCCCCGCCAGTGCGATACCAGCCCATCTCATCGCGTTCGCAGCTCACCGATGTTTCCAACGGTTCGGTGGGCTTGGCCGGAGCACCGACGCAACGGGCCTCCTCGGAAGTGCCGCGCTCGATGCTCAGGATCGCTTGCCGGCCGTCCGGCGTGCTGTAGACGGCCATGAAGCCTTCAGCACCACCATAAGAGGGCCCCTCGGCCAGTTTGTATCCGAGTAGGTCGACCACGTAGATGAGCTCCGGAGCCACGCCTTGGCTCAGGGCTTGGTCCAGCGCGGTCTGGCTGAGCGAGGTCTGCGAACTACAGCCGGTCAACACGGCGAGTCCGAGAACTGCGAGGGGAAGGAGACGGCGAATCACAGGGTCACCTTTCCCTACGGTGGAAGAAGTTTCCACCGGACGGAGTCCATATGACGGAAGCTCGTATCGAGCGGGTCGGCTACCCTCCCAGCCCGAACGGGGTCCTTACAAGCACCGACTGGCGATACCCCTCGGCAACCCCACCAGTGATCCCGTCGTTGTCGAACGTGAAGTGCCTGTCCGGCGCCCGGTAGGGCGAGTTGATGATCGGCGAGGTGTGTGGAGCGTTCGCCCCGACCTTGCTAAAGCGCGGGCCGACGCCTCGACCTCTACTCGGAAGCAGTAGAGCTGTCTCCGGGCTCCGGCTCGGTCGATGCCTCGATTTCGTTTATCAAACCCAGCCGTTTAGTCGAATACCAGGTCGCAGCCAGCATATTTATCAAATATGCCCACTTTAATGGAGATCTTTACGAGGCAGACGGATTGAAATTAATATGTTCGCTGGAGCCGTCACCTTCACGGACCGAGCCGGAGTCAGCGTCCTCATGAGCCATCCGTACCCCACGCCCTCGCCGTCCCCCCAGTCCGCCCCTGACCCGCGGCTCTCCTCCCCGCCGACCGGCACCGCTCAGCCGGTCCCCGCCGTACCTTCCCCCGCTCCGCAGAGTTCTCCCGCTGCTCCGGCCCGAAGTGTGAACGGCGAGTACTCGGGGATCGATCCCGAGCGGATGGACGACTTCGAGCGAGGGCTCGGCCAAGCGGAGGACGCACTCGGCCGGAACGAACCGCAGATCCACCGCACCCTGCAGCGGCTCGACCTGGACACCTCGGGGCTGAGCGCGCTCCGCGAGATGCGGAGCTGGATCGGGACCAGCCGCCCCGACCTGCGACGCCGCAACGAAACGATCCGCACCGAGCTCACCGAGTGGGGTGCCGCCACCAAGACCCCCGGCGGGATCACCGCCTTCGACGAGACGCTGTACGGCAAGGCCGGCCACAATCCGGACGTCTACGCGGCGACCCTCGGCCTCGGCAGGACCGCCGAAGACGGCAAGATCGACGAGAGACTCCTGAAGGGACTGGAGAAGCGGACGGGGGACGCGGCGTTCGCCGCCGCGCTGATGAACACGCTGGGCACGGCGAGGTTCCGCGAGCTGATGATCGAGACCGCGAAACGCAAGGACGACAAGAAGTACGAACGCCTGCAGGCCGCCCTCGGAAAAGCCCTCGGTACGGCGAGCCCACGGCTGAGTGACGCCTGGCACAAGGAACTCCTGTCCGACCTCGAAGTCGGCCGGACGACCGGCTACATCGGCTGGGAAAAGGGCTACGCCATGGCGGCGGCCCTCAAGCACGGCACCTTCAGCACCGCCTTCCTCCTCGCCACCGCCAGGAAGATCGAGTCCGCCGATCGCGGAAGAGTGCTGTTGGATCCGCGGGTCATGGTGGCCCTGCTGGAAGGGCTCAGCCGCGATCCGTTGGCCGCCCAAGACTTCTTCGCGAACGACCCGACCATGCTGAAACGCTTCCTGACCGAACGGCGCCTGGGCGACGACGGCATGGCCCTGGGCAAGGCGCTGGAGGCCGCCACGCTCACCTTCCGCGACCACAACGGCTCACCGCAGAACCCGTCACGCGGCTTCCTGTCGGCCAAACTCACCTCGGAGATCGTCCACCTGCAAGCCGTACGAATCAAGGACGGCAAGCTCCCCGACTCCTTGGTGAACGCGGCCTCGATGGGGCGCATCCTGGCGGGCTACATCAGCGACATCAACCACATCGCTCAGCGGGGCCGCGCCCCCGAGTCGTTCGGAGTGCGAAGTGCTGACAACCCCGCCGCGCCTGGACCTGACCCCTGGGGCGCCCAATTCAATACGGGGGAACTACGTCAGGTAATGAAGGAGGCATTTACAGACCCCAAGGCATTTGCCCCTGTTCTGGCCGCTCAGACGGCGTTCACCGGCTTGCTCCTTAATCACGGTGCCGCTGAGATGGCCGCGGGGCGGGGCGACGATACATTCCTGACCAATGCAAGAGTGATCGGGGCAGGCTTCGGGATGATCACTGATGCGGCGGGGCTGGCGAAGATCGGGGATGGCAAGGATCTGGACGAGGCGCAGCAGCGCAACATGAAGACACTCCTGGCGGTGGTCAATACCGGCCTCGCCATCCCCCAGTCGGGGACCTGGCCGATCACCGCCGGTGTCATCGGAGCCTGGACCGGGCTGGCGGAAGAAATAGCCAAGGGCAAGGCGGAGGACAACGCCCGCGTTGACGCCAATGCCGCCGTCGACAAGACCCGAGGGCTTGTGCACGATCTCGCCGCTCAGGCCATGCTCAAAAACGGCCTCTTCGGCTCCGCCGAGCCCGCCGACCGGAACCACCCCTGGGCCACCCTGGAGGGCCTGGAGAAGGGGGATGACCCCCGCGACAACCCCAACAACTTCCTCAAGGACGACGGCCGAACCCTCATGACCATGGACGAGATGATCGACAAAACGGCCACCAACAGCACCGACAAGTATCGGCGGGTCGAGGCCTACGACCGCTGGCTCTATGAGGGACCGGCCGGAAAACCCTGGCTGGATGTGGAGGGTCGTCTGCACCAGGGATTCACCAACGGCTTCGCTCAGTACGGCTCATGATGCGAAGAGTGTTCGCTGGAGTCGCCGCGCTGACCTGTGTCCTGGCCATGTTGACGGCCTGCCAGAACGATGAGGCGGTGGTCGACCGCACTCCATTGCCGACAGTGGCCGCACCTCCGTACCTCTGTGAGCACATCCCGTTGAAGGCGGTTGAGCTGATGACTGGGGTACGCAATCCACTGGTCCGCGGCTACTTCGACCTCACGAGTGCGGGAGGTCTTGGAGACGGAAGCTGCGCGGTTTACCAGCGAGAAGGTGAGCGGCTGAAGGTGTTGCTGATCAACCTCACCCCGGGTGGATACCCAGGGGAAGTTGAGGAGCAGATCGAAGATGGCGCCTTGCGGTTGCCGGAGATACTTCCCGGGGTTATCGGCTCTTACTTCAAGCCCTTGGACAGCGAAACCAACGACGCATACGCGCTGCTTGTACGCGGCAAAGCTGAGATAAGCATCCAAATGGAGATCGGCGCCAAGGGCCGGGACAACGCCGCTGATGTGCTGGCGTTGATGAAGCTGATCGCGCCGAAGCTGCTCACCGACGCCAGCGCGCCGTCCCCGACACCGAAGACCCCCACCCCAAAAAAGGACTGACCCCATGGCCAAGCTGGTGCCCAATCCGCTCCATGCGGCACTGGGGGATGCCCTGCGGACGGTCGAGCCGCTGATCCAGGAGATCGAGAGCGGTATCGAGACCCCGTACCGGGACTTCCACGAGGGCAAGGTGTGGTCGGGGCCGACCGCCAAACGGTTCGACGCCCAGCTCGTCCAGCACCGCACCCGGGTCCGGGGCGCGGGCGAGAAGATCATCTCTGACCTGCGAAGAACCCTGGCCATCACCCCCCGCCAGGTGAGCGAGGAGGAGGCCAAAATGATCAAACAACGGTACGGCCTCCCCTGACGAGGCCAGGACGGCTCAGGCGTTTCGCGCTCGCGGAGGCCCTGACCTCAAGGGCCCTCGGTGCCGGCCTGAACGGCCTGAGCGATGCCGAGGTCGCGGCCATCGGGCGTGCTCTGTCCGCCCTCAATGCCCTGCTCCGCAGGGTTCATCCCGCTGCCCGATAGCGCAGCCGCCAGCTCGCGAGAGCCGTACCTGAACGACAAGGACCACCCCTTCGCGGCCTCCCAGACCACTTCACTCACGGACAGTACGACCTCTGCCCCACCGGCTCCACGCGTGAACCCGTGGCTCACCCTGGTAGCCGTCTGCTTCGGGCTGTTCATGGTCAGCCTCGACGGCAGCGTGGTGGCCATCGCCAACCCGTACATCAGCACCGACCTGAACGCGTCCCTGCCGCCCACTGACCATCGTGCCCGACTTTGCGCCTGCCGATAATGCCATCCGCGTAGGTCATCCGGCGTACGGGCTCATCTTGGCGTGCGCCCGCTTCGGGTCTTGAGAGGGGGGCGATCGCGGCGGAATGATCACTCGTGCTCTTTCGCCTGGCCTACCTGACCGTGGAGTCCTTCACGAGTACTCACGTGCCGTTCGAACTGCACGGATGCAATTTCGGCAGCCGCACTGTCTTGTCCTGGACCGGTTGCCGTGTATGGCCGGCGTGAGTCGGGATCGTGTCAGCCGAGGTGGGCGGCGGCTCCTGTGGTGAGGTTGCCGTCGGTCATGGTCAGCACGCTGTCCACCATGGCGAGCGTGGCCAGGTCGTGGGTGACCATGATGGTGGCCACGCCGTTCTGCTTGGTCAGGCCGGCCAGCAGAGAGACGATCTGCTCGCCGCGCTGGTGGTCGAGGGCACTGGTGGGCTCGTCGACCAGTAGTACCTCGGGTTCGTTCATCAGCGCGCGGGCGATGTTCACCCGCTGCCGCTCGCCGCCGGAGAGTTGGTGCGGCCTCTTGTCCTGCTTGCCCACCAGGTCTACGGCCACCAGCAGTTCGCACGCCCGCTTGGTGGCCTGCCGTGTCGAGCGGCCGGCCAGGTCGGCCATGACCAGGAGCTGGTCCAGGACGGTGAGCGAGGCCAGCAGGTTGGGCTGCTGGAACACGATGCCGATGTGGTCGCGCCGGATGCGAGTCCGGTCGACCGGGCTCGCGCCGGACACGTCATACCCGGCCACGGTCACGGTGCCGGACTCGGGGGTGAGGAGGGTGGCGGCGACGGCGAGCAGGCTGGACTTGCCCGATCCGGACGGGCCGACGACGGCGGTGAACTCGCCGGGGGCCACCGAGAGGCTGACGTGGTCGAGCGCGGTGAGCGTGCGGTCGCCGTCGGGGTAGGTCAGGATGATGTCGGTGAGTTTGAGGGTCATCGGGAGGCTCCCAGCGCGGTCAGCGGGTCGACAGAGGTGATCTTGCGGACGGCCAGTGCCGCGCCCAGCGCGCCGAGCAGGATCATCACGGCGACGGGAACGACGGTGGTGGCCGCCGACAGGACGAACGGGACGGTGCCCTCGGCCAGCGATCCGAGCCCGGCGCTGAGAACGCCGCCGAGCCCCGCGCCGAGCAGCAGTACGATCACGGCCTGGGCGAGGGCGTCGCGTAGCAGGTAGCCGGTGCTCGCGCCGAGCGCCTTGAGCACGGCAACGTCACCGGCCCGCTGGATCGTCCACACAGTGAAGAACGCGCCGATGACCAGTGCCGAGATGGCGAACAGGAAGCCGCGCATGAGCTGCAGCGAGCCGTTCTCGGAGGAGAAGGAACCAATCGCGGCCGGCGCGTCGGCCAGTGAAACGGTGGTGGTGTTCAGGCGCTCGTCGGTCGTGGAGAAGTCCGGCTCTCCGGTGGTGCGCAGGGCCAGGACGGTGGCGACCGTGTCGGCGCCGCCCTGGCGGCCCATCCACTCCCAGTCGCTGATACTGATCCACGCGACCGGCACGTGGCTGTAGGCGGCCGCGGCCGCGGTGCCGGCGACGGTGAAGTCGCGGCCGAAGATCTGCACCTTGTCCCCGGCGGCCAGCCCGCTGTCGTCGGCCAGGCCGGAGGAGAGCACGACCTTGCCCGCGCCGAGGGCGCCACCCAACGGTCCGGCCAGATCGCCGCCGGGCTCGACACCGAACACTGCGGCGCCTGTGCTGTCTTGCCCGGAGGCGATCCTCCCCATCGTGATCCCGAGCCGCTCGGCGGTGGCGACGCCGTCCGCCTTGCGCCACTCCTGCCAGGTCTTCTCCGTGATCCGGCTGTCGGAGAAGGACGGCTTCTCGGTGCGGGAGAAGACGATCCGGTCGGCGCGCAGTCCGCTGACGGCCGAGATGTTGTCTTGGGCCAGCCCGGCGGTCAGGCCGGACAGCATGGTCACCAAGAGCGTGATGAGCAGGACGACGGTACCCATCAGGGCGAACCGTCCTTTGGCGAAACGCAGGTCTCTGAGCGCCACGAACACGGCGCATCCCCCCGTTGGATGTGGGTCGATCTGGACGCCTTCCAGACTCCGGGAACGGGCGTTTCCGCCACATCGTGAAAACGGGCGACGTAGGCGCCTTCTTTTGGTCGGCCCGAAATCAACCTTTTGAATGATGCATCCCACCGAACCCCCTCACCTACTCTGGGGGAGAAATGATGGACTTCCCGTTCCCGCCGACGCTCAAGCTGCTCAGGTGGGCCATTCACGGCACCTTCGCGGTCCTGCTGGCGATCGCCGTCGCCGGGGCCGCACACGAGGGCCGCGCCACCGTCGCGACCTGCGGTGTCCTGCTCGGCGTGCTGTACGCGGCAGGAATCGTCATCGAGGGACGGCTCCCGCGCTTCGGCGGCCCCGCGCATCTGCTGCTGGGACGCATCTGGCTGCTGATCGTCACGCTCGGCTGGGCCGCACTGGCCCTGAACTCACAGCTTTTCGTATGGCTGGCCTTCCCGCTCTTCTTCGCTTACCTGCACGTGCTGCCCCTGATGGTCGCGCTGCCCGGCGTTGCGGTGCTCAGCGTCGCGGCGATCGCCACAGCCGGCTGGCATGCGGGCGGGGTGAGCGCGCCCCAGGTGATCGGGCCGTCCATCGGCGCGGCGGTGGCCACGCTCATGGGACTGGTCTACAAGGCGCTCTACAGCGAGAGCGAGCAGCGCCGCCTGCTGATCGACGACCTGGTCCGCACCAGAGGCATGCTCATGCAGGCGGAGGCCGACACGGCCCGCCTGGCCGAGCGGGAACGCCTGGCCAGGGAGATCCACGACACCCTCGCCCAGGGCATGTCCAGCATCATCCTGCTGCTGCGCGCAGCCCGCCGCGATCTTGCCACCCGGCCCGGGGATGCCGAGCAGCGCATCGCCGAGGCCGAGCACGCCGCCCAGGACAACCTGGAGGAGGCACGCAACTTCGTCCGTGCCCTGGCACCCCCCGCGCTGCAGCACTCCTCGCTGACCGCCGCCCTGCGCAGGATCAGCGCCTCAGCCGCCGCGGGCACCCCCACCCAGGTCAGGTTCGAGATGTCGGGCACGCCGGTGCCGCTGTCCGCCGACTACGACCTGGCACTGCTGCGCATCGCCCAAGGGGCGCTGGGCAACGTCAGCCGCCACGCGCAGGCCGCGCATGCCACAGTGACGCTCACCTACCTGGACGACATGATCGTGCTGGACATCGTCGACGACGGCTGCGGCTTCGTCCCGGCGCAGGCCCCCGCCGAGACCGCGAGCCCCGGCTACGGTCTGCGCACCATGCACGACCGGGCAAGGGCGTTGGGCGGCAGCCTCACCATCGAGTCCGCCCCGGGAGAGGGCACCGCGGTCGCCGCCACACTGCCGCTGCCCGAAGGGGCGGGCCGGTGACAGCGCCGATCAGGATCCTGCTGGTGGACGATCACCCCGTAGTGCGCTCGGGCATCCGTGCCATGCTCGCCGGACAGCCCGACTTCGAGCTGGTCGGGGAGGCGGCCACGGGCGAGGACGGCGTGGAGGCGGCACGTGCCCTCGCACCCGACGTCGTCTTGATGGACCTCCAGTTCGGGACGGGCATCCACGGCAGCGAAGCGACCCGGCGAATCGTCGCGCTCGGTGGTCCCCGCGTCCTGGTGCTCACCACCTTCGACACCGACGCCGACATCGTGGCAGCCGTCGAGGCGGGCGCCACCGGCTACCTGCTCAAGGACGCCCCCTCCGACGACCTGCACGCCGCGATCCGCTCGTCCGCCACAGGTACCAGCGCGCTGGCCCCCAGCGTCGCCTCGCGGCTGCTGGGCCGGGTCCGCACCCCGGCCACCACGCTCAGCCCAAGAGAGCTGGAGGTGCTCGGCTACGTCGCGTCCGGCCTGTCCAACCGGCAGATCGGCAAGCAGATGTTCCTGAGCGAGACCACTGTCAAGACCCACCTCGTGCACATCTACGTCAAGCTCGGCGTCGACTCCCGCACCTCAGCGGTGGCCGCCGCCACCAGAAAGGGGCTCATCCGCCCAGCGTGATCTCACCGTCCCACGCCGCTTGGCCGTCGGCGCAAGCGCCCCGGCACTACCGAGCACCGGACCACACCGCGCCTCGATCGCGGCCTTGGCGCCGTCAAAGGAGCCGCGCACCGCCTCGGTCACTGCCAGCCGGGCCAGTCCATGCGAGCGCCGCCCGCCCGGCAGCGACCAGCACCTCCAGCGCGTAAGGACGCCGGCGACGTCATACGACTGATGATGGCCACTGGCGACAGCCCGCGCTCAACGTTCAAACGACTGTCCATCTGCGACGTCGTAGCCGAAGGCTGTGAACTCCGGTGGGAGCAGTTCGGCTCTCCAGGCGCCGCCGGCGTGCAGATGGCCGTGCGCGCGCCGGCCGGCGACCTGGAGGAAGGACGCGGTCGAAGCCAACGTGCCGGAGCTATGACGCGCTCACGCCCCGGTCGGTGAAACAGGGCCGGCGCCCTCGCCTGCCCTGACGGGGACGGCTTAGAGGGGGCAGGCTTATTGCGACTTACTTGCAATAAACTGCCAGAGGCAGGAAGCCACCCCTCAGGAGGACGTCATGAGTGTGATCGATCAGGAGCAGCCCACGGCCACACCCGAGGTGGTCCGGGCCTGGGTCGGCGGCTGGGCCGTTTCCCGTTCGGTGCGGCCCCCGGTCGAGGTGACCGGTGGATTCCGGCTGGATGTCGGGCTGCCCGGACATCGCGTCCGCTACGTGCTCTTCGACGTCGACCAGGTGGCCGAGCTGGCCCTGACCAGGACCGCCCCCGGCACCTGGATCAAGACCTCCGCGCCCGCCGAGCGGGTGGTGCCCCTGCTCACCCCGGCCTGGACCGTCGGCGAGCCGG
This sequence comes from Streptosporangium sp. NPDC002544, assembly GCF_040295965.1. Taxonomy (NCBI): domain Bacteria; kingdom Bacillati; phylum Actinomycetota; class Actinomycetes; order Streptosporangiales; family Streptosporangiaceae; genus Streptosporangium; species Streptosporangium sp. NPDC002544. The sequence continues at coordinate 19,896 of NZ_JBEOWJ010000027.1, read as the reverse complement.
AGTACCTGATGACCGTGCCGCTGCGCCGGGCCACCGCGCTCGCTCCGGACGGCTACACGCTGCACACCGCGACGGATGGCGGAGTCACGACCGTACGGATACACGACGCCGACGGAACGACGGCCGCGCGCGGGCAGATAGGAGTGGCCGGCCCGGCAGCCGTGGCCGACCAGATCCTGACCGATCCGGCACACCGCCGCCGGGGCCTGGGCAGCGTCGTGATGACCGCGCTCGGCGACGCCGCCGCCGAGCAGGGCGCCACGACCGGAGTCCTGGGCGCCTCGCGGGACGGCCTCGCGCTCTACCGCGCCCTGGGATGGACCCTGTGCGAAGTGCTCACGCCCGCGTACATCCCCGAACCGGACCCGGCGGACGCGTAACGAGAGCCCCGCTTGAACCGGATACCGCATTGCGCGGGTCCACCCTCAACGGCACCGATCACGCCGGCCACCACGAGGCGGGCGGCATGATCCGCCGTTCCGCTGCCTGGCGGAACCGCAACACCGGCGACTCCGCCTGCGCCGGATCGTCACGAGGGCGAACCTGGCCTGACACGGTACTGACGTCGGTACATGTCGGTGCTGAGATACTTCAGCCCCGAGTCCACCAGCAGAGTGACGACCCTGGCGGTCGGCCCAAGGCGTTGTCCGGCCTGGATCGCGGCCAGGACGTTCGCCCCTGACGACGTTCCGGCGAACAGGCCCTCCTCCCGAGCCAGACGCCCGGCCATCTCCTCCGCGTCGGCGGTGGAGATCGGAACGATCTCGTCTACCAGGGTGGGGTCCCACATGGGCGGGAGGTAACCGATGCCGATGCCTTCGATGCGGTGGGCGCCGGGCCGGCCTCCGGACAGCACGGCGGACTCGGCCGGTTCGACGGCAATGACCCGAAGCCCCGGACGGCGGCGCCGGAGAGGGGCCGCCGCCCCGCGCAGCGAGGCCGCCGTGCCGATCGACTGAACGAACGCGTCGATCCGCCCGCCCGACTGCTCCCAGATCTCCTCGCCCATCGGGTGATAGCCGACGATGCTGTCGGCGTTGTTGAGCTGATCGGTCCAGTAGGTGCCCGGCCGGCGGCCGAACTCCCCGGCTTTCTCGATCATGCTCAGGATCAGCGCCTTCGTGATCGAACCCCCCTCGCTGGGAATGACGGTGAGTTCCGCGCCGAACGCCGCCATCTGAAGGAGTTTGTCCGCACTGAACGCATCCGAACTGACGATCCGCAGCTGATATCCCTTCGCCGCGCAGACCAGGGCAAGGGAGGCACCCGTGCTGCCGCCCGTGTACTCGACAACGGTGTCGCCGGGCCTCAGCCGCCCGTCGCCTTCGGCTCTGGCGATCATCGCCTGCGCCATGCGGTCTTTCATGCTGCCTGTCGGGTTCTGGCCTTCGACCTTGACGAAGATCTCCGCACACCCGGACGGCACGACCCTGCGCAGCCTCACCAGCGGCGTGTTTCCGATCGTCTGCAGTACGTCGCCGCTGAGGCCCCTGATGCCGCCGGTCCTTTCGATGCCCTCGCTCATGACCTCGATCGTCGGGCCGACCACGCCGCCACCACCAGTTCAACTTCTGAACCAGCGCCTCCGGCGCATGGTGCGTACCATGCACCGGTGAACGGATACGGGCAGTTCTGCGCGGTGGCGCGCGCTCTGGAACTTCTGGGCGAGCGGTGGACACTGCTGATCGTGCGGGAGTTGCTGCTGGGCGCTTCAACCTTCACCGGCATCCGCCGCGGCCTGCCTCGCATCCCGCGAGCGACGCTGTCCGCACGACTACGCGCACTGCGCGCCGCCGGCATCGTCGACGACGACTACCGGCTCACCGAGGCGGGCGCCGCGCTGGCTCCGGTGGTGCGGGAACTGGCCCGATGGGCGGTCGCCACCGACAGCGCCGCCCTGACCGAGGACGATCTCGACACCGCCGCACTGACCTGGGACATGCAACGCCGGGTGGACGCCGCCGCCCTGCCCGAGCGCACGGTCGTGCTCGCGATCGAGTTCACCGACCGCAGGCCGGCCGACAGCAGATACTGGCTGCACCTGTCCCGGACAAGCGTCAACCTGTGCCGGCAGGACACCGGGGCACCCGTCGACGTCTGGCTCACCGCCCCGACGGCAGCGGCGACCCGGTGGTGGCTCGGTGACCTGTCCTGGGCACGGCTGCTGCGGCAGCAAGGAGTACGCGTGCACGGTGACCCGGCCCTGCGGCGCCAGATGCACCGCTGGTTCAAACGCTACCTGTTCACCCCGGAAGCCCTCGGCCTGAATCCAGGCTCTCCTGGCCACTGATCGTTGTCGAGTCCGGTTGCCCGAACGGGCCGGGTGGGCGGACCCGTCGCCGGGACGTAGCCCATCCTCCACGCGAGCCGTACGAGCCGGGCATCTAGCATCTGTCTTGAGCCTTGAAACAGATGTGGCAGTAGAGACGGGTGATGATCGCGTCCGGCGGGCCCGCGGCTGGTCACCGCCATCGCCGACGAGCTCGCCGATGAGGAGACGTCTCGATTGCGCGACGCGGCGAGGCCGCTGAACAAGATCATATATAGGAGCAAGGCAGTGGCACCTGACGGATCCGGCTCCGCAGCCGCTCCTGTGGGGTATCGGGAGGCAAGAACATGAACGACGCGATGTGGGCCGGGACGGTCACGGTCACCGGGCACGAGCAGGCCGAGCTGGAGGCGTACCTGGCCCGGCCGCTCGGCGAGGAGCCGCGCGGCGGTGTGGTGGTGATCCACCACCTGCCCGGGTACGACGACGCGACCAAGGAGATCGTCCGCAGGTTCGCGGCGCGCGGGTACGCGGCGATCTGCCCGAACCTGTACTCCCGCGAGGGCGCCGGGGTCAGCCCCGACGACCAGGCCGCCGCCGTACGGGCCAAGGGCGGGGTCCCGGACGAGCAACTCGTCGGGGACGTCGCCGGAGCCGCGGCGTACCTCAACTCCCTCGACCACGCCAACGGCAGGATCGGTGTGATCGGATTCTGCTCGGGCGGGCGGCAGACGTTCCTGGTGGCCTGCTCCCTCCAGATCGACGCGGCGGTGGACTGTTACGGCGCCTTCGTGGTGAACACCCCGCCCGCGGAGTTCCCGCTCCAGCACAAGCCGCTGATCTCCAAGGCCGCCGACCTGTCCTGCCCGCTGCTGGGGTTGTTCGGCGCCGAGGACAAATACCCGGGGCCGGAGGAGGTCACGGCGCTGGACGCCGAGCTGGAGAGGCTGGGCAAGGAGCACGAGTTCCACTCCTTCGAGGGGGCGGGACACGCCTTCTTCGCGACCGACCGGCCCGCGTACCGGCCCGCCGCCGCGGTGGAGGGCTGGAAGAAGATCTTCAATTTCTATGGCCGTCACCTCAGCGCCTGACCGGAGCGATCAGCATGTGCACCTATCTCACCGAGAAGATCGAACTCGACGGCGCGGGCAAGGGCGGCAACGGCTGGTTCACGCTCAGCCAGGGCGCGGTCTACGTCGACCACCCCTACCACGCCTGCCACGAGCACACGGTGAACATCGACTTCACCAACCCGGCCGAGGGCCCCTCGGCGCGGGTCGCGGTCGAGCTCACCGAGGAGTCGGCGCTGGCACTGATCGACGCCATCCAGAAGGCCCTGGCCGCGGCGCCTCCGGGGCTCGCCTCCGGCCGCCGCTGAGGCGTGTTTCGCGGGTCCTGCCGCGGCCGGGATCGGTCAGGGTCCGACCCGGTACGTCACGTGGGTGGCCTCCGGGGTGTCCACCGTGTCCAGATGTTCCAGCCGGGGTCCGGCACCGTCGAACAGGACGGTGCCGGACCCCAGCAGCAGCGGAACGATGTGCAGCCGCAGATGATCGACCAGGCCGGTCCGCAGCGCCTGCTGGACGATGGACGCACCGCCCATCACGTGGACCCGCCTGTCACCGGCGGCGGCCGCGGCCGCTTCGATCGCGGCGGCGACCCCGCCGGTCACGAACGTGAACGTGGTGTCGCCCTTGCGCACCGCCTCGTGCGGCCGGTGGGTCACCACGAAGACCGGCATCCGGTAGAAGCCGTCGTCGCCCCAGCCGCCGGTCGCCTCGTACACCGACCGGCTTGTCACGACGGCGCCGGACGCGGCGAACGTCGCCTCGCTCAGCCGCCGCCCCTCGTCGTGCTCAAGCCACGCGTGCAGCCGCTCGCCGCCCTTGCCGAAACCGGGCCATGTGTCCAGGTCGGGACCGGTGACGAAGCCGTCCACCGACATCGAGATGTCCACCTCAACGATTGTCATGCCCAGGTAGACGCACTCCGGCCGGAATGTCGCCGATGATTCGGCCGACTTTTTTCGTCGGTACAGGTATGAACATTGCTGTGGACGCCACGAGGTTCGCGGACCTGACCCGCCGCTACCACCGCGAACTGCAGGTCCATTGTTACCGGATGCTCGGATCGTTCGACGCGGCCGAGGACCACGTGCAGGAGGTGTTCCTGCGGGCGTGGCGGTCCAGGGACACGTTCGAGGAGCGGTCCAGCGCCCGGACCTGGCTGTACCGCATCGCCACGAACGCGTGCCTGGACACCCTGCGGCGCACGACCCCGCCGCCGCAGCCGTACCCGGACCAGCTGCTCGACGAGCGCCCCGGCCCCGACGCGATGGCCGTCGGCCACGAGACGATCTCCCTGGCGTTCCTCGCCGCGATCCAGCTGCTGCCGCCCCGCCAGCGGGCCGTGCTCATCCTGCGCGACGTGCTGTCCTGGCCGGCGAGCGAGGCCGCGGCGCTGCTCGACACGACCACGCCGGCGGTCAGCAGCGCCCTGCAGCGGGCCCGGGCGACGCTGCGCGAGCGGTGGCCGGGCGGTCGCCTGGAGTGGTCACCCGCCGGCGAACCGGACCCGGCGCAGCGCGAGCTGCTGGAGCGGTACATCGCCGCGCACGAACGGGCCGACCCGCAGGCCCTGGTCGACCTGCTGCGAGAGGACGTCCGGCTGACCATCGAGCCCGGCGTCGGCGAGTGGACCGGCAAGGCCGCGGTCGCCCGGGCGCTGCGCCGGGACATGAACTCCCTCGGCCGGTGGCGGATGCTGCCGACGGCCGCGAACCGCCAGCCGGCGGTCGCCGCCTACGTCCGCGGCGCCGGTGACACCGCGTTCCGCCCCTTCGTGCTGATCGTGCTGCGCCCGGAGGCGGGCCTCCTCGCCGCGATGGACGTGTTCGAAGCACCCGGCCTGTTCACCGCGTTCGGCCTCCCGGCGAGCCTGGACCACTAGGGTTTGGGGCGGCCGGGCCTGGTACGTAGCCAGAGGCGGCCCAGGGGCCGTACGGAACGCTCAGGGTCGCGGGGTGGCGGCGAAGCCGTAGTTCTTAAGGGTGATGGCGTCGGACCTGCCGGCCATTCTCTCGACCAGACCGGCCCATGGCATGTGGGGTAGCAGTCTGATCGACAGGTTGCGCAGCCGGATGACCGACCGCGTCTTGGGCACGAAGCCGTTGACGCCGCCCGGCGGGAGCTTCTGGCTCTGCTGGACGAAGCCGCGCATCTCCCGCTCGTACGCGGCGAAGGCGGCCGGATGGTCCCCGCCCGCCTCGGCCAGCTCTCCGGCCAGCACGTAGGCGCCGACCACCGCCAGCCCGGTGCCGCCGCCGCCCAGCGGCGACGGGCTGTATCCGGCGTCGCCGAGCAGCACGACCCTGTCACGGGACCAGGTGTCCATGACGACCTGGGTGGCCGCGTCGAAATAGAAGTCGGTGGCCGCCGCCATCTCCCTGAGCATGGCGGGCACCTGCCAGCCCGCTCCGGCGAAGACCTCGGCCACGATCTGCTTCTGCCTCCGCACATCACCGTGGTCGAGCGGCTTCGAGGCGAAGCCGAACAGGACCTTGACCTCCTCGGCCCGCCGGGACGGGCGCAGTGCCGCCACCCTCCTGCCCGGCATGTTGTGGAACAGCTCCCAGTGCTGGATGCCGAAGACGTTGGGCGCGGTGAAGTACGCCAGGTAGCAGCCGAGCTCGCGGCCGAAGCGCGACTCCTCGCCGAAGGCCAGGGACCGGGTCACCGAGTGCGCGCCGTCCGCGCCCACCACCAGGTCGAAGACGCGCGACGCGGACCGCTCGAAGGTGACCCGTACGCCGTCGTGGGTCTGGGTCAGCGAGGTGATCGTGTCGTCGAAGACGTACTCCACCTCGTCCCCGGTCGCCCGGTGGAGGATGTCGACCAGGTCGCCGCGGAGGATCTCCACCTCACCGACCAGGCCGTTTCCACCGAGGAAGGAGGCGGGCATGTCGGCCATGCGCCTGCCGGTGGCGTCCACGTAGGACATCCCGCCGGAGTCGACGGCCGCGCGTCGGACCTCGTCAAGGAGCCCCATCCGCCTGACCACGTCGACGGAGACGCCGCGCAGGTCGACCGTGTGGCCCTGGGCGCGCGGAGCCGGGGCTCGCTCGATCACGGTCGGGGTGAAGCCGTGGCGATGTAGCCAGTAGGCCAGGGCGTGCCCCGCGATACCGGCACCGGAGATCAGAATGCTCTTCATAAGCGCTCCCTGCTGGACGATGCGTATAGCGTATGCATAGTGCGCTTACCCTGTAAATTATGTCCTAGTGCACCAAAATTACGGCAGTGTGCGACCAGGTCATTGCGGAAATGGTGCACTAGGGCACCGGGAGGGTGGACAGTGGACGGGACAGAGCCTCCGTACCTGCGGATCGTCGCCGAGTTACGGCGGCGCATCGCGACGGGGCGGCTACGCCCAGGCGACCGGGTGCCCTCGACCCGGCAGATCATCCAGGAGTGGGGCGTGGCGATGGCGACCGCCGGCAAGGTGCTGGCGACCCTGCGCCGGGAGGGGCTCGTGCGGGTCGTACCCGGCATCGGGACCCTCGTCGCGGACGGCGCCGTCGCGGACACCAGCCCCTCCCGCAGGCCCGTGCCCGAGCTCACCAGGGAACGGATCGTGCGCGCCGCGATCGGGATCGCCGACGTCGAGGGGCAGGCGGCCCTGTCCATGCGCCGGATCGCGACCAGCCTGGAGGTCTCGGCGATGTCGCTCTACCGGCACGTGTCGGGCAAGGAGGAGCTGATAATGCTCATGACCGACACCGTGCTGGCCGAGTGCGCGCTCGATGAGCCGCCACCGGGCTGGCGGGCCCGGCTGGAGCTGACCGCCAGGACGCAGTGGGCCCTCTACCACCGCCACCCCTGGCTGGCCCAGCTCACCTCGTTCACCCGCCCACTGCCCACGCCCAACGCGATGGCCCAGGCCGAGTGGGCGATGCGCGCGGTGGACGGTCTCGGTCTCGACCCGGCCACGATGGTCCACGTGTACGTCACCGTGGCCAACTACGTACGCGGGACCGCGATCAACCTGGAGGCCGAGACCGAGGCCGCGCAGCAGACCGGCATGACCGACCAGGAGTGGCTCGACTCGGCGGTGCTCCCGCGCATGGCGGAATTCCCGCTGCTGTCGAGCATCCCGCCCGACTCCCTCGACCTGGACACGCTCTTCGAGTTCGGCCTGCGGCGCCTGCTGGACGGCCTGGAGGTGCTCATCGAGACCTCCGGTCCCGGCCTTTCTCGCGGCCAGGACACCACGTCCCTTCATGGAGATCGTCAAGGGATGTAGATCGGACCCCGGCGAACGTGGGCGGTCACCGCACCAGAGGGGGTCCGAAAGTCACGGTCGAAGTGCTCCGAGGAGACGTGGACGACATTCTCGGAGCTCGTGCGAGGTCGATGATCTGAATTCCGGGCTTCAACCTCGGTAGCGGCACGGGACCTTCGCCTATGACTTCAGACGAACAATGCCCCCGCCAGGCGAGCGGGGGCATTGTCATCATGTCCTTGAGGCGATCGCCGGCTCAAACACCTCGGCAGGTATAGGAGTTCAGCTTGACCGTCTGATTGGAGGAGAAGGAGAACCACAGGTTTCCGTTGACCGTGTTGTTGCTCCTGACATAGCTCACACCATTGACGGTGAGATTCACCGAGCAGCGGTAGGGGATGCCGTACTGGTCCCAGTCGATTCCATCGTTCCAGTAGCCGCCCTTGTGCTGGCCCGGGCCGATCGATGAGGTTATCCAGGGGCCGCTGTCACTGTCTTTCCGGCGGATGGGCCACCATGTATTGGTGTAATTATAGATGTCGCCACATGGCGGCACCGTGCACTTCGAAAGTACCTTGGCCTGCCCCGCCGAAGCGGATGTGACCAGCCCCGCCGAAGCGGACACGGTCGGCAGGATCGCGGTGAGCGAGGCCACCATGACCACGATCATGGCGAGACGAGAAGTGAAACGACGTGCGTTCATCGGACTCCTGGACGTCTTCATTGGGCGAGATCGCTGGGAGACATGTGGCGGATCGGTGCTCGTCGGATCCGCCAGGTCCGGCAAGGTGATCAGTTCAGCGATCTGCGAGTTGTTCGGAGGGTGATCACTCCGTCAAATAATCGGTTACAGAACAGGCGTACGGAAACCTGGAAGCTTCCAGGGTTGACGAAGAGCCGTCCAGACACCCGACGACGACGGCACCGATGCGTCCGCGGGCCAGGCGCAGGGGCTCCGAGCTCATCGAGGCCGAGGGCGGCAGCTTCCTCCACATCCGGGAGCTCGAAGTCGACGTCTCCGGCATGGAAGATCACGAACGGGCGATACTCGACCGCTTCCACCGGTGGTCACTGCCCGAGGTTCGGAGCACCGCCGAGCGGGTCATCCCGCTCGGCCTGGCCGGGCTGATGGAACGTCTGCTCGCCGGCGACATCCCACGCGAGCCCGTCAACTTTCCCTGGCACCACCCCGACCGACTCGGCCGGATTACCGTCGCTCCGACGGCATCGCTCATTGACCGGCAAAAGGCATACGGAAACGCTGCTCCCGCCGGTAGACCCGACCTGCGACAAGGGCCCACACCGACGATCGGATCGGGGTGAGCCCTCGCGTCGCGTCAGTCGCCGTAGCCGCCGAGGGGGATGTTGACCTGCTCGTTGCCGTCGGGGGCGTCGTCGTTCGACGGGGGCGGCGCGGGCCGGCAGCTCTGGCCGCAGCCGCCGAACCGTGCCGAGTTGATCGGGGTGAACGACGTCGGCTCGACGTTCCTCAGCGCCGCCAGCATCGTGTCCTTCCAGATCGGGCCAGGAATGCTGCCGCCGAAGACCGAGCCGTAGTAGCGTCCGCCGATCGTGACGCCGGTCAGCTTGTACTTCTGCGAACCGCGCGGGTCGCCGATGCTGACCGCGCCGGCCAGGTCCGGGGTGAACCCGGCGAACCAGGCGGTGGCGTAGCCGTCGGTGGTGCCGGTCTTGCCCGCCGCGTCGCGGCCGATGCCGCCGACCGCCCGCATCGTGCCCTTGGTGAACACCCCGGACAGCACGTCCGCCGCCGCGTCGGCGACCTCGGGGTCGAGCGCCTGACGGCACTTGGGCTGGTATTTGGAAATCTTGCCGTCGCGGTCGGTGATCTGGGTGATCGCCATCGGCGCGCAGTACTTGCCGCGCGCGCCGATCGCGGCGTACGCGTTCGCCACGGTCACCGGGTCCATCTCGTTGATGCCGAGCGTGAACGTCTCGTACTCCTGGAGCGCGAGCCCGTCGGAGCGGTGAATGCCCAGCGACTTGGCGATCTTGACCGTGTCGCAGAGCCCGACGTGCTGCTCCAGGGTCATGAAGAAGGTGTTCACCGAGCCCCAGGTGCCGGTCTGCAGGGTCCGCCAGCCGGGTGAGCCCTCGTCGTTGGTCACCGTGTGGGTCGGGTCACCGATGTTCTCGCCCTTGCAGTTCTTGAACGCCGAATAGCCCGAGGCGAGGTAACCGGCGCCGACGTTGAAGCCGTCGTCGACCTTCATGCCCTTGTTCAGCGCGTTGAGCAGCGTGAACGTCTTGAAGGTCGAGCCGGCCTGGAAGCCGACGCCACCGCCGTGCGCGGCGTCCGCGACGACGTTGTAGGAGATCTCGTTCCTGGCCTTGCTCTGACCGTACGCCCGGCTGGCCGCCATGGCCTTGATCGCCCCGGTGCCCGGCTGGACCAGGGCCTCGGCCGCCACCGGGTTGTCGGTGGGGTTGACCCACTTCCTGATCGCTCGGTCCGCCGCCGCCTGCATGGTCGGGTCGATGGTGGTCCTGATCGTCAGACCGCCTCGGTTGAGGAACGCCAGGCGCTCCTTGTCGGTCTTCCCGAAGTCAGGATTTTTCAGGATCTCGTTGCGGACGTAGACGCAGAAGTACTGATAGTCGCTGGCCTCGCAGCCACCGGGCAGCTTCGTACCCTTGTAGCCGAGCTTGGTGGCCTTCGCCTCGGCCGCCTCGGCCGTGGTGATCTTGCCCAGCTCGGCCATCCGGTTCAGCACCACGTTGCGCCGGTTCAGCAGCCGCTCGCGCTGCTTCGCCCCCAGGTTGGGGTCGGTGGCGTTGGGGTCCTGCACGGCGCCGGCCAGCGCCGCCGCCTGCGGCAGGGTGAGCTCGGCCGCCGTCACGCCGAAGAACCGCTTGGCCGCCGCCTCGACGCCATAGGCACCCGCGCCGAAGTAGGCGATGTTCAGGTACTTCTCCAGGATCTCGTCCTTGGAGTACTTCTGCTCCACCGCCATCGCGTGGCGCAGCTCGTTGAGCTTGCGCGCGTAGCTGGCCTCCAGCGCCTTGTCCTTCTCCGCGTCGGTCTCGGCGGAGTTGAGCAGCACCTGCTTGACGTACTGCTGGGTGATGCTGGAGCCGCCCTGGCTCACCCCGTCCGCCTGGAGGTTCTTGGCGAACGCGCGGAGGGTGCCCTCGATGTCGATCGCACCGTGCTCGTAGAACCGGTAGTCCTCGATCGAGACGATCGCGGTCTTCATGACCTCGGACACCTTGTCGAGCTTGACGACCTCGCGGTACTCCTCGTAGAACCGTGCGATCTCCCTGCCCCTGGCGTCCTGCACGACGGTGACCTCCGCCGGCGGAGGTTCGACGAGCTCCTCGGGGTTGAGGTTCAGCCCGTTGGTCGCCGACACGATGCCGAGCCCCGCACCCCCCACGGCCGGTAGTGCGATCCCCGCGACCAGCACCCCCGCCGCCGTCCCCACGGCGGCAAGACGCATGATCTTCGACACGGCCCCTGACTGACCCTTACCCCGTTCCGACATAAGCGTAGATTCTAGGCTTTAACCCTGTTCTGTGCACATAAAGCGCTTTCTGCCACATAGCGCACAGCGCCAGCCATCCCCAGGGGCGGCCCAGATCATCCGGCGGGAAGAGAGTTCTAGATCATCTGCGAACACACAGCCTAAGGGAACTTCCCGACGCCGCAGGCGAGGTTGGCGGCAGCGCCCCGGGAGCGCCAACCGCCCGGCGGGAGCCTCGGCGATCCCGCCAAGACGCTCAGCTCGTGGCGGAACCGACCGCCAAGCAAAATCCAAGTTACATCCAAGGCGCCGGGAGCAGACTCCTCCACGAGGTCTCCTGGGAGGATAAATCACAAAAAGTCGCCTTTCAGCCCGAATATCACATTCGCCATCCGGCTGGCGAAAAGAAGTCCGGGCACCGCGGCGAGAGCGTGGTGGTCCGCACCGCCTCATCACGCGTTCGCACGACAGGCCGCTTGCCGCGCCCGTTCCCGCCATTCCGGTACGACTTTCCGCGCCCAGAAAACACAGCACAAGAAGGAATGTCATGAGAGTACGCAGAGTCGCCGGTGTGGCGGCCGCCGCCGCCCTGGCCGGTGGGCTTCTCACCACCGCGCTCCCGGCCTCGGCCGTCACCGAACCCGACACGGTCACCATCACGAACAGCAAGCTCCTGGCACCGTGGGAGGGCGCCTCCCTGTGGCTCAAGTGCCCCGACTCCCACCCGTACTTCCTGAAGACTGGGTGGGAGGGTCCCTACGTGAGCTCGGTGTCGCCGCCCGCCGGAATCCGGGGATACAGGCAGCAGGCGACGTTCTTCTTCAACAACTCCGGGACCACGCAGTCCAAAACGGCCTCGATATGGATGAAGTGCACTCCGGTGAAGCCGTTCTAGTTTCGGTGTGGGGCGGCACCGGCGCAGCCACCGTGAGCGGTGACCCGGTGCCCGCTTCGCACTGATCTTGCCTACTTTTCGCTGTCGCGATTGATGAGCCGGTACCAGGCGTTGGCGTCGATCACCGCCGCACCCGCGGGACGAACGCAGTGGGATGGTGCCCGGTGACCGGCTCATGCCTCCGGTCACCGAGGGTTTCCAGAGGCCGATGTTGGCCTGCGGGCCGGCGTAGGCGCGCAGCAACGCCGGGACGTTCGCCGCCGGGTCGAGCGTGTAGGAGCAGAACGAGCTCGGCGTGAAGGCGGTTCTCCTGGGCGGATCGGACTCCGGGGCGGCTCATCTGCGGTTTCGTGCGAGGGGCAGGCGCTCCATCCGTGACGGCCTGGGAAACGTTCATGTCCGAGGCCGCTGTCGAAATGCCTCGGGGCCGTGGCCACGGTCGGTGCCGCGCGAAGTCCGGCGTCCTCCGCGTCCGGCATGCCTACGTTCACCCTCGGGTCGCGATGCGCATCCCAACAGTTCGGTGACCGGCTGTGGCAGGACGAATCGGCGCGAGTGGCCGGCCTGGTTTCGAAGACCGGGCATCCACCACGGCAAGCGGGCTGCAAGTGGGCTGCACACAATGGCTGGCATGAAAGCCTCCCCCACCGGACGCCTCAGCATGCCCCTCCGGCTTGCCGCCGGCGTGACCCTTGTACTCCTGACCGTCACCGGATGCGGTGCCGGCGTTGACACGCTCCAGAGTGATCAGCCCGTTCCGGAACGCGTGACCAGCACAGCGACCGCCGAGACCACCCAGCCCACCGAGACCCCCCAGCCCACGGAGAACAGCGAGCCCACGGAGAGCAGCGAGCCGGCCGAGACCACGAACGAGCCGGACGACCCGGCCCAGGCCCAGGCGGCTGTGCAGCCGGGTGGGACCCTCGCCGACGGCAGCACCGTCGCGGCCGAGCTCACCCGCGCCGGGCAGCGGGACAAGTTCACCCTGGACCTGGGCGGCACCAGGGAGTTCTACGTCACCGACATGTCCGGCGACGACATCCAGCTCCAGGTGTTCTCCGAGGTCGACGGTAAGCCGGTCGGCCCGTCCGACATCGCTCTCAGCTGGGGCACGTCGGTCATCAAATTGACCAAGGCGGGCAAGTACCGGCTGGAGGTCTTCGGGAGCACGAACGTCATCGGCCCGTACAGCCTCAGGATCGCGACGGTGAAGATCCGCACGTTCCCGGCGACGATCGGCCTGCAGATCGGCGAGGGCAACCCGGACGGCGCGGGACGGCTGGACGTCCCAGGACGCATCGACCGCTTCGAGTTCGACGCGGACGGCGCGTCGGCCATCAAGGTCCTCGGTGGGGCCGGGGCGTGCACGGCTATCGAGCTGGAGCTCACAGATGCCGCGGAGAAGAACATCGCCAGCCCACGGCAGCCCGTCCCACTCTGCGGATACGAGTTCGACATCCCGCTCTCCAATGGAGACGGCAGGTATGCGCTCGTGGTCAGATCAGGTACGGCGAAGACCGGGGCCTACTCGTTCCAGATCGCGCGGGCGGGTTGAGCGTCGGCCGGGCGTCTGGTCGTGGTCACCAGGTAACCGGAGGATGCCCCGGCCTTCAGGACTCCGTCCCCCAATTCGTTTTCGATCTCCGCGACCTGCGTGTCCGGCACCGGATGACGACGCTGGACGTCGACCGGAAATAATTGAGCAACGGAGTCCTCCAGGCCGGGGAGGATGTCATGTGCCTGAGCCGGTCCCGCGTCAGGACCGGCTCAGGCTCCCGCGATACTCCAGCCCGCCGGCGCCCTCCTGGCCCACGAAGTCCAGCGTCGCCGGGTCCTTCAGAGTGAGGGTCATGTCTCCCCCTATACACTGATTCCGCTGCACGCGGGTCAGATCGAGCACATTCCCGGCACTGACCCGGGTCAGCATGACCTGCTGCTCGCACGCATCGGCCCGCCACGTCCCGGCCGACTGGTCACTCAGCAGGATGAGCGTGACCGCGACGGTCTTCTTCCGATTGTCCTGCGAGACGACCTGGCCCGTCCACGTCCCGGCGAACGCCTCCGGGACTCCGCCTCCCGGCTGGGCCGAGGGCGACGTCGATGGCGGTGTCGACGGTGGTGTCGACGGTGGTGGTGTCGACTGCGGCATCGACTGCGACGGGGAAGCCGGTTGTTTGCCTGCGGCCGTGCGTGATCCGGAGTCCCTGCCGCTACCGGTAACGGCCTCCGGCCTCGCCGCGCCGTCGCCGGAGGAGCCACCGAACGTTCCTGTCGCGTACAGCGTCACCGCCGTCGCGAGCGCCGCTGCGATGCCGGTGACCGCGATCAGCACGGCTGGCCTCCGTCCCCGTCGGGGCACCGGCTCACCAGGCCGCGGCTCCGTTTCCTGCACCGCCGTATCGGAACGGCCGAGCTGGCGGGTGGGGGCCGGGCCGTACGCGGGTCCGGCCGGCCCCTGTGCTCCGGACGAGTCGGCTGGAAGCAGTCTGGTCGGCCCGGGACCGGCCGCGACCGGAACCTGATCCGCCCGGCCGCTCCAGTCAGCGGGAAGGTAGGCGGTGGGTACCGGGCCGACGTCGGGGACCGTGACGGTGGGGGCTCCGGTGTCGACCAGGCGGATCATGAGCGCCCGGGCGGAGGGGCGTACCCCGGGGTCCTTGGCCAGACAGACGGCCAGCGTCTCCCGCAGGGGCGATGAGATGTCCGTGAGGTCGGGCTCGGCGTTGAGTATCCGGCTGAAGACCGCGGCAACGGTGTCGCTGCCGAACGGCGCCCGGCCGGTAGCGGCGTAGACCATGGTCGCGGCCCAGGAGAACACGTCGGCCGCGGGTGATCCGTGCACGCCGTTGAGCTGCTCGGGAGCCATGTACGGCGGGGTGCCGGACATGGCCGAGGGCATCGTGCTCGCGTCGAGCAACTGGGCGATGCCGAAGTCGACCACCCGCGGGCCGTCCGGACCGAGCAGCACGTTGGCCGGTTTGAAATCCCGATGGATGACTCCCGCACTGTGGATGGCGGCGAGCGCGGTAGCCGTGGCGACCGCCAGGCGATCGAGGTCACCGCCACGAAGGGGACCCTCGTCACGCACTCGATCCTGCAGTGCGGGACCCGCGATGAACTCGCTCACGACGTAGGGGTCTGGCCGGTCGGTCTCCGCCTTCAACACCCGGGCTGTGCAGAAGGGGGCCACCCGCAGTGCCGACTGCAACTCCCTGGCCAACCGGCGGCGCGAGTCGGGATCCGCGCCGCTGCGAAGTACTTTGATCGCCACCCGCTCGCCGGACCGATTCCACCCTTCGTAGACGATCCCCTGCCCGCCCTCGCCCAGACGCCCGACGATCTCGAACTCCCCCAGCACGCGCGGGTCTCCCGGCTCCAGCGGGCCAGCGGGCATCGGCTCCTCCATGCACGGTCGTCTCCACACACTAGCGATGCGAGACCCGCCCCACCATGGTCCTTTATCAGGGCGATGGCCAGGGAACCGGAACGGCAGGGGGATCAGGCTGTGGGAGCCATCGAGTGACCTGGAGCCGCCTTGGGGAATCGAACCCAAGCCCCCTTCATTACGAGTGAACGACATGTCCCCAGGGTGGGCAGAGCCCTCCGCGAAATGTGTACCAGAACCTAAGGTGAGCGGTAGCGATACTTCTTTTCGGGCCAACGCGCTCTTTGCCGGGTGTGGTTAGTCGTAGTGGAGGCTGTCTACGCAGGCTGATCCGCACTCTCGCGCGTGGATGGTTGGCGATAGCCGCCGGGATGCGTCTGCGGGCATACTCGGCGACTGGTGGCCCGTCGCCGGGCGGGCCGAACGAGCCGTGGGCGTGTGCTGAACTGTTCGACATGGAATATCCCCGACTCCTTGACTGCCTCGCGGCCGACTTCGGCCGCCTGCGGGCCGTCGTGCCGACCGCCCCGACCGCGGTGGTGCCGAGCTGTCCCGGCTGGACCGTCGCCGACCTGACCCGTCACATCGGCGAGGTGTACCTGCATAAGATTCTGGCCATGCGCGGGGACGCCGAGCCGGACCCGTGGCCGCCGAAGGAGCTCGCGGACGAGGAGCCGATCGCGCTGCTCGACCGTGCGTACGCCGGGCTGATCGACGAGTTCGGCGCCCGCAAGCCAGGGGATCCGGCCGGCTCCTGGTACACCCCGGATCAGACCGTCGGCTTCTGGATCCGGCGGATGGCTCAGGAGACGGTCATCCACCGCATCGACGCCGAGCTCGGCACCGGGCAGCCGGTCACGCCGGTCCCGGCAGACCTCGCCGTCGACGGCATCGACGAGCTGCTCAAGGTCTTCGTGGCATACAGCGTCGCCGAGTGGGGCGACTACTTCACCGACATCCTGGCCGGCTCGCCGGGCCGGACGTACACGGTGCGGACCGACGGCGCGGCGTGGCGGGTGCGGACCGGCCCGGGGCTGTTCGCCGTCGAAGACGGCGCTGACGACGACGCGGCCGACGTGACCGTGAGCGGCCCGCCGACGGCCGTGCTCCGCTGGATGTGGAACCGGGAGAGTGCCGGCGAGCCGAGCGGTGTGACGGTCGAGGGCACCCCTGAGGCGGTCGAGGAGCTGCGGCGCTGCATCGTCATGGCGACGCAGTGAGGCCGCCCGCCCTCCACCGACGCCTGAGAGCCCGCAGGTGTCAACGGCCTCAGCCGGTCTCGGCCGCCGGATTCCCCCGAGCTGATCATCCACCGTCCCGTTGATGACGACGGCCACCTTCCAGCCCGATGCGCTGAGGCGGGAACCTGTCCGATCAAGCTGATCGGACAGAACCCCTGTTGGATCCACCTTTGGGTGGTCGCCGCCCTACGAACGGGGATCGCTCCTCGCGGGATCAGCTTCCTGCGGGGGGCTGGCCGGTGCCGTCAACGTCGTTCCAGGTCGGATTGTCGACGACGACGCACGGCTTGGCCTGGCCATTGACCACATATGCGGAGAACTGCCACGCCGTCTCCGGCTTCTTCGCCCTAGATGCCTGCTCCTTGCTCTCGCTGAACGCCATCACCAAGGTCTGGCCCTTCCCGACGTACCGGGGGTCGATCTCCAACCCTCCCGTCCTGAGCAGTCGGGCGGCCCTGTCGGACACGGAGCCCTTCCACTCCTCCGGGGAGCCGCCCCCGACGATCTCGCCTCTGTCTCCCCCGCACCACTTGCCGGGCTTGAGATAGGTGATGTCCGCAGATACCCCCATCCTCTTTAGATCCTGTTCCAGTTTGTCAGCGTCCCTGAACTCGTTGAGCTTGACGTTGATCGTGCCGTCGCCGTTCTTGGTCACCGCGTACGCGGGCTGCTCCGCTCCGGTCAGCAGCGGCACCGCGATCGCCGCCGCCGCGGCCAGCCCGGCCACCACCGCCCCCGCGAACAGGCGGCGGCCGGTGCGACGACGTCGTTCGGCACGTGCGGTGATCTCGGCTTTAAGTTCCATCAGTATCTGCTCCTCGAAACTCATCCCGGTGTTCCTTCCATGACGAAGGGCAGTCCCTGCAGCGTGCGACGAGCGCGATACAGCCGCACCTTGGCGGTCCCCGGCCGGATGCCCAGGGCCGTCGCCGCCTCGGTGACCGTGAGCTGGTCGATGACGACCAGTTCCAGGACGGCGCGTTCCCCTTCGGGCAGGTAGGCCATGGCCTCGAAGATCCGCCTGGCGTGCCGTTCCGCGTCGATGCGCTCTTCGAGCCTGGCAAGGTCGTCGGTGTCCAACGACCGCCGCCCGCTCACCCGGCTGGTCAGCCGCGACTGCTTGAACACCCGGCGCCGCTCGGTCGAGAGTGTGTTACGTGCCACGCCGTACAGCCACGCGATCTCGGTCCCCAACCCGGCCCGGTAGGTGTGGGCGGAGTCAAGCACCGCCATGAACACCTCGGCCACCAGGTCGGCGACCGTGTGCGGATCGTCAACACGCCGAGCGAGGAAGCGGGTGACCGCATCGACGTGCCGCCGGTAGAAGGCTTCGAACGCCACGTGATCTCTAGCGATCTCCGCCTGTTTACGACGCACCGGCAATGCTCCCTTCGTCGATTGACACCCCTGCTTGGTCAGAACCATCCAAATGGTTACAAGAGGGCGGCTCTCCGCCTCTCCACCCGAACGAAGATGAGAGAACGACACACGTTGTCTCAGGTCGTGGCACGCGGTGACCGAGCAGAGGACAGGGGCGTCGGCCATCGGGGGCCTGGACTCTCCAGAGGTCATTGAGCCCCCACAGGCCGCTCCGATGCCCGCGGAAACTCCCCGGTCACATCAGGGGGGAGCTCCCGACCTCAACAGAGCAGGACCTCGCCGACAACGGCATGACGAACCATCCCCGCGACGGGATCTACGGAGAGCCGGATGCGGTGAAAGCCGCACGTCCGGTCCGGAAGGCGGGCCGAGGAGACGGGTCAAACTCGATACCGCGCCTCGGCTCGACCTCACCGGCACGCCTTCTCGGGGCTACGGCACAGCCGCTCGATCACCGCTCGGCGTGCAGGATCTCCAGGGCCTGGAGCACGTCAGTGACGACATGATCAGCGTCGTGATCGTGGTCGGGCCACGCGCCTCGGTCGACCCAGACCGTACGCAGACCGGCTGCGCGCCCTCCGCCGATGTCGGCAACGAGGTGATCACCGACCATCCATCCCCCGTCGGCCAGAACCACGCCACAGCGCTTGGCCGCAACCTCGAACAGACCGATGTCGGGCTTACGGATGCCTTCGACCCCGGAGAGCGTGTAGGCATCGACGGCCTCGGCCAGACCCGTCCGCTGGATCTTGCCGAGCTGGTTGTCCGCGGTGCCGTTGGTGACGATCGCCACCTTCCAGCCCGACGCACGGAGTCGAGACAGACCATCCATCACCTCGGGTCGGCAGCGAACGAGGTACGGCATGCGCTGACGGTAACGGCTCCACAGCTCCTCGACCGGCTCGGACAGGGCGAAGCGGTCGCGAATCTTGGCGAAGAAGACTTCACGGTGCGGGTAGCCGGCCTGGTCGAGAGAGATCAGCCAACCAGTTGCCTCACGCCCAAGGCCATGCTCGTCGGCGAACTCCCCAGCCCACACCTGGAACGCCTCATCCAAGTTGACGAGGGTGTTGTCCAGGTCGAAAAGCGCGAGCCGTTGCACGGTGCCACCCTACGAGGGCGCTTCACTGTGAGACACCCTCGTTAGGAGAGCGATCGTCTTTCCCTGTAATCACCGGCCTGAGCTGCCAAAACCGCATATGTAGTGATCAACCTCCGTTGATCGTTCCGTGCATGCTCCGTGGCCGGAGATCCTGGCGCTGCGGTCACCACGTCATCCGGTGGCAAGGACCGACGAAGTCGGTCCGCGACAGTTCCCTGAGTCAACCTCTTTGTGCGCCTGAGTGTGTTTGTGCTGCTTAGCTGCGCGGTGAGGACAGAACTTGTCCGATGGCAAGGTGATCCGGACCGCAGCGAAGCGAGGACCCGGAAGCGCCGCGGCAGCCTTCAGGCGGTAGCAGGGCTTGAGCAACAACGGAACGGCCAGTGGCGTTAGGGAGCTGACGCGGGCGGGGGTGCCGTCCTCCGGCGTTCCGCTCAGCCTGAGTGATCTTCATATCCGCCGGGCATCGTGACGGGTGGTCGGGGCGCGTCCGGGCCGGCCGGTGAGCCGGTCCTCAAGGCCGTCGAGGAGGGCTTGGAGGCCGAACTCGAAGGTCTGATCAGGGGCGGCGGTGTAGTCCACGGCCTTTGGTGTTTCGAGGCGGGTGCGCAGCCGGGGGAACTGCATGGCGATCTCGCTCGCCTTGACCATCGTGTCCTGGATCAGCGCTTCGGCGTCTCCACCGTCCTGGCTCAGCCGTCTGGTCAGGGAGACCGCGGCCGATGCGCCGAGGACGTCGCCCAGCACGAACGTGAAGACGGTGGCCGCGGCGCGGTCCGCCTGCGTGCCGACGAAGCCGGCCGCTTCGTAGACGGCGAGGCTGTGGTCGTCGTGGCGCGCCTTGCCCGGGCCGTAGAAG
>NZ_JBEOWJ010000026.1:0-156183 GCF_040295965.1 Streptosporangium sp. NPDC002544 | reverse complement strand
GGGGCGGGGCGGGGGGTTGTTTTGGGGCGCCGTTTGGCTGGCGGGGTTTGGGGGGGGGGGGGGGGGGGGGGGGGGGGGCGCGGGGGGGGGGGGGCCCGCCCCCCCCCCCCGCCATGGTGTGCCGGTCGGCTAGATGGCCTGGGCGGTGGGCAGGATGGTGATCTCGGTGAGGTTGACATGGCGGGGCACGGCGGCCATGAACGCCACGGTCTCGGCAATGTCGTCGGACTGCAGAACGTCGATCTGGTCGATGAGATCGGCCATGAGCTTGCTCGCGTCCGGGTCGGTGACGTGATCGGGCAGCTCGGTGTCGACCATGCCGGGTTCGATGGTGGCCACGCGGATGTTCTTACGGCCGAGCTCGACGCGCAGCAGCCGGGTGAGGTGGCTGATGTAGGCCTTGGTGCCGGAGTAGACAGAGAACTTCTCCAGGATCCGGGTCGCGGCGATCGAGGATGTGGTGATGAGGTCGGCCGGCTTGCCCGCTTCGGCGGCAGCGGTCAGGTGCGGCACGAAGGCGCCGATGACGTTCATGACGCCGGTGATGTTGAGGTCGATCTGGCGCTGCCAGTCGTCCTGACGCAGGTCGGTGATCGGGGAGACGAGCTGAACGCCGGCATTGTTGAAGACCAGGTCCGCCTGGCCGAACCGCTCGGCGATCTGGTGGGCCGCAGCGTGGACGGCGTCGCGGTCGGTGACGTCGACGGGCACCGCCATGGCGGTGCCTCCGGCGGCATGGATGCTCTCGACGAGCGCATCGAGTTTGTCCTTGCGCCGGGCGAGCACGGCGACCTTCGCCCCGAGCTCGGCCAGGCGGGTCGCGGTGGCGGCGCCGATGCCGCTGGAGGCGCCGGACACGACGGCCACACGGCCGGCCAGCGGCGTGCCAGTGAGCAGAGCGGACATGACATGTACCTCTTTCAGGGATGTTGTGAAGCTTCCAGTGGTGCTGTGGAGCAGGGCCCGGCCATCGAGGGCCGGTGAGGCGGCACGGTGCGTTGCGGGCAGATCGGCGCCGAGACGGGGCCGTGCGATCGGCCGGGGGTCAGGCGGCGACGTCGTCGTGAGCGGTGGCGGCGGACTTGGCCCGCCAGGCGTTCAGGTCGTCGTGGATCTGATCGAGCTTGACCTGAAGCCGGTCGATGGTGTCGGGCCCGAGGTACAGGTGGGTGGGCAGCGTGTCCTGCGTGGTCACCTCGTAGATCAGGGCCGCGCCCTTGACCGGGTCGCCGAGCTGCGTGTGGCTGGCCGTCGCGGCCCACTCGAGCGTCATATGGGCAGGGGTGCCGTTGTAGGCGGCGATCCTGTTCGCGGCCGTTGACAGCGAACTGGCGTCCAGGAAGTCGGTGCGCAGCACGCCCGGCTCGACCACCATGGACTGGATGCCGAACGGCGCCAGTTCCTTCGACAGTGCCTCGCTGATCCCGGCCACGGCGAACTTCGAGGCGTTGTACATGCTCACCCCGGGCTCGCCCTCGAAACCGGATCGAGAGCCGATGTGCACGAGTTTGCCGGATCCTTGACGACGCATGACGGGCAGCACGGCGCGGGTCATGTCGATGAGGCCGAAGACGTTCAGGTCGAACAGAGAGCGGGCCTCGACGTCGGTGATCTCCTCCAGGGCGCCGAGCAGGCCGCGGCCGGCGTTGTTGACCAGCACGTCGATGGCGCCGAACCGGTCGGCAGCGGCCTGGACGGCGGCGGGGATGGCCGCGCCGTCGGTGACGTCAAGGGCGACGGTGAGCACGTTGCCCGCCTTGTCGAGGTCCTCCGGCACGCGGTCCGGGTTGCGCACCGCGATCACGACGTTGTCGCCCTTGTCGACGGCGGTGCGGGCGATCTCGGCGCCCAGGCCGCGGGATGCTCCGGTGATGAACCAGGTGGTCATGACGGTGTCCTTCGTTCCGTTCCCTTTGGCTGACACGGATGAGTTTGCCGAGGTCAGCGAGGTGGAAGAAGGTCACGGGTTTCCTGGGAGTGGCTTACCTAGGAACCAGGGCGGACCGGGCCCATGGACGTCGAAGAGGCCGGAGCGTGGCCCCGGCCTCACAGTGTCCTGCCAATTGCTCGCCGCCTAGCCTGGCCGCTTGTCCCCGGCCGCGAGTGCGTCGTCGGCGGCCTCCAGCGTGCGGGCCATCGCTTGGTCGGCCCGCGTCCGTAGCCGCCCGAACGCGGCGGCGGTCATGGAGGCGGGCTCGGCCTGGTAGACGACGAGCTGCTGGTGGGGGGCACCGTTGACGGTGAACGCGGAGAACAGGATGTGCAGGTCGCCAACGTGTGGGTGGCGCAGGTGCTTGCCCTCCTGCGTCTTGGGCTTCACATCGTGGCGGCCCCACAACCTGGCGAACTCCGGGCTTCCGGCCGACAGTTCCTCCACCACCTCGCTGAGCCGCACGGACTCTGGATCGTGGCTGTAGGCGGCGCGCAGCTCAGCCACGCAGGAGTGCGCCGCCCGCTCCCACTCCTGGTAGAAGTCACGCCCCGCGGGGTCGAGGAATACCATGCGAGCCAGGTTGTCAGCAGGGGCGAAACCTTCGTGCAACGCGGCGGCCAGGGTGTTGCACGCCAAGATGTCCAGAGCCGGGCCCAGCGCGAACGCCGGAGAGGTGGACCAGCTGTCCATGAGCTGTAGCAACTGCGGGCTGATGGATGTGCCTTGGGCCCGGCTCCAGGCACGGGCCGCCGGTGGCTGGACCAGCCGCCACAGATGCTCGGTGGCCGCCGGGTCGAGCAGCAGTGCGCGGGCCACCGCCTCGACCACCTGCGGAGACGGGCTGGACTCGCGTCCCTGCTCCAGCCGCACGTAGTAGTCGCTACTCATCCCGGCCAGCATCGCCACCTCTTCACGCCGTAACCCCTTGACCCGCCGGCGCCCGTACTCGGGCAGCCCCACATCCTCAGGTTTGAGCGCCTCGCGACGGGCGCGCAGGAAGTCGCCCAAGGGCGTGCCGGCGCTCATCTGGCCACGACCTGGCAGCCGCATGTCGCGGCCGCGCCGAGGTGCCCGTCGCTTACCCGGTTGCGGTGTCGTGCTGCAGGCCTGTACATGGATTCCTCTCCGTCAAAGGGCGATCTGACCGCCATCGACGACGTGGACGCCGCGGTGCGAGCAGTTGCCGCTTAAAAGGTAATCGTGATCTTGCCTTGGACGTGGCGTTCGGCGAAGAAGGAGTTGGCGCCGGAGATCCGAGTCGGCTGACCGGACAGCACGTTTCCCGGGTTCGACACTGCACCCGATGTCTTGTGTATGGCTGTGGGACTCACCGTCCGTGACGTCGGCGAGTAGTTCAACCCGGCCACCGCGGGCGGAGCCGCGGCATCCGCCCCGGGAGAGGCCTGAGCCGGGCTCGCGGCGGCGAGCAGGCTCGCGCTCAACAGGAGGAGCACCCATCGCCCGCCGATATGGCTAGCGGCCGGCCTGTGCATGTTCTACCTCCGCTTTCTGTACGGGCCGATGACGCCCTGGCTGTAGAGCCACACCGCCTGTCCGTTTCAGCCTGTTCGGGCAACTCTGCTTCGCCGGACGCATGGCCGGGCGAGCCGGTCACATGCTCGGTCATGAGGTCTCTCCATTGAAGGTGTGGCTTCCGGAGCCGATCTCGTGCCGGATGCCGGAGGGCAGCTCGACGGTCGCGAGCGCCCCGACCGGCACCGTGACGTGGAGCGTGAACCTGCCGCTGTCGCGCTTCCATCTCACGGACACTCGACCGTCCACCGTCTGAGTCGAGGCCTCGACGTATTTCAGATCGCCCAAGAACCGCGGCGCGACCCTGATCCGGTCGCGTGTCACGTGGAGCCCGGCCAGGTCCTGGAAGAACCACTCCCCGATGGCGCCGCCGAGAAACACGTGGTCGCGCGAGCGGGCGTCGAGGTCCCACCGCTCCCAGAGGGTGGTCGCGCCGTTGTCGGCCCAGTAGCCCCAGCTCGGATACGTCCGCTGGTTGGCCACTCTGTAGGCCAGCTCGCCGTGACCTCGCTTGGTCAGCTCGGTCAGCAGGTACTTCGTGCCGAGGGCGCCGGTATTGAGGTGGTCGCCGCGCGCTTCGATGTCCCTGACGAGCCGGTCAGTGATCGCCTTCTCCTGGCCGGCCGGCGCCAGCCCGAGCGCCAGGCCGATAAGAGCCGACGTCTGCCGATAGTCGGGGTCGCTGTTCGTGACGTACGCGTCGCCGCGCAGGAACTCCCGGTTGAAGGCGTCCTTCATCTTCGCCGCCGCTTCTCGGTAACGTGCCGCGTCGGCACGCTCCCCGAGGACCTCCGCCGCGTCGGCGACGATCAGCGTATTGGAGTAGGTGTACGCGGTCCCCGCCAGCCTCATGTCCTCCGGGCTGTTGCCGCCATAGCCGGGAGCCAGGTAGTCGTTGAGCGTGCTGGGGTACAGGCCTGTAGTGGAACGCTTGAGCCAGCCGTCCAGGTATCTCCGCATCTCCGGGTAGTTCTCGGCGAGCAGGTCACGGTCACCGTAGCGCTGGTACATCAGCCACGGGATCACCGTGAAGGAGGCCTGCCACGGCGGCGATGGCCAGCCTGCGCCAAGCCCCCAGCCGTTGTCGGGGACGATCGCCGGGACAAGCCCGTCAGGCCCCAGGCTGTCGCGGTGGTCGGTCATCCACTTGGTGAACTGGCGGCGCAGGTCGAACTCCGATGTCTCCATCGCCGCCATGAGCTGGGCATCACCCGTCCACCCGTTCTTCTCATACATCGGAGTATCGGTGGGGATGCCGTGCCAGTTGTTGAGCACGGTCTGCCTGGTCATGGCGTTGATCTGGTTGAACAACGGGTTGGAGCTGCGGAACGTGCCCACCGACCGCAGGTCGGAGTGCACCTCGCGGCCGTCCAGGTCGCCGGCGGTCGGCGCGTCTCCCGGCCAGCCGGTCACCTCGACGTACTGGAATCCGTGGTAGGTATAACGGGGTTCCCAGGTCTCGGTCCGGTCCTTGCCGGCGAGGACATACTCGTCGATCTGGAACCGGCCGGTGACATGCCCACTGGCAGCCAGCACGGTGCCGTCCGCGTTGAGCCGCTCGCCGTACTTCAGCCTGATCGTGGTCCCCTTCGGGCCGTGCGTACGGATCCGCGCCCATCCCGCGATGTTGCGCGGCAGTTTGAAGACGTACGTCCCCGGCTTGGGCTCGGTGACGGACTCCGGCCGCAACGTGTCCGTGACCCTGATCGGCTCCTGCTCCTGCGGCACGAGTTCTCCCTTGGGAGCCGGTACCACCTTCGCCGCCGCCCATGTCGAGGCATCGAACGACGTGGTGTCCCAGCCGCGCTGTTCCTCGCGAGCGTCGTAGGTCTCTCCGCCGTAGAGCGAGTCGAAGCGGACCGGGCCTTGCGCGTAGCGCCACTGGCCGTCGGTGGCGATCGACTCGGTACTGCCATCGGTGTAGGTGACCACGAGGTCGGCCTTCAGCCGGGGTTCGCCGTTCCAGGCCGTGCTGTCCCAGTCCCAGACGTTTCTCTGGGTCATGCCGTAGAAGCCGCGGCCGAGCCGGGCGCCGATCACGTTGCCGCCCTCACGCAGCAGTTTCGTGACGTCGTAGGTGACGTACTGCAGGCGCGTGTCGTAGCGGGTGAAGCCAGGCTGCAGCACCTGGTCGCCGACGCGGCGGCCGTTGAGGCTCAGCTCCACATAGCCGCCGGCCGCCGCGTGCAGCCTGGCCTGGGCGATGGCTTTGCCGACCCGGAAGGCACGGCGGAGCAGCGGCTCCGGCAGGGTTTCCCGTTCGGGGACGACCTTGCCCCAGGGACCGTCGCCCCAGGTGGCCAGGTGCTTGGCCGCCCCCCACAAGGAGTCGTCGAAGGTCGCCGACGTCCAGCCGGCAGACGGTTCGGTGTCAGTGGTGCGCCACGAGGCGTCCGTGTCGACGACGCCCTCCAGCCTCCCCAGCAGGCCCGCGGGCCCGGGCCTGCCGTTGATCGCCTTGACCGCGATCACATTCCGGCCCTGGCGCAGCTTGTCCGCCACGTCGACCACGATCGGCCGTCGCCAGCTGTCCTGCGTGGGGTCGGGGTTCGTGGCGCCGACTTCGACGCCGTTGATCCAG
The DNA here is from genome assembly GCF_040295965.1 of Streptosporangium sp. NPDC002544. Taxonomy (NCBI): domain Bacteria; kingdom Bacillati; phylum Actinomycetota; class Actinomycetes; order Streptosporangiales; family Streptosporangiaceae; genus Streptosporangium; species Streptosporangium sp. NPDC002544. The sequence goes on along the minus strand of NZ_JBEOWJ010000026.1, from coordinate 150,136 downwards.
GCGGTGAAGCCGTCGTCCGCAGTCATCACCAGGCGGGCCACCTCGGGGATCGCGGCAACGTCGAACGTGCGGCGGAAGTATCGGGTGGCGGCGGGCGCGTGCGCGGCGGGGTCGCCTTCCGGATACCAGATCCAGTCGGTGCCGGTCAGATCCGGCGTGCCGGTGCCGCGTGCGGGCTCGGGCACGACTCTGCCCCACGGGTCGCCGCCCCAGGTGGTGAGTTCCCTGGCCGCCGCCCAGGAGGAGTCGTCGAAGGCCGCCGACGCCCAGCCGGCAGACGGTTCGGTGTCAGTGGTGCGCCAGGAGGCGTCCGTGTCGACGACGCCCTCCAACCTGCCCAACACCCCAGCGGGGCTCTGACCGCCGTTGATCGCCTTGACCGCGATCACGTTCCGGCCCTGGCGCAGCTTGTCCGCCACGTCGACCACGATCGGCCGTCGCCAGCTCTCCAGTCGAGGATCGGCGTCTCTGGCGCCAACCTCGACGCCGTTGACCCAGGCGGTGAAGCCATCGTCGACGGTAAGGATCAGCCTGGCGGTCGATGGCACCTCCGTTAGGTCAATGGATTTCCTGAAGTATCGGGTGCCTGTGGGGGCGCTTCTGAGAGGGTCGCCCTCCGGGTACCAGATCCACTTGGTGCCGGTCAGATCGGGCGGGGCGTCCGGAGTCCCCGGCGCACCGATCCAGGCCCCGTGCACGGTGGCGGGGGCGGTCTCGAACCAGGACTTCCCGCTCCAGGCCGACCAGGTTCCGTTCATGTCCGCGGCCTTGACCCGCCAGGTGTAACGGGTGGCGGGACGCAGCGGCGGCCCGGCGTAGCGGATGTCGTAGTGGCTCTCGCTCTTGACGGCACCCGAATTCCAGACTCGGCGCCCGCCTTCAGAGATCTCGACCTCGTAGGCCGTCTGCTTCTGGCCTTTCCGCTCGGCGCGCAGCAGCCAGCCCAGCCGCGGGTTGGTCGCGGCGACCGCGATGGGGGCCGGGGCCTGCTCGGTCTCCAGGTCGGTGACGCGAAGGTCGGTGTGATTCGGCACGATCACGTTGGTCAGGATCAACGCCGCAGTTAAAACAAGCTTCATGCTCCCCATCCCGCTTGCGACGCGCCGCCCACTCGGTCGGCGCAGGTTTGCGCGAAGTATTCGGACCTGTCGTAGGCCGCCATCGGATCCGGGTCCACGCCCATCTCCGTGCGCAGCGAAGCGAACAGGGGCCGGACATCAATGGATGACCGCGACGCCGGCTTACTGCGCGTCGGCGGGCCCGCCGAAGGTGACAGGGGATCCGTTCAGCAGGACCTGGCCGGTGTCCGGCCGGTGCACCCCCGAGAGGATCTTCACCAGCGTCGACCTGCCCGCCCCGTTCTCGCCGGCCAGGGCATGGACCTCTCCCGCCGCCGGCTTCGAAGGCACCTCGCGCAAGGCTTGGACGGCGCCGAAAGACTTGCTGACGCCAGACAACGCCAAAACCGCCATCCGCATCGCCTCACTTATCAAATCGTTTTTACGATTGGTGAGGAACGTACGGCCGATCAAGCGAAACGTCAACGGTGTACTTGTCGAAACTTGGTTGTTACGTTTTAATCCAGCTCTAACGGTGGTGAACATCAAGGAGGTCACGCAGCACGTGGGGGCTCGCCGCTCGCCGGGCACAGTGTCGAATGTGCTGAACAGGCCGGACAAGGTGGCCGCCGCCACCAGGAACCGAGTGCAGGGCTGTGCCGGCTCACCGCCGATGCCTGCGGCCTGCCGGTCGTCGCCGGGCCCGCGGAGGCTACCGCCATTGGCAACGTTCTCGTCCAGGCCGGCGCGGCCACCACCTTGGCCGAGATGCGCGCCTTGGTGGCGCGCTTTCCGGATCGCCCACGGGCCGGGGCAGTCGTTGACGTGGACGTCGGTAAGCCCGTGCGGGCAGCCGGCGAACGGCGATGCCGACCTCCGGGGGAGATCAGGGCTGGACGGACAGCGTGCTCAGCAGGGCCAGAGCCTCCGCCGAACTGGATCCCGGGTCGGCCGGTTGGGCGATCAGACGCTGACCCGGGGCGCTGGTGATCGGGAAGATCTCGGATTTCAGATGCAGTTCGCCCACACCGGGGTGGAAGAACCTGCTGCCCTGCACTATCGCCCCGCGTGGCTCGCGCTCGGCCCACAGCCGCCGGAAGTCGGCGCTGCCGATCGACAGCTCACCGATCAATTCCCGCACGCGCTGCTCCACGGGGGCCTCGCGGGCCGATTGGCGCAGTTCGTGTACAGCGGCTCGTGCGGTGAGGTCCCATTCGTGAAAGAACTCCCGCCCAGCGGGATCGAGGAAGATCATGTGCAGCATGTTGTTGCCAAAGGTGAAGCGGCTGTGCAATGCCTCCGCCAGCGGATTGCGTACAAGCACGTCCTGGGACCGGCCCAGGACGTAGGCGGGGGCGCTGGTCCAGTCGTTGAGCAGCCGCAGCACCCGCGTGCCGACCCGTTCGACGCGATCCGGTCGCCGCCGCCCTTCAATGGGTCGGGCCAGCCGGTACAACTCCACCACAGCCGCTTCGTCCAGCCGCAGCGCGTGAGCCAGACTCTTCACGGTCTGCTGGGTGGGGTGACGCTCTCGTCCCTGTTCCAGGCGGATGTAGTGGCCGACGCTGAGACCGGCCAACCGTGCGACCTCCTCACGGCGCAGCCCGGGAACCTGACGACGACTCTGGATCGCCATCCCCACCTCCTCCGGCCGCAGCCGCGCACGGCGAGCGCGCAGGAACTCTCCCAGAGGATTGGGCGCCTCACTGTCCATGACCTTGAGGTTAGGGGAGGAACCGGCCCTGCGATGCTGCTTAGCCTGGGTGCGTTACCCCCAGCTAACGCCGTGGCAAACCGTCGTACACTCGCTGCTGGTATCCGCCTCATCCGACCGAGCGGCACATGGTGTTCCCAGGAATCGCGCGACCTTCCTCCGCCCTCGGGGTCTGGACAGACTCGGATCTGTCAGCGGCGGGAGCACCACACCCTGCGCCGGCCGTCCTTGCTGACATGTCATCCAACTCTGGAAGTTTCAACTGCTCGGCAACAACGCCGAGTGACCAAGCGTCCACCTCTCGGGTGGCACGACCATGCTCGTTCCGGATACGGCATCAACGCACCAGGCAACGAACCAGGAGAGACCATGAACATCACGGTGATCGGACGAGGACGGATAGGGGGCGGGCTGGGCCGTCTGTGGCAGAGTGCCGGCCATCACGTCACCACACTCGGCCGGGAGGGCGGCGAGGCGAGGGAGGGCGACGTCATCGTGGTAGCGGTCCCCGGGCAAGCCATCGCTGACGCCCTGGCCCGGGTAAAGGGGCTGAACGGGCAGGTGACGATCGACGCCACCAACATCTACGTCCCACGGACGAGCTCGTACCCATCGCTGGCCCACGAGATCAAGTCCGTCATCGGGGGACCGACCGCCAAGTCGTTCTCCACCAACTTCGCCATCCTCTACGACGACATCGCCAGGCAGCGGGTCAAGCCGAGCAACCTGTACGCCGCCGACCCCGGCGCCCGCCTGGTGACCGAAAGGTTGATCGGAGACGCAGGCTTCGACCCGGTCTTCGCCGGAGACCTAGACCATGCCGCGCGCTTGCTGGAGGACAGCTCCGCACTCACCCGGGCCATCAGCGGGCAGATCGGCCCCTACTTCTACCGTTACGGGAACGCCGGCGAGTTCTGACTGAGCTGTTCCGCGTTGACGGACGCCATCCCTGGCACCGAGGCGGCCCGCATGTCTACGAAGGCTGGGAGTATTACCGCACTCCGCGCTTTTGACCTTCCAGCCCGTACGACCCGGCGCCAATGAGCGACCTCCAGCGCTCCCACTTGCCTTAGAGGCGCTTTTCACCATGCGCGGCGCCATACCTTTCGACGGCGATCGGCTTCCAGCGTGGCACCTCGTGGGCGAGGCCCGAATGCCGGTGAAACAAACTTCACCGCAAACCGGCTCACGCGTAGGCGTCGACGCCGAGTTTGAGCGCGACGAGCAGGCCGCAGGCGGCGGTGCCGAGGCGGAGCGCGCGGCCGGGCAGGCGTCGGGCGATCGACGGGCCAAGCCGGCCGCCCAGCAGGAATCCCAGTGCGAGGGGTACCGCCGCCGACCACTGCACCGGCCCGAAGAGGGCGAAGCCGATCGCCGCCACCCCGTTGGCCAGGGCGGAGGCGACGTTCTTGATAGCGTTGATCCTGACCGGTGACTGGTCGAGCACGGCCGAGAGCACCGCGAACATGAGGACCCCACCGGCGGCCCCGAAGTAGCCGATGTAGATCGCGACGGCGAACATGGCGGCGCGCGCCTTCCAGCCGTCCTCGCCGCCGTACCCTCCCATCGTGTTCGGCGGACGGAGCAGCAGCAGCGAGGCGAACGCGATCAGCCAGGGCGCGATCGCCTCGAACGTGTCGGAGGGGGTCGCCAGCAGCAACCCGGCCCCCACCGCCCCGCCGAGCAGGGTCATCGTGCCGAGTCGCAGGACCCTCGCGCCCTGTCCGGCCAGTTCCGGCCGCGACCCGAACGCCGCGCCCACCCCGTTGAAGGTCAGCGCGACCGTGTTCGTCACGTTCGCGGTCACCGGCGGCAGGCCGAACGCCAGCAGCACCGGGTAGGAGACGATCGAGGCCAGGCTCACCACCGTACCGACCACCCCGGCCAGCGCCCCGGCTCCGAACAGTCCCAGTACTTCAACGACGTTCACGGGGGGACAGCCAACCACACCTCCCCGTCTGGCACGGCACCACCCACGGCGGAGATACGGGGTGTCGGATTCCGGGTTTACCAACAGACCTTTCCGGCCGAATACCCGGAAATGAACCAGCACATTCAGCTAGCCCGCTCCTATGCTGTCGTCATGGCGGAGGAATATTTCAAGGACGGGACCCTGTCGGGTAAGGGCGACTACTCGGACGGGCAGCGGAGCGGACCGTGGACTTTCTACTTTCGGAACGGCCGGTTGAAGGCGGAGGGTGTTTACCAGGCCGGACAGCTCGTCGGCGAGTGGGTCTGGCACCGCGAGGGCGGTGGCCTCCTGCAGCAGGGCGCCTTCGTGGACGGTAAGCAGCACGGCCCGTGGCGCCGCTGGCACGACAACGGCAACCTGCTGGACGAGGGGACGTACAACGTCGGCAAGAAGACCGGCGAATGGGTCACCTACGACAAGACGGGCAAGGAAACGAAGCGGACAAACCACCGCTGACCAGATGGTCGTCTCGTCTGCCCGTCGGTTATCCGGCCTGCCGGGCCCGTTCCAGGTAGTGGACCAGGTCGCGCATCCGGGCCGCGGGCCACGGCAGGCTCCGGCCGATCTCCTCGCTGTTCTCCTGCCATGTCCGCCGCGCCGCGGCTCTGGTCTGCTCCCCGTCGCGGCCGTCGTTGTGGAACCGGTTCGCCAGCGCGTCCCAGCGGCCGACCAGGACCCGCACCCTCGGGTCGTCCACGGGGGTGTCGTCCTGTACGTGCCGCAGGAGCTCCTCGACGAGCCCGGCCCATTCGGCCTTGGCCGCCTCGACGGCCTCCTGGCCTAGTTCGGCCCTACGCCGGGCCAGTTGCTCTCGCTGCTCCGTCGTGAACGAGGTCTCGAACACAGAGATCATCTCCAAGGTCATCATGAACTGTTCAGCATCGGGCATCGACGCGCTGTCGATCTGCTCCAGCAGCCCGCCAAGCCGATGCGTCAGCTGCCGGATCCGTGCGGCGTGTGCTTCCAGCTCGCGCAACTGGGCCTTCAGCAGGTCACTCATCACCGCCAGATCGTCCGTGGAGTTCATGAGTACGCTCGCTGTCTCCTCCAGTGACAACCCGAGTGCCCGCAGGGCCCGCACCCGATACAGCCGTCGCACATCACGCCTGGTGTAACGGCGGTGCCCCGACGCGGTGCGTTCGCTCGCGCTCAGCAGGCCGATCTCGTCGTAGTGGTGCAGCGCGCGCACGGTCATCCCGCTCGCCCGTGCCACCTCGCCGATGCTCCATCTGCGCCCGGCGTCGTCTTTCCCGATCACGCCCGCAACGTTAGGACCTCTCGCCACGGCAGGTTCAAGCCCCGGCCCTTCTGGAAGTCGCGGGCCCCGCCACCGTCTTCCGGGAGATCGGGATTTCAAAGCGAACCTGACCTCGCCCAGCCGATCAAATGACCGTCCATCGGGCACAGCCACCAGGTGAACAGCAGACGGGAGGAGCCCGGTGCGTTGCGGGTGTGGCCACCACCGGCAGAACCCGTGGCTACACGCGCCTCGAAGGCGATGGGCGCGCTGGGCGCGGTGCTGCTGGCTGCGATGGTCGTGGCGCAGGTCGCCTCGGGACTGCAGCCTCGGCCGATCGCGCTGACCGGTGTGGTCGTCCCGCTGCTGGCGGCGAGCGCGCTGGTCTTCGCCTCGGTGACCTACTCCCCCACCGGAGCCGTCGCGGCGTTCACCGCCGCGGTCGCGACCGGGTACGCCGCGGAGTGGGTTGGGACCAGGACGGGGGTGCCGTTCGGCGACTACCACTACACCGGCGCTCTCCAGCCGGTGCTCGGCGGGATACCGGTGATCGTGGCGCTGGCCTGGGGTGGCATGGGACTGGCGGCCCACGCGGTGGCCGCCGCGATCGCACCCGGCAGCCGGGCCGCGCGGGTCGCGCTGGGGGCGCTGGCGCTCACCGCCTGGGACGTGTTCCTGGACCCGCAGATGACCCGGCTGGGCCTGTGGGTCTGGCACGACCCCGGCCACTACCGTGGCGTCCCGCTCGGTAACTTCGCCGGTTGGCTCGTCGTCTCACTGCTGGTCATGGTCCTGATCGAGTGCCTCGTGGCCGAACCCGCGGCGTGGAGCCCCGGGCTGGTGTCGATCTACACGACGATGGCGGTCATGGAGACCGTCGGTTTCGCGGTGGTTTTCGACCCGCCGGATCCGCTGGTCGCCGTCGCGGGAGGAACGTGCATGGGTCTGTTCGTCCTGCTCGCCTGGGGACACGGATACCGGAGACAAGGGTGATCGGGGGACCCGATTTCCATGAGCCCGCTCACCCGGAGGCGCGGATGCCGGAGGTGCACGACGGGCGGACGACCGGGCCGGGCAACGGCGGACGGGCGAGCGGGCCGGGGCACGACGGGCGGGAGGCCCGCGCCGCCTGACCGAACCGCAGCCCGATGAGGCACATGAGCAGGCCGGTCCCGATCACGTGCGTGACCGGCGCGAAGAGCAACTGGAACAGCGGGACACGCGGCGACGCGATCCCCGCTTCTCCCCCTGCACGAGCGAGGGCACCTGGGACGGCGCCGACCCGCCGGCCCGACCTCGTCGCCGGGCGAGCCCGGCGACGAGGTCGGTTCGGCTCCGTCGCCCCGCCGCGACGAGGCTCCGCCGCGCCGCTCAACGGGCGGCCTCCGCGGTGAGCCGGTCCACGAGCCGGGTGACGACCCCGCCCTCGGCGAGATCGTGCGCCAGCGCGCAGGCGCGCGCGATCGTCGCCGCCCGCGAGGAACCGTGCGCGACGACGACGGTGCCGATCAGGCCGAGCAGCGCCGCCCCGCCGTAGGCCTCCGGGGCGTAGCGGCGGGCCACCGCCCGCAACTCCTCGGCTCCGGCGGCACCGGAACGCGCCACCAGCGTCAGCGCGGCCCGCACCGAACCCTCGACGTTCTTGAGCACCACGTTCCCGGTGAAACCGTCGGTGACGATCACGTCGACGGTGCCCGCGAGCACGTCGTGTCCCTCCACGTTGCCGCAGAAGCGCAACGGCAGCCCGGCGAGCAGCTCACCGGCCCTGCGGGTCAGCCGGTTACCCTTGCCGGGTTCCGAGCCGATCGACAACAGGCCCACCGACGGGTCGGCGACACCGAGCACGAGCTGGGCGTAGGAGGCGCCGAGCAGCGCGAACTGGGCGATCATCTCCGGGGTGGGGTCGGAGGTCGCCCCGGCGTCGGTCAGCACGGTCGCGCCGCCGGTGACCGAGGGCAGCGCGATGGCCAGGGCGGGCCGCAGAACGCCCGGGGCACGCCCGATGCCGTGGATGGCGCACGAGACGACCGCGCCCGTGGAACCGGCCGACACGAACGCCGACGCCTCCTTCCGCCGTACGAGGTCGCAGCCGACCGTCAGGCTGGTAGTGGTGGAGAAGACCGCTCCCGCGCCCCGTTCGGTCATCGGGACGACGTCCTCGGCGTGCACCACGCCGATCTCGCCGACGGCGCCGTGGCGGGCGAGCTCGGCGCGGACGGCGCCGGAGCGGCCCACGAGCACCACGGGGATTCCGAGCTCACGCCGGGCCGTGACCGCCCCGGCGACCGTCTCGCCCGGTCCGTGGTCTCCGCCCATCGCGTCGACGGCCACCGGCTCCGACATCACACCCTCCCGACGACAGCATTGGACGACCTCGCACCGGACGATCTCGTGCCGGCCGCACCCGGCCGGTTCACGGCACCTCGGCGATTCGTAGCGGGCCACGGTCAGGTCGGCCCGCATCGAGCGCAGGACGCCTTCACGTCATCGTGATCGATGCGGGACAGGTCGCCGTGGCCGAGGTCGGCGAGCCTCGCCGGCAGCCGGTCCTCCGGCTCCGGGGTGAGCCGGTCCCGGTCGGCACCGCCACGCAGGTTGGCGGCCGGCTCCAGCACGGTGAGGGTGGCGTGGCCGGCCGCGGTGAAGACGTCGGCGAGGACCTCGGGCATGGTCAGCACGGAGGGGCCGGTGTCGAAACGGTACTCGCCGACGGCGGCCGTACCGCAGCGGCCGCCGGGCGCCCGGCCGGCTTCCACGATCGTGACGTCCCGCCCCGCGGCGGCCGGCCGGACCGCGGCGGCAGGGCCGCCGAGACCCGCGCCGATCACCACGACATGGCTCACGCGCTCCTCCTCGTCGCCAGGTCCGCGGGGTCCGCGCGTACGCGTTCGGATGCGTCTGTCCGGTGGCAGGCGCACGGCCCATGATCAATGGCGTCGGACGACCCATCCCCGGGCCGGGCTGCGGATAAATCAACTCATCGCGCAAGAAGGCGTAAAGACGGCGTCGGCTCCCCGGCCCTTCAAGGGCCGGGGAGCCGACGCGTGGTGAACGACGGGGCGTACCCGCCGCGACTCCGGTGAAGTGCCGGCCGGTGTCCGGCTCGGCGGGAGCGGGGACGGGGACGGGGATCAGAGGTCGAGCAGCCGCATCGCCTGCTCGCGCATCTCGATCTTGCGGATCTTGCCCGTCACCGTCATGGGGAACCCGTCGGCCAGGTGGACGTAGCGGGGGATCTTGTAGTGGGCCAGCCGCCCGGCGCAGAAGTCCCTGACCGCCTCGGCCGTCAGCGGGACGGCCCCCGGCCGCATGACGATCCAGGCCATCAGCTCCTCGCCGTACTTCGGGTCGGGCACACCGATCACCTGGACGTCGTCGATGTCCGGGTGGCCGTGCAGGAACTCCTCCAGCTCGCGGGGGTAGACGTTCTCACCGCCCCTGATCACCATGTCCTTGATGCGTCCGACGACGTTGACGTAGCCGTCGTCGTCCATGGTGGCCAGGTCGCCGGTGTGCATCCAGCGGGCGGCGTCGATCGCCTCGGCGGTCCTGGCGGGCTCGTCCCAGTAGCCGAGCATCACCGAGTAGCCGCGGGTGCACAGCTCGCCGGGCTCACCGCGCGGGACGGTCAGGCCGCTCTCCGGGTGCACGATCTTGACCTCGATGTGCGGCATCGCCCGGCCGACCGTCTCGGTACGGCGGGCCAGGTCGTCGTCGACCCTCGTCATCGTGGACACCGGCGAGGTCTCCGTCATTCCGTAGCAGATCGCCACCTCGCGCATGTTCATCTCGGTGACCACCCGCTTCATGATCTCCACCGGGCAGGGCGAGCCCGCCATGATCCCGGTGCGCAGGCTCGACAGGTCGTACCCGGTGCGGCCGAGCTCGCCGAGCTCGGCGATGAACATGGTCGGCACCCCGTACAGGGAGGTGCAGCGTTCCCGCTCCACGGCCCGCAGCGTGGCGGCGGGGTCGAAGCCCGGCGCGGGGATGACGACGCAGGCCCCGTGGGAGGTCGCCCCGAGGTTGCCCATGACCATCCCGAAGCAGTGGTAGAAGGGCACCGGCAGGCAGACCCTGTCGGTCTCGTCGTAGCCGACCAGCTCGCCGACGAAGTAGCCGTTGTTGAGGATGTTGTGGTGCGACAGGGTCGCACCCTTGGGGAAGCCGGTGGTGCCCGAGGTGTACTGGATGTTGATCGGGTCGTCGAAGGTCAGCGAGGCCATGCGCTCGCGCAGCCGCTCGGGGCCGACGTCCGCGGCCCCGGCCAGCAGGCGGTGCCAGCTCTCCTCGCCGATGTAGGCGACGTCGGCGAAGCCGATCCCGGCGACCATCGCGCGGTAGTCGCTCGTCTTGTGGCTCACCGCGCTGATCAGCAGCCGCATTCCGGACTGGCGGACGACGTAGTCGAGTTCGTGACCGCGGTAGGCGGGGTTGACGTTGACCAGAATCGCGCCGACCTTCGCGGTGGCGTACTGGACGATCACCCATTCGGCGCAGTTGGGCGACCAGATCCCGACCCGGTCCCCCTTGGCGACGCCCCGGGCGATCAGGGCCCGGGCCAGCCGGTCGACGTCGGCGTTCAGCTCGGCGTAGGTCCAGCGGCGCTCGCCCGGCAGGTCGACCAGGGCCTCCCGGTCGCCGAAGCGGGCCACAATCCGCTCGAAGTTCTCGCCGATGGTCTCACCGAGGAGGGGGGCGCCCGAGACGGCGCACGAGTAGGACAGCATGTGGAAAACCTCCGGTCGCTGAGTAACAAGGTGCACGCCGCTCACGGCTCCCGCAAGAGGTGCCGTTGCGGCCGCAGGGGATCGTCGGCGACCTCCGACTCGGTATCGAAGATCATTACTTGCCTGCGGGCGCGGTCGTAGCCTGGCCATCCCGGGTCGCCGTCGCGGGCGAACCGCACCCAGGCGCCGTGCATCGCCTCGGCGAGCGCCCTCGGGGGCCGCTGCCCCGCCGTACGCTCGACGCCCGGCGCGTCCAGCACGTCGAAGGCGAAGGGCAGGTCGATGTTGTGCGCGGCGCCGACCTTCCCGCCTCCGATGGGAGAGGGCACCGGCGACTCCCAGCGGAACTCGTAGGCGTGGGTCGGGGCGGAGGCGGTGGCCGCGCGGGCCTCCTCGATCCAGATCGTCTCCCTGCGGAACAGGTGGTCGCCGGCCGCCCTGCCGACGAGTTCCTCGGGCGACAACCCGGGATGCGCGTCCCGGTAGCCGGGCGGCAGGCCCATCTGCGCCAGCACGGCCGCGGCCGTCGCCTCGTCGATCCCCCGCGCCATCGCGCGCACGAAGACACCGGCCTCGTCACAGGTGCAGCCGACCAGGAGCGGGATGTGTCCGCCCACCCCCGCGCGCAGCGCGTCCAGTGGCACGGAGGGCACCAGGTCGCCGTCCACGACGGGCTGGATCGGCACCGCCCCGCTCAACGCGCCGGACTCCCCGCCCGACAGCGGCGGCGGCTGCTCGGCCACCAGCGCGGCGGGCGGGATGGTCAGGAAGTCCTCCCTGGCCGGCCGGACGCCGAGACGGGCGGCGAGCTCACCGGCGTACCCGCGGGCCCGCTGTTCCGATACGGCCAGGCTCGCCGACCCGCTCATCACGATCGCCCGGCGGAACAGGCCCGCCGCGCGGGGCATCGTCAGGAGGGTGACGCACGCCGCGCCGCCCGCGGACTGCCCCGCGATCGTCACGTTGCCCGGATCACCGCCGAACGCCGCGACGGCGGAGCGCACCCACTCCAGCGCGGCGAGCCAGTCGAGCACGCCCCGGTTGAGCGGTGCCCCGTCCAGCGCGAGGAACCCCTCGAAGCCCAGCCGGTAGTTGACGGAGACGCACACCACGCCGTCGCGGGCGAAGCGGTGTCCGCGGTGCCAGGCGGCTCCGTTGCCGCCGATGGCGAAGGCCCCGCCGTGAAACCAGACCAGCACCGGCAGGCCGGCGGCACCGGGGTCGGGGGTGTGGACGTCGAGGTTGAGGCAGTCCTCTCCGGAGGCGAACACCTCGGGGGCGTACAGCCCGATGTCGTCGGTGGCGCGCTGCGGCGCCGCCGCGCCCGGCAGGAGCGCCGGGCGGATCCCGTCCCAGGCGGGCGGCGGGACGGGCGCGCCGAAGCGGTGCTCACCGAAGGGCGGGGCGGCGTACGGAACGCCGAGGAAGGAGGCCACCGTCCCGTCGAAGCGGCCCCTGACGAGGCCGGAGGGGGTTCGCACGATCATCTGGGGCTCCATCCCTCGGTGCCCTCGACGATGCGGATCGCCGCGCGGGTCAGCGGCACCAGGCTCGCCTCGTCGACCTTGTCGAGGGTGTCGGCGGAATCGAACAGGTACATGGGGGCCGCGAGGAAGTGCACCAGCGGCACCCCCTCCGGGTGGAAGAACGCGCCGTCGGTCGGCGGCATCGGCGAGAACACGTCGGGCGGCAGCACGAACGACCTGCGCAGGTCCTCGGCGACCAGCGCCCGCTCGACGAGCCGCTCCAGCTCGGGGCGCCGGGTGGTGAACCACCAGCGCGGTTCGGGGGCACCGGTGGGCACCAGCGTCCCGCCCTCCGCGCGGCACTCGCGGGCCGCGTGCTCCAGGTGGACCTGGAGCACGACCCGGTCCAGCAGGGCCCGGTTCTCCTCGATGAACGCCCGGGTGCCCGCCGCGTGAGCCATGTGCCCGGCGGTCAGCAGGAAGAGCAGGTTGTGCGGCCTGTCCTCCTCCGGCACCCGCGACCAGTGCCTGGCGGCGGCCAGCACCAGCGCGACACCGGAGGCGTCCTCCACCGCGGAGGCCCAGGGGGCGTCGTGGTGCGAGGCGACGATCACCCAGCCGTCGCCCCGCCCGGGCAGGGTGGCGATCACGTTGTGCGAGGTCGCGGTCGAGGTCTCCGACTCCACGGACAGCGTGCCGGCGCAGGGCCCTTCGTCCATCAACGCCAGCACCCGCCGCGAGTCGGCCGCCGACAACCAGACCGCGGGTACGGACCGGTGCACCGCGTCGTAGGGCACGTAGTAGTCGCGCGTCTCCCACGGGAGGCCGGTCAGCGCCCCGACGTACCCGGCCGCCCCCGAGGTGACCGCCCCGTCGAGATCCTCCAGGTAGCCGGGCGCGAACGGCAGCGTCTGCACCAGGCCGTCGAAGTCGCCGTCGGGGTCGTGCACGGCGGTGGCGATCTCCCGTACGAGGGCCTGGGGCAGCTCGGCGAAGGTGTGCTCGCGCACCGCGATGCGACCGGGGACCACCGACCGGGTGAGCGGCGCGGTCACCGTCGCCTTCGGGGTGGTGTACGGCAGGGCGAAGGCCGCCACCTCGACGGCGCGGGACGGGTCGGCGTCCAGGTGGGCGCGGAGCGTGGCGGTGACAGGGTGCCAGGTGGGCACCTCGACCGGTGCGAGGCGCACGTCGAGCCCGAAGCCCGCCAGCAGCCCGGCCGCCCACCTCTCCGTCCACGCGTCGGCGGGGTATCCGGGGCGCCGGATCCCCCTGGCTGTGATCGTCTCGATCCACGCCATGATCTCGGCGGTGTCCGGGACCGTCATTTGACCCCTCCGAAGGTGAGCCCCGCCACGTAGTAGCGCTGCAGCCCGGCCAGCAGCAGGAACGGCGGCACGGCGGTGACCAGGGCGGCGGCGGTCATGAGGTGGTAGTTGAAACCGTGCTCGCTCTGGAAGTTGGCCAGTCCCACGGGCAGCGACCACAGTGCGGGGTCGTTGGCGACGATGAGCGGCCAGAGCAGGTTGTCCCACTGGGCGAGGAAGTGGATGAGGAAGAGCGTCACCAGCGCCGGCCGCAACAGCGGAAGCGCCACCCGGAGGAAGATGCGCAGTTCCCCCGCCCCGTCGACGCGCGCCGCGAAGATCAGCTCTTTGGGGACGCCGAGGGCGAACTGGCGGACCAGGAAGACGCCGAAGGCACTGATCATGCCGGGGACGATCACCCCCTGGAAGGTGTTCACCCAGCCCAGCTCCTTGACGATCAGGAACACCGGAATGATCATGACCATCGGGGCGAGCGCGAGCGTGCCGACCACGAGCGCGAACAGCACGCGCCTGCCGGGGAAGGACAGCTGGGCCAGGGCGTAGCCGGCCGCCGAGGAGAAGAGCACGTCCAGCGCCCCGCTGCCGACGCAGTAGATCACGCTGTTGCGGAAGTAGACGGGGAAGCCCTCGCCCGCGAACAGCTCGGCGAGGTTCCGCGGCAGGTGGAAACCGTTGAAGACCAGCCCGCCGAGGTCGGTGTCGTCGGGAGCGGAGGCGACCACGAGCATCACGTAGATCGGCAGCAGCATCGCGCCCACGGCGCTCAGCAGCCAGACGGTCCGGAGCACCCTCATTCGTCCCCACCCCGCAGGAAGCCGAACTGGACGATCGAGACGACCAGCATCGCGACCAGCAGCATCATGGCCAGCGCGGAGGCGTAGCCCATGTGCTCGTAGGGGAAGGCGTTGGCCCAGATGTAGTAGGGCAGCACCTGGGTGGCGTCGGCCGGGCCGCCGCCGGTGAGCAGGAAGGCGGGCACGAAGGCCTGCATCGATCCGGCGACGGAGATGACCAGCACGAACAGCAGGGTCCTGCGGAGCAGCGGGACGGTGATCCTGCGGAACGTGGTGATGGGTCCGGCACCGTCGATCGCCGCGGCCTCGTAGACCTCCCGGGGCAGCGCCTGCAACCCGGCCGTCAGGATGATGACGAACAGCCCCAGGCTCTTCCAGACGACCATGACGACCAGCGCCCAGATCGCCAGGTCCGAGTCGGTCAGCCACGACTGCGGCTCGATGCCGACGGCGCCGAGCAGCGTGTTCGCCAGACCCCGGTCGGAGTAGATGATGACCCACACCATCGACGTCGCGGCCAGCGGCATCACCGCGGGCACCATGACCAGCGAGCGGAGCACGCGGTTGAGGCGGCCGGGCCCGCTGAGCGGCACCGCGATGAGCAGCGCGAGCAGGATGGTCGGCAGGACCGTGAAGACCGTGTAGACGACGGTGATCCACGCCGAGTTCCAGACCCCGGGATCCTGGAGCATCCGCGCGTAGTTGTCCAGCCCGATCCACCGCGGGGCGCCGGCCATCTCGTAGTCGGTGAAGCTGAGGTACACGGCACCGCAGAACGGCACGAGCCAGAAGACGACGAAGAAGACGGCCACCGGGATCGTCAGCACGATCCCGGCCCCCGCCTCCCGGCGCGACCTGCCCCGCCCGCCTTTCCCCGGCCCCGGCGAGGCCGCGGGTACAGGTGCCTCGACACCCTTCGTGGTCAGGATCATCGGGCCTCCCGGCGCGATCTGCCGCGCCCGCTCCCCGGCCTCGGCGGGGGTGCGGGTACGGGCGCCTCGACGGCCTCGGTGGTCAGGGTCATCGGGTGCCCGCCACGTCACCGCGTGCCCCGGACGGGCGGTCCGGTTCCGTTCGCGGACGGCTCGGGTCCCGGTACGGGCGGCCCGCGCGCCCGGTGTCCACGGTCACCGCGTTCACAGCGCGAGCCGTACGGTGGCGTCGAAGTCCTTGGCCGCCCGGGCGGGCGTGGAGCGGCCGTGGGCCACGGCGTCGCAGGCGCTGGAGGCGGCCTTGGCGAGCTCCAGCGCGGCGGGGATGGCCGGCCCGAAGTCGGCGTCGGGTATGCCGGAGGCCGCGATCCCCATCAGTTCGGAGGTGCCGCGCGGCCCGGCGTCCCGCCAGCCGGTGGCCGGGATGACGATCCCGTTCTCCAGGTTGGCCGTGACCGACTCCCGCCCCTGGAGGTAGTTGATCAGGTGCCAGGCGGTGAAGCCGTTCTTCGACGCGGCGGCGACGCCCCAGCCCCACGTGTAGGCGGGCACGACGGCCCTGCCACCCTCCCAGCGGGGCATGGGCGCCACGCCGTAGTCCTTGCCCGGCTTGAGGGTGTCCTCGCCGAGCCGCTCCAGCGCGGGACCGAGGAAGGCCCCGCTGACGACCATGGCGGCCTCACCCGAGTAGAACAGCCCGAGCGCGCCGAGCGGGTTGGAGAGCTTGGGGTTGCCGATCCCGGCGAAGTACTCCAGGGCCCGGATGCCGTGCTCGGTGTCGAGGGAGGCGCGGGTGCCGTCGGCGCTGACCAGCTCGCCACCGCCGCCCTTGATGAGCGCGGTCAGCGTCATCAGCGCCCACTGCGGGTCGCCGTAGAGCCACTGCAGGCCCACCCGCCTGCCGTCGGCCGAGGTGAGTTTCTTGCTGTGGTCGGCGACCTCCTCCCAGGTCGTGGGAGGTTTGTCCGGGTCGAGACCGGCCTCCTCGAAGCGGTCCCTGCGGTAGTACAGCATGGCGGGGTTGAGGTCGATCGGCACGCCGTACGCCTGGCCGCGGTAGCTCAGCGGGGCGACCGTCCCCGGCTCGTACCGTCCCAGGACGGTCGCCACGTCCGGCGCGCCGAACGCCCGGGGATCGATGGGCGCCAGCCGCTCCTTTCCGGCGTGGGAGGGGAAGCTCCAGTGCCCGATCTTGAAGACGTCGGGTGGAGTGCCGCCGCTGAAGGCGGTCAGCAGCTTGGCGTCCAGCTGGGCGACGGGCAGGTAGAGGAGCTTGACGTCCACGCCGAACTCCTCGATGTAGCGGTGCACCAGCTTCTCGAACTGCGGGCCCGTCTCCTGCGAGCCGTGCAGCCAGACGCTGACCTCGCCGTGCGGCCTGCCGTCCTGGGCCTGCCGATCGGGCCGCTCGGGCCGGTCTGCGCCGCAGGCCGCCAGCACGCTGGGCGCGGCCAGGGAGAGCGCGCCGGCCGCGAGCAGCCGGCGCCGTGTCAGATCCGCCATCGCGGTTCTCCTGGGGGGTGATCCCGTGCGGTGGGCACCGCGCGGGATGAGGTGGTCACGGGAGGTTCTCGGCGACCCGGGGCCGCCGGGAGGTGCCTGGCGGCCTCCTGCCGGCGGGCCCGGGTCGCCGTGGTGGTCACGGGAGGTTCTTGGCGGCCTGGTTCTGCCAGGCGGCGTTGGCGGTGAACTCGGGGGCACTCCCGGCGAAGGCGCCTCGGGCGTAGGCGTCGTCCTGGAGGCGGTACATCAGCCAGGCCGTCAGGTAGCCGAGGAAGCCGCCGCCGGTGCCCTGGATGTCGTTGTGACCCGCACCCTTCAGCAGTGCCATGGCCGCCGCCCCGGGCACCTGGTCGTAGTAGCCCCGCAGCGCCGAGGCCGGTGAGATCAGCCAGTCGTTGCCCCCGCTCATGAACAGGACCGGGCAGGCCAGCTGGGAGACCTGGAACCGGTCGCCGGCCCCCACCCAGAGCTGCGCGGGCAGTGCGATCGGCACGGCCGTGGTGACGAGCCCCGCGGAGAGGTTGGCCGCGTTGACCGTGCCGCCCGCGCCCTGGGAGTGCCCGGCGGCGCCGACCCTGGTGGTGTCGAGCCTCTGATGGAACGGGCTCGCGGGGTCGGCGTTCCTCGCCACCAGGTATTGCGCGGCGGCGAGCATCTCGGTGCCCGTCCCGGTGGTCGTGTCGGTGGAGGCGATCACGGCGAAGCCCCAGGAGGCGAGCTGGTCGAGCACGCCGGGGTAGAGGGCGGGGGTGGCGTGGGAGCCGTTCCCCCAGGTGACGATCGGGTGCCGGAAGCCACCGGCGCCGAGGTTCGCCGGGTGGTGCAGCCGGTAGGTTCCCGAGGCGTCGCCCGCGTCGGAGGCGGTGACCGCCCAGGGGCCCCGGACCGCGTAGTGCGCCTCGATCGTGCCGGCCGCCACCGCCTGGGTGGTCCGCGACACGAGGCCCGCCGACAGCAGCCCGACCGCCGCCACGCGCAGGACCCGCCGCCGGGACATGCCCTTGTCTTCCATGGTCACCTCACCGATTCTTTGGAGACGTGAACGTCTCCTAACAGAGGGAAGTACGATCTGTGATTGATGTCAAGACAGGATCGGAAGAAAATTCCGGAGGGTGAGCCCCTCCCCCGCGGCCGTCACGGGCTGCCCCCAGAAGTGGTCCGCACCTCGCAGCGCGACCGCCTGATCCAGGCGATGCTGCTGCTGGTCGCGGCCCGGGGGTACGCCGCCACGACCGTGCCCGATGTGATCGCCGCCGCGCGGGTCTCGCGCAACGCCTTCTACGCCAACTTCCACGACAAGGAGGCCTGCTTCCTCGCCCTGTGCGAACGGGACCTGCCCGGCGTGGTCGAGACGATCCTGGCCGCGGCCGAGGACACCGGCCACGACTGGGTCGCCGCCGTCCGCCAGGGCCTGCACGCCTACCTGCGGTGGTGGCAGGACCGTCCCGAGTACGCCCGCGCCTACTTCGTCGAACTCCCCGCGGCGGGCCGGCGGGCGATGGACCAGCGCGACCGCGCCTACCTGCCCTTCCTGGAGATGCTGCGCGCCCTCGCCGCGCGGGCCAGGGCGGAGACCCCCTCCCGGGGACCGGTCAGGGAGAGCGTGCCCGCCCTGATCGTCTTCGGCGTCACCGAGTTCATCGCCGCCGAGGTGCGCGCGGGGAACGCGGAGCGGCTGTCCGCGCTGGAGGAGGACGTGCTGCACTACACGGTCACGCTGCTCGCCGACCGCGCGACGGCCGACAGGGCACTCGGCTGACCCGCGGCACCCGCGCCGCGAGGGCACGGGTGCCGCGTCCGGGTCAGGGCATCGCCCGCACCCCCTCCACCTGGACGTTCCAGCCCGCGGGGAAGCCTGGCGCGCACCTGTCGGGCCCGCCGTCCCAGCCCGCCGCCATCAGCGCGACGGCCGCCAGCAGGCCGCCGTTGCCCGGCAGGTAGAGCGGCAGGATCCCGGGCCACTGCCGATTGTGACCCGAGACCAGATGCGCGTTCTTGGGCGCGTCCATCAACAGCGCGTCGACCGCCTTGCCCGGCTCGCCCAGCCTGGCCGCGCACATGGCGAGCATCGGGTAGTCCCAGCCCCAGGTGCTCGGCAGGTCCCAGGTCTCCAGCACGTCGTCGAGGGTGGCCCGCATGGTCTCCGGATCGATCAGCGGCGTCGCCGGAACGAGGCCCAGGGCCCCGGTCATCGAGGGGTGGTCCGTCCTGAGCGTGTACGGCTCCACCGCGATGGCCGCGTAGACGCCGTCCCTGACGCACGGCGCGGCCAGCCCGTCCCGCACCCTTTCCCACTCCGGGTCCCGGGCGAGACCGAGACGCTCACGCCACCGCTGCGCGGTCTCCAGTCCCCACCACCAGTAGGCCAGCTCGAACGTGGGATTCCTGACCGTCGTCCTGATCTCCGCATACGACTCCTGCGCCGGGATCAGCGGCGGCCCGAGCACGTGGCGGCCGTCCTCCTCGACGGGAAAGGACGCCATGAACTCCGCGGTCTCGAAGACCAGGTCCCGGTAGTCGTGCAGTGCCTCCGGCCGGACCCGGTAGAGGAGTTCGGCGAAGTAGATCGGGTGCGGCTGCTGCCAGATCAGGAACGGCCCGATCGTGCTGGGGCTCTCCCTGCCCTCGGGGCCGACCTGCTTGGGCCAGCGAGCCCCGCGACACCCCTGCCCGGCGGCCGTGGCCCGCGCCGCGGGAAGGATGCTCCGGTACCACGGCAGGCTGCGCTCCAGCAGTTCCGGCCTTCCCCACAGCGGGAAGTGCGCCGCGTGCCACCAGTGCATCTCCAGGTGGAACTTGCCGCTCCAGGAGTTGCAGACCAGGCCGGTCTCCTGCGGCGGCAGCGAGCCCGCGCAGTTGACCGCGGTCAGGTACTGCGAGAGGACCACGCGCCGTTCCAGCTCGGGCGCGCGCGGATCCGAGCTGCCCTCGAAGCTCACCGCGCCGCCGTCGGTCCAGAAACGGGCCCAGTGCCGGGCGGCGGCCGCGCGGACCTCCGCGAATCCGGGAAGGCCGGGCTCCGCGGGGTCGAGCCCGAAGGCCACCACGAACTCGGTGGCGCCCTCCAGCCGGTAGCGGTGCTCGGCGATGGGCGTGAGCCGGGCCGGCCCCTGCCAGGCGAGGGCGACGTGGTGGCGGTCGCCGTCCAGCACCCGGGTGAAGTCGCAGCGTGCGGCGCCGACGACGTGGCCGGTGACGTGCCGCTCCGGACCGTCCCAGTCGGCGGCCACGTTCCAGGCCGCACAGGCGTACGGGAAGGCGATCGTCACCGCCGCCCCGCCGGTGACGCGCACCGCCAGCAGGTCGCGTCCGGGGTGGCAGACCGTCTCCACCTCGTACGGCACGCCGTCGAGCGTGAACGAGCTGCGCAGCAGCCCGCTCCACAGGTCGAGCCGCTGGTGGACGCCGGTGAGGTCGGTGATCTCCGCGTGCTCGCCGAGGTCGAGCCCGATCCTGCCCAGGTCGAGCCGCTGGGGGTTGCCGTGCAGCCACGTACCGGCCTCGAACTCCGGCGCCACCGGACCGCCGAAGGTCATCCGGTGCCGGTCGGGATAGCGTGCCCGGCCGTAGCCGGTCATCGTGTCCTCCAGGGTGAAGCCCCGGGGGTTGGGCATCGTGTGCCAGCCCCACTGCGACTGGGTGCCCAGCGGCATGCTCGCGGCGTGGAAGGCGGGGAAGGTCTGCAACCCGGTGACATCGGCGGTGAAGGCGAACTCGCCGTTGCCGACGGTCAGCGGGGACTCCGCGTCCGGCTCGGTCAGCACCACGGCGTGCCGCCGTACCAGCGCCTCGCGGTCGATGCTCACGAACACCCCGGCGTACCCGAGGCACGCTGGGCGCGCATGAACGTGACGTCGCCCGCGACGTCCGCCTGTGGCATGGTGCCGAGGTCGAGCACGACGTCGGTGAAGGCCAGCGACGCCCGGCGCATCACCGCCACATCGATCGCCTCGGCCCCGAAACGCGGTGAGAAGAGCGTCTTGGGGGCCGCGATCGGCGCGATGGTCGGCAGCAGGTGCCGGTTGTACGGCGTGCCCTCGCCCCCGAAGCCGCAGTGGTGCGGCACGGTGCCCAGGTCGGCCGCCGACAGCCCCTTCAGCACGGCCGTGCGTCGCACGTCCCAGTGCTGGACATGGCCCTTGACCAGCTCGCGCAGGGGCGTGCTCTCACTGACCGGGACCCAGAGCAGCTCGGTGAGCGAGGGATCGGCCACGAGCTCCAGTCCGGGCAGTCCTCCGGCACGGGTGACCGCGTTGTAGCGCCGGGCGCCCAGGTGCTCCAGGACGACGACCGAGGAGACCTTGCCCTGGTCGTACTCGGCGTCCAGCATGGCCGCCAGCTGCCCCGCGCCTCCCTCACGGACGCCGGGTCCGGTGAGGTGCTGGTAGAGGTGGCCGGTGACGAAGGCGAACTGGACCGTACGCGGGCGGCAGCTCACCGGCAGCGACGCCAGGTAGCGGGCCATCTCCACCATCGTGAGCGGGCCGTTGTCCCACACCGGGCTCATGCCGTCCGTGTGGCTCTCCACGACGATCTTCTGCTCGCTCACCCCGGGCAGGGTGGCGAGGACGGTGCGGGTCGTCTTCGGCGTCCACGCCGCGTCGACGGTCAGCACGGCCTCGACCGGCTGCCCGGCGGCGAGCGCCTGCTTGATCCGCTCGCCCTGGTCGACGCCGAGATAGGCGCCGGGAACCTGGTACGGCAGACCCTCGTAGGGCGCGTACATCCCCTCGATCTGGGCGTGCGGCAGGCGGCTCACCTCCAGCACCCCCGCCGCGCCCGCTGCGGCGGCGGCTTTGAGGTCGGCGTCGGCCCCGGCGGGGGCCTCCATGGAGTCGGAGCCGAGCAGGTTGATCGTGAGGCCGGGGTCGTACATGTGGTAGCCGAGCAGGGGCGGGTAGAAGAGCAGGTTGGGCACCGTCGACCAGGGCAGATCCCTGACGACGATCTTCCCTGCGGCGTTCGCCGCGGTGATGGCGGTGCCCGCGGGCAGGTAGGTGAGCGGGGCGGTCACCCCGCCCGGCCCGGTGGAGGAGGAGAAGGGCACGGGCGCGGCGACCGCCACGTCCTGGCCGCCGACGGTCAGCCCCGTGGCGAGGTCGTCCCAGCGGTCGATCTCGTAGGGCAGCGAGGAGAGCTGGACGCCGGGGACCGCGCCGATCTCGTCCTCCAGCCAGTCGATGTAGTCGTCGTGGGCGGCCGAGCCGGTCGGCCGGGGGCCGAAGTCCTCCTGCCGCTCGGCGAGTTCGAGCAGGCGGGCCTCGCTCGCGAAGCTCGCCGGGTCGATTCGCACCGGGCAGGTCGTCGCCTGGGCGGCGAGCGCGGCTCCCGGCAGGGAGACGGGGAAGGTGAGGGCGAGAAGCAGCGGTCCGATGAGGATGAGACGTTTCATGGGGGGTTCCTTCGCGTCGGAACACGGTGACATGGCGGTCCCTCGCGGGGACCGCTCAACGGGATGCTCGTGCCGGGGCGGGGTGCTTCAGGAGATCCCGGTCAGCGGCGGGTCGACGCCGTCCGGTCACTCCCGTCCGGCCGGTGGGCCGGTGGTGCCGCGGACGACGAGGGTGGGTGAGACGGAGGACAGGACGGACCGCCCGCGGCCCTCGATGCGCTCGACGAGCAGGCGCGCCGCGGTGGCCCCGATGACGTGTCCGTCCTGGTCGACGCTGGTCAGGGAGATGGGCTTGAGGGAGGCGATGCCGATGTTGTCGTATCCGGCGACCGACAGGTCACCGGGGACCGACAAGCCGGCCTCGTAGGCCGCGCGCAGCACCCCGAGGGCCGCGACGTCCGCGCCGGCGAAGATCGCGGTGGGCCTGGCCGGCCGGGCGAGCAGCTGCCGCGCCCCCTCGTAGCCGCCCTCCTCGGTGAAGGAGGTGGCCACCACGTCGATCCCCTCCGCCAGGCCCCTGGTGCGCATGGCCTGGCGGTAGCCCTCGGCGCGGACGGCCTGCGGGGAGTCGGCGCCGGAGGCGCGCCCCCGGTCGAGATGGGTGATGTGGGCGATCCGCCGATGGCCGAGATCGGCCAGATGGTCGACCACCAGGCGGGCGCCGACGACGTCGTCGTCGACCACGGAGTCGTACTCGGCGGCACTTCCGTGACGGCCGATCACCACGATCGGCGTCGTGGTGGCGATGGCGGCGAGTTCCGCACTCGACATGACCGGAGATATCAGGATGATTCCATCCATGCTCCGATCGATCATCGCGTCGGTCATCCTCGCCTGACTTCTGGGCTCGTCCCCGCCGGGGCCGAGCAGCACCTGGTACTCGGTGCCGCCCAGCCGGCCGGTGACGCCCTCGATGATGTCGGGGAAGAACGGGTTCCTGGTGTCGGACAGCATCACACCGAGGGTGTAGGTACGGCCTCGCATGGCCCTGGCCGCGGCGTGCGGCCGGTAGCCGAGCTCGTCCATGGCCTCACGGACCTTGGCCCGCATGCCGGGACTGACCCCGTAGGCCCCGCGCAGCACCTTGGACACGGCGGCCGTGGAGACGCCGGCCCGGCCTGCCACGTCGGCGATGGTCACCCGGCGCGGTGCTGATCCTGTGGTCACGCGAGTCCTTCGGTAGGCGAAAGTGGGAACGGCCCCGCGGCGAGCCTCGGGGGAAAGCGGGGCGAATCGCCGGGCGAGCGCGGCGCCCGAGTGTAGAACGAAATACATTCTGGCAATGCAGAGGCGACGGTACCCGGTCGAAGCCATCCCCGCCAGACCCGAGTTTTACCGCTTCTTAACGAGTTGGTCACCTCGAACGTGGCTCTTGACGCCACAAACGCCCCTGGTCTAACAATGGAGAACGTTCTACGAAACATGACGGAAACCCGCATGTCTTGTGGCCCGGAGGCGTGCAGGCGTCCGCCCGGAGGCCGACTATCACCAACCCCGTGACGAACAGGAATAACGAGCATGAGGGTATCGAAACGACTGCTTGGAGCCGCGGCCTGCGCCGCCCTCACCCTCACCGCGGCGGGCTGTGGCGGCGCCGCCGAACCAGGCGGAACCGGCGGCGGGAAGGTCACGCTGACGCTCTGGCACAACACCGCCGACCCCGCCCCGCTGGTGGAGATGTACAAGCGGTTCGAGCGGGAGTCGGGCCACACGATCGAGCTGGTCCCGATCCCCTCCGACGGGTTCGAGGACAGCACCCAGACCAAGTGGGCCACCGGCGAGCGGCCGGACATCCTCGAATACCACGCCACGGTGAGCAACCTGCTCGCCCTGAACCCGTCGGAGAACCTCAGGGACCTGTCCGGCGAGGCGTACGTCGCCAGGTCCGGCGACCTCTACAGCAGCGCGGGCGCCACGGGGGGGAAGGTCTACGCGGCCATCACCGGCTTCCCCCAGGTCTTCGGCCTCTACTACAACAAGAAGGTCCTCGCCGACGCGGGCGTCAAGCCCCCGGGAACGTTCGACGAGCTCTCGGCGGCCTGCCGCGCGCTCTCCGCCAAGGGCGTGACGCCCGTGTTCGAGTCGGGCGGATCCATCTGGCCGGTGCAGATCCTGCCGCTGCTGTATGTCAGCGCCAGCAACGAGGCCAACGCCTACGGCAAGGCCATCGCGGGCCACACCGCCTCGCTGGCCGACCCCGGCTCGCCGTTCGTGGCCGGGCTGAGCTCCTACAGGAAGCTGCAGGACGACGGCTGCTTCAACAAGGACATCACCACCGCCACGTTCGAGAACTCGATGAAGGCCCTGGTGACCGGCAAGGCCGCCATGGTCGCCCAGCACTCCGACATGCTGCCGGCCATGCTCGCCGCCGCCGGCGGCGACCAGCAGAAGGTGGACGACACCGTCGGGTTCACCGGGCTGTCGAGCACCAAGGCCGTGGTGACGTACGCGCCGGGGCCGATCGGCACCTTCTACCTGCCCAAGACGGGCGACGCAGGACGGGAGCAGGCCGCACTGGACTTCGTCCGGTTCATGACCGGCCCCGCCTACGCCGACTACGTGAAGTCCGCGAAGACCTTCCCCGTGCTCCAGGGGGTGGAGGGTCCGCAGGACGTCTCCCCCGTGCTCCAGGACGTCAAGAAGGCGTACGACAACGGCGCCGTCATCGCCTTCAACTCCGACATCCCCGGCATGGCCGGGCTGGCGCCGCTGATGTCGGAGCTGATCGCCGGGCAGAAGGATCCGCAGAAGGCCGCCACCCAGTTGCAGGGCCAGGTCGAGCAGGCGGCGAAGGCCGCCGGGCTGCCCGGATGGTGACCTCGGTACCCCCGCGCGAGCGTCCCCCAGGCAGCGAGGCCACCGAGACCACACCTCCCGCCCCGCACCCCGCCGGCGGGGGCGGCGGCGAGACCGGGGACCCCGGGCGGCGGGGCTGGCTGCCCTGGGCGCTGCCCGCCGTGCTGCTGGTGGCGCTCTTCTTCGCGCTGCCGTTCGCGCTCAACGCCCGCTTCGCCTTCTCCGCCTGGACGGGGTTCCGCTCGGAGATCACCTGGAACGGCCTGGACAACTTCCGCACGCTCGTCGAGCAGGATCTCCTGACGAACGCCGTCACGGTGACCGTGCTCTACGCGATCCTGTGCATGGCCATCCAGAACACCGTCAGCCTGAGCCTCGCGCTCGCCCTGCAGCGGACGGACCGGGTCAACACCGTGTTCAGGTCGGTGTTCTTCCTGCCGACTCTCGTCTCGCCGCTGGCCGCCGGTTACATCTGGCGGGGCATCCTCGATCCGGCGGGCCCGGTCAACTCCTTCCTCGGCATCGACTGGGCCTGGCTGGGCGAGCCCGCGACCGCGTTGCTCACGGTCGCGTTCGTGGACGCCTGGAAGTGGAGCGGGCTGATCACCCTCGTCTACATCGCGGGCCTTAACTCGGTGCCCAGGGAGCTCATCGAGTCGGCCACGGTCGACGGCGCGGGCCCCTGGACCCGCTTCGCCCGGGTGAGGTTCCCGCTGCTGGCCCCCGCGATCACCTTCAACGTCGCGGTCACCCTGGTCGGCGCACTCAGCGCCTACGACGTGATCGCCGCCACCACCGGCGGCGGCCCCGGCGACCACACCAGGGCACTGAACATCGTCATGCGCCAGCAATGGGGTCAGGGGTTCTTCGGCTCCGCCAGCGCGCTCAGCCTCACGGTGACGCTGCTCGTGATCGCGACGGCGGTACCCCTGGTCTGGTGGCTGCGCCGCAGGGAGGTCACGAGATGAGAGTCGTCAAGTACACGCTGCTGTCGCTGTTCGCGATCCCCTGGGTGGTCGTGCCGTTCTGGCTGGTCGTGGTGAACTCCTTCAAGCCCGCGGGCGAGGCGGCCGAGCTCGGCCTCGGCCTGCCCCGGCAGTGGGCGATCGTCGAGAACTACACGACCGTCGTCGACACCGGCGACTACCTGGGCGGGCTCGCCAACAGCCTCATGATCGCGGTACCCGTCGTGCTGGCCGTGCTGCTGCTCGGCGCGGCGGCGGCGTGGGCCTACGGCCGAGGCGACTCGCGGTGGCTGCGCGCGACCTACTTCGTACTCAGCCTGTCGATCCTCATCCCCCCGTCGATCATCCCGACCGTCCACGTGCTGCGCGGGCTCGGCCTGGACGGCACGCCGTTCGGCTACGCGCTGGTCCTGATCGGCACCCGGCTGGGCATCGTGGTCTTCCTGGCCACCGGGTTCGTCAGGGCCTTCCCGCCCGACCTGGAGGACGCCGCCGCCATCGACGGGGCCTCCCGGCTGCAGATCTTCGCGCGCATCCTGCTGCCGCTGCTGCGCCCGGTGCTCTTCGTCGGGAGCGTCATCCTGGTCATCAACGTCTGGAACGACTTCTTCTTCGGGCTGTTCCTCCTCAAGGGGCAGGACAACGCGACCCTGCCCCTCACCCTCTTCCAGTTCGCCTCCGGCACGCTGCAGACCCTGCAGTGGAACCTCGTCTTCGCCCACGTCCTGCTGACCACACTGCCGCTGGTGGCGGTGTACGTGTTCGCGCAGAAGCACGTCCTCGCCGGGCTCACAGAAGGAGCACTCAAAGGATGACCGACCAACCGTTCGCGCTCGCCGTCGAGTGGGTGAGGCGCATGGTCCGCGAGGGGAAACTCCCGTGCGCGGTGCTCGGGGCGGCCACCTCGCAGGGCACGGTGCTGCTGGAGTCCTTCGGAGAGCACGACGGACGTGCGACCCGCGCCGACGACCACTTCGCGCTGTTCTCGGTGACCAAGCCACTGGTCGGCCTGCTGGCCATGCGCCAGGTGGAGCGGGGCCTGCTCTCGCTGCGCCGCCCGCTCCGTGACGCGGTGCCCGGCTTCGGCGGGCTGCGCTCCGACGAGGTCACGCTCTGGCACCTGCTGACCCACACCAGCGGCATCGCCGAGCAGACGCTCACCCCGGACGACCTGGTGGAGCACCTGATCGCCGCCCCCGCGCTGTTCGAGGCGGGCACGCTCAGCCAGTACTGCAACATCGGCTTCGCCGGCATCTCCGAGATGATCAAGGATGTCACCGGCAGGGATCTGGCCGACGTGATCGACACCGACCTGAACGCGCTGGTGCCCGGCGGCGGGCGGATCACCTTCGACCCGGCCTGCGACCCGGCCGAGGTCAGGGCCGTCGAGCTGCTCGGGGTCGACTACGACAGGTTCGTCCGGCTCCGGCATCCGGCCGGGGGCCTGTTCTCCCGTGCCGAGGACCTGCTCGCGCTGGGCAGCGCCCTGCTCCGCGGCGACCGGGCGCCGGTCCACCCGATCACGCTGGCCGCCATGACGGAACCCCAGACCACAGGCCTGGTCAAGCTGCAGCCCGACCCGGTCAACGCCGGCCAGGACTGGGGGCTGACCTGGAACCTGCGCCACTCCGCGCCCGGCCTGCTGGAGCGGCGGCTCTACGGGCACGGCGGCGCCTCCGGATGCCAGTGGTGGATGTATCCCGACCACGACGCCTGCTTCGTACTGCTGATCAACGTGATGGCGCCCAGCCTGCACGGGGTCGACATCGACGGACTGCACAACGCCTTCACGACGGGTCTCGGCGCATGATCCACGTCCCGGGAACCCTCGGCATGGCACGGGCCGTCTCGGGCGGCCAGGTGCCGGTCGGCTCCCCCCCGCCCGCCGAGGCGGTCGCCTGCCACACCTGCGGGCTCACCGACCCGGTCGGCGTCGACGATCCCTCCCCGCGCCTGTCCTGGGCGGCCAGGCTGCTCCATCCCGAGCGGCTGACGGTGTCCACCGGCGGGCGCGAGGTGTGGGCGCGGGACCTCCCGCCGGGTACGAGCTGGGCCGATGTCCCGGAAGAGGTGCTGGAGCCGCTCACCCCGTACACCTGGTCGGTCGCCGGGCACCTCGGCGGCACCTTCGTGACCGGCCTGCGCACGGGCGGCGCCTGGGACGCCCCCTGGGTCGAGGACGGCGGGAACGAGAGCGGCGAAGGCGTCGTCCGCCTCGGCGGGACGTTCGGCTGGGAGCCTCGGCCGGGACGGGTCTGGCTGGCGACCACCGCGCTGGGCGTCTACCGGGCGCTGCTGAACGGTGAGCGGCTCGGCGACGAGGAACTCGCCCCCGGCTGGACCGACTACGGCCGCCGGGTCCGCTACCGGCTGGCCGACGTCACCGCGCTGCTCCGTACCGGGGAGAACCTGCTGGAGATCTGGCTCGCCCCCGGCTGGTACGCCGGTCACGTCGCGGCGGGCGGGCCGCGCCGATACGGAGACCATCCCGCCGCCAGCGCGCGGCTGTTCCTGCGCGACCCGGAGGGCGTTCATCCGCTCGCGGCCACCGGCCCCGGCTGGACGGCCGGAGACCTGGGCATGCCCCGCGCCGACCTGGTGATGGGCGAGACCGCCGATCTCGAACCCTCGCCCCGCACCGGCGAAACCCCACCCGGCCGGGACGGAACCGCGCGGCTCACGGGTTCCGGCCGGGAGCGGGCCGTGGCCGTGGCGCAGCCGCCGCCCGGTCTGCTGGTGGAGGCCGACCCCGCTCCCCCCGTGCGGGAGATCGGCACCCTGGCCGCGGTGTCGGTCACCGAGCCCGTCCCGGGTGTTCACGTGCTCGACTTCGGCCGCAACGTCGTGGGACGGCTCCGGCTGCGGATCGACACGCCCCACCCGGTCCATCTGGTGGTCCGCCACGGCGAGGAGCTCACCGCGACCGGCCGCCTCTACGACGCCAACCTGCGCACGGCCGAGCAGCGCGACGAGTTCCTGCTCCCGGCCGGACGCCACGTCGCGGAACCCGTGTTCACCTTCCACGGGTTCCGCTACGCGGAGGTCACCGGATGGCCCGGCGGCATGTCCGAGGGCGACGCCGAGGCGGTGCTCCTGTCCTCGGCACTGCCCGTCACCGGCACCCTGACCGCCTCCGACCCCGCCGTCAGGCAACTGCTCTCCAACATCGTCGCCTCCGCCGAGGGCAACCTGCTCAGCGTGCCCATGGACTGCCCGCAGCGCGACGAGCGGGCCGGCTGGACCGCCGACATCTCGGTGTTCGCCTCGACGCTGAGCTTCCTCCGGCACACCCAGGCGTTCCTCTCCAGCTGGGTGACGACGCTGATCGACGGCCAGCGGCGGGACGGGGCCGTCCCGCACGTGGCCCCGGTGCTGCCCGAGTACGGCTTCGACTCGCCGGTCTGGTCCGACGCGATCGTGGAGGTGCCCTGGCTGCTGTGGCGGCGCTACGGCGACGACCGGACCCTGCGCCGGGCGTACGGGCCGATGCGGCGCTGGGCCGACTACTGCCTGGCGCAGTGCGACGACGGGGTCCGCCCCGGCCGGGCGCTGGGCGACTGGCTGGCCCCCGGCACCGTGGAGACGCCCAAGAGCCTGATCGCCACCGCCGCCCTCGCGCGGAGCCTGCGCCTGATCGCCGACGTCGCCGGCGTGCTCGGCGAGCCGCACGCCAGGGAGTACGGCGAGGCCTCGACCATGGTCTCGGGCGCCTTCCAGCGGGCCTTCCTCACCGAGCATCGGCTGCGCACCGAGACCCAGACGGGGTACGCCCTCGCCCTGGCCTGGGACCTCGTCTCGCCTGAGCACCGCGCCCGGACCGCGGCGGCGCTCGCGGAGCTGGTCAGGGCGGACGGCCACCGGCTCATGACCGGTTTCGTCGGCACGCCGCTGCTGCTGCCGACGCTCTCGGAGACCGGCCACCATGACGTCGCCTGCCGGGTCTTCAACCAGGAGGGGCACCCCTCCTGGCGCTACCAGCTGCGGGCGGGCGCGACCAGCATGTGGGAGCGGTGGGACGCCTGGCACCATCGGCGGGGCATGCACACCCCGACGATGAACTCCTTCAACCACTACGCCTACGGCTGCGTCGGCGACTGGCTCTTCCGCCACGTCGCCGGTGTCGGCGACGACCCCCGCGGGGTGAACGGAGGGTTCACCGAACCGCTGCTGCGCCCGGGGCCCGTCCCGCTGCTACGGCAGGCGCACGCCAGGTACGACAGCCCCGCGGGCACCGTCGAGTCGGGATGGCGCGCCGGACCCGACGGTCTGCAGTTCGTCTTCCGCGTCCCGCCCGGCGTGACCGCCCGCGCGGTGCTCCCCGTCCATGGCACCTGGGACGGCATGACCGTCAACGGCACCTTCCTGATGGGGCTGGCCGAGCGGCTCCCCACCAGGCGGCTGGCCGACGGCTCGTGCTCGCTGGAGCTGCCGTCGGGCCGCTGGTCGATCACGGCCCCGGCCGCCGCCGCGGACCCGCTGCTGTCCGCCTGGGACGAGCTTTGACCCCCTCCCCTCCACGCAGGGCGAGAGCCTTTTTGTATGTCTGGGGTCAGGGGAGACGGCGGTCACCGAGGAGCGGCAGGCCGAGGATCCAAGGCGCTCAAACGATCGGGGGCCGACCAGCAAAAGTCAGCCGCAGCACAGTAGCCCAGGACATCGGCCGGCGCTGTCCGTGTCCCCCGCGCAAGCCTTCCCAGAGGCCGCCAACCCAGACGGCGAGGTTCGCCCGCGACCGGATCCGGATGACGCTCAGCAGTATCCAGGTAGCCAGGTAGATGGGGATCAGGGGAGCGGGCAGGCGGCGGTAGGCGAGCCAGACCCGGTTGCGGGCGACGAGCCGGTAGAACGCGGCGTGCCGGGCGGGGTCAGTGGCTGGGTGGTGGATGACGATGTCGGGTGCGTACCAGCCGGTGCGGCCGAGGTCCCACAGCCGCCAGGACAGGTCGATGCCCTCGTGGAAGAGGAAGAAATGGCCGGGCCATCCTCCGGCCCGCTCGTAGGCGCTGCGGCGGACGAGGACCACGCCCTCGGCCATGACGGTGACGGTGCCGGGCCGGGCGGCGCGGCTGGCGCGCAGTCGCGGGACCCAGCGACGCAGGGTGACTCCGGTGTCAGGGTCGGCGATGCGGGGCTGGATGTAGGCGGCCCCGGGGCGGCGGCGGGCTTCGTCGACGAGCCGGGCCAAGACGTCGTTGGTCGGGAGGATGGCGTCGTTGTCGAAGAAGAAGATGAACTCGCCGCTGCCCGTTCCGGCGAGGGCGTCGGCGCCGACGTTGCGGCCTTGGGGGATGCCCTCGTTGACGGGCAGGGTGACGGTGTGCACGCCGCCGGGCACGTGGTCGGGTGTGACGCCGTTGCCCACGATGACCACGCGCAGGTCGACATCCTGCTGAGCGAGGAGGGAGGCCATCGCCTGAGGGAACACGTCAGGACGGTCGTTCATGGTGAGGACCACTACGTCGACGGTGGCCTTGTCGGTCATCGGCGTCTCCCGGACAGGTGAGTGCTCGGCACGTAGAGGAGGTGCTACCTGCCCGGGGGCAGCAGGTTGTCGCGGTTTGTTCATCTCACGGTCAGGCCGTCGTCATCTCGGCGGCCTACCCTAACAAGATGCGGTCGGCGTGGCTGCGTTCTTGGGGGGACCGGCGTGGCCGATGGCGGTCAGGTATAGGTCGGTGAGGCGAGGAACGAATATCACGTCGAGCTGCTCGACCGGGTGGAGCAGGCCCCGATCGCACGTCTCGACCGCCCACACCTTGGGGCTGGCCGGCCAGGCCGGGTTGACGCCGATCTCGCCCTTTGGGAGGACGCCGTTGAATGGGGCCGGAATGTGTCGGCTGTTCCAGAAAACGTGTGCCTCCAGCGCCTTGGCCTGCTCAACGGCGGGGTAGAGCCGTGGGTAGCGGGCGCTGGTGCGCATATCCCGGAAGACCAGCTGGCCGAGCAGGTGCGGCGCGACCTCGGTGAGCGTGTCGAAGTCGGCGCCGTGGAAGGTCACGGATGTCGCGTCCTGGCCCGGGGGAAGCGCCAGGCAGGTGAACAAGTACGGCAGGCGGCGTCGAGTGTAGGCGGGCGCGCCTGCCGCCAGGCCAGGCTCGACCTGCCCGACGAGGTGCAGCAGCTGGCGGTGGTCCGGGTTGAACAGCGCCAGGTCGAACAGGCGGCCCATGGTGGCTACCGCGCTGAACGCGATCTGTTTGTACAGGCGGTTGTTCATCTCCCCGGCGTCGGCGTACGCCTTGGTCTGGGGTGCTGTGGAGTGGAGCAGCAGGTACTCCGACAGCACCTCGAAGTACAGGTAGCCGATGTACGGGAAGATCGGCACGGCCGCGGCGAGACGGTCGACGAATTCACCGTCCGGGATGTCGACCCTCTCGCAGGCGATGGCCATCAGCAGGTCGAGGAAACCGGCCGCCGTGCGCACCCGGTCTACAGCCGCCAGGCGCAGTCGGGCGTCCTCGGCGTCGGTGAGAAAGGCGCGGTGGGTGAGGTAGGTCCGCAGGTGGATACCGCCTAGCCGCAGGTAGTCCAGCCCCTTGGCGGGCATCGGCGTGTCGCGGGGGATCTCGATGACCAGAGGCTGCTGGGTGCCGCGTTTGGTCTCGAGCAGGTAGGCGCCCAGATTGTGAGGGCGTAGCCCGTCAGGTTCGGCGGTGAGCGGGGCGCAGTACAGCGCCCCCACCAGGCAGCCGGCGGACGGGCTCACCTGCCCGCTGGTGCGGATCGCCTCCAGCGCCCTGGTCATGTGCATCAGGTAGATCGGCTGTCGGCTGGTCAGTGTCCGCAGCATGGCGTTGCCGTCTGGCCGCAGCAGCCACCCGTTGGGTGTGTCGTGTTCGAGGTGGTGGCGCCAGTCGGCGTCGCTGGTGGCGAGTCCTGCCGGGCCAGGTCGCGTGGTGGAGGCAACGTAGTCGGTGTGGGCGTGTTCCCAGTCGTCGAAGTTCATGACGCTCCTACTGGTCGTGGCCGAGGAGGGCCAGGGCGTGGGTGAGGGCATCGTGGTGGGTGGCGCCGTCGAGGCGGGCCTGCTCGCTGCGGACCACGAGGTCGAAGGCCACGGCGTGCAGCCAGCTGGGAACGGTGATACGCAGGTACGACGGGTCGGGCCACCAGCGCGTGAGGGGTAGCCGGTAGCGGTCCAGGCAGTCGGCCGCCTTCAGCAGGTCGACCGGCAGCCGGGCCGTCTGGTAGGCGCGCTGCTCCTTCGGCGAGAACACATGGTGGGGGACGTCGTGCAGGCCGATCGCCACGGCGGCCTTCGCCAGGGCGGCCGCGGACGTATGCCAGCCGCCGACGGCCAGGACGGTGGCGTTGTTGCGCGCGAACCAGTGGGCGGCCCGGTGCCCGTGCCCGGGGTCGGCGCGGTCGTCGCGTCGCCGGCAGTCGTGGACCGCGGCGGCCGCGCACAGGGCCACGGTGTCGTCGTGGCTCAGCTTGTGCTCCTGGGCGAGCAGCGAGGCGAGCAGGCAGACTCGGGCGCCGTGCCTGACGCCGTGGATGGAGTCGACCCCCCGCGCCTCGACGAACCAGGCGGCCTCGGGGACCAGCAGGAGCAGCGGGTACGGCAGGGAGGCTGCGGGGGCGAGGGTGGGGCGGTTGGCGGTGATCCAGTCGAGGGTGGCCTGATCCATGAACTGGTGGGTGGACAGGTGCCCCTGCTGGGCGAGTTCTCTGAGCGGTGCGGCAGGTGAGGTCACGGGCGTTGCCTTCCGGTGTCGCGGTGCGCCTTGGTGGGATCGGCCGGTGGCGCTGCAGCGCCACCGGCCGTGCAGCTGCGCGCGGTGGTGTGTCAGGCGACGGCGGGAACCGCGGCGGCCCGCATCCACTCCGGGATCGCCTGAGAGTTGGCCTGCAGCCAGGCGACGTAGCGGTCGATGCCGTCGCGCACGGTGATGCTCGGCTGCCAGCCGAGCAGGTCACGGCTGCGGGCCGTTGCGGCGTAGCCGCCAAGCGGATCCCCATCCGGGCGCGGAGTGTTCACCAACTGCGCAGAGGGGTAGTGGGAGGCGATGCGCTCAGCGATCTGCCTGACCGAGGTCGCGACACCGGTGCCGACGTTGATGGTCTGGCCAGCCGCTCCCGGGGCGGCCAGCGCCAAGACGGTGGCCTTGGCGACGTCGTCCACGTGCACCATGTCCCGCACCTGGTGTCCGCCGCCGTGCAACTGCAGCGGCAACCCCAGGTGTGCGCCCATGGCCAGACACGCCACCATCCAGGAGTGCGAGGCCGGCTTCGGCACCTGCGGATCGCCGTAGACGCTGAAGTAGCGCAGGATGGTGTACCGGGTGCTGATGCTGCCGGTGAGCATGAGTCTGGTCTGGTGCTCCCCCCACAGCTTGCTGTTGGCGTACACCGAGATCGGGTGTGTCGGCCTGTCCTCGGCCCATTCGGCGGCGCCGTCGGCGTGGGTGGGGCGGTCCCCGTAGACCGACGCTGAGGAGATGAACACCAGCCGCTGCACCGAGGGGGCGGCGAGGACCTCCTGCAGGACGGTCTGGGTGCCGGCGATGTTGGCGGCGAACGCGTCCGCTGGCCGTCGGGTGCAGGCCGCCACGTCGGCGTACGCCGCGGCGTGGATGACGTAGTCCACACCGCTGACCAGGGATCGGACGGTGGCGGTCTCGCGGACATCGCCCAGGACGACCGTCGTCTCGTCCAGGCCGAAGAGCTGGCGGACCGGATGGGGGTAGGCGTCCAGGAGGTCGAGCACCACCGGTTCGGCGCCGATGGTGGTGAGGAGCCGCACGATGCGGCTACCGACGAGCCCTCCGCCGCCGGTGACGAGCACGCGAGCCCCGGTAAGGCGATTCAGGAGATCGTCCATGATAAGGAACCCTTCCGATCCGATGGATAGGTGGCCGTGTTCGGCCTGCCATCAGAGAAGCGTCGGCGCCTGCCTCCTCACCAGCGCATGTGCCAGGTGCGCACGCCATGTGCAGGATCTGCAAATCCAGCTTCTTGGAGAGGGGCGGCAGGCGTACGGTGGCCGTGACCAGGGTGTCGTGGCCAGGAGTCGCGATGGGCGGGCAACGAAGCACGCACAATGATGATCAATGGCAGTCGCCGCAGGTGCGGGCACTGGTCGCAGCCCGTGACGTCGGCGGTGTCATCCGGTTCGCGCGGCAGTTACGGGGCTGGAAGCAGTCCGACCTAGGGCAGGCGGCGGGTTACTCGGCGTCGACGATCTCCCGGCTGGAGACGGGGCGGCGGGCCGGGCTCGACCTCCAGGTGCTGCGCGACGTCGCCGACGCGGCCGGAGTTCCCAGGTCTGTCCTCGGTGCTTTGATCGCTCCGGCGGTTACGGTGGTAGCAACTCAAGCGAAGGAAGACGACTCGATGCGCCGCCGCACCCTGCTGTCCGCCGCCGGGCTCGCTATCCCTGCTCACCTACTCTCCCAGCTCGATGACGCGCTAGCGGTCCTG
The DNA here is from genome assembly GCF_040295965.1 of Streptosporangium sp. NPDC002544. NCBI lineage: Bacteria > Bacillati > Actinomycetota > Actinomycetes > Streptosporangiales > Streptosporangiaceae > Streptosporangium > Streptosporangium sp. NPDC002544. Next base: position 114,826 of record NZ_JBEOWJ010000026.1, on the reverse strand, counting down.
CCGACGCCGTCGAGCCCTCCAGTCTCCGCGCAGATCGCCGCTCGGCTGGCTCGGGCCCGAGCCAACTTCGACAGCGGCGATCTCACCCAACTTGTCACCGAGCTGCCCGACATGCTCGCCTTGGCCCACGAAGCGGCCGAAACCCAAACGACGCCGGCCGCCTACGCGCAGGCCGCCGCATGCTACGACGTGGCGACCGAGGCCCTGAGCAAGATCGGTCGATACGAGGCGAGCAGGATCACCGCAGACCGCGCCAGCACGTTCGCGGGCTTGTCCGGCTCCCCGATCAGCATGGCCACCTCGGCACGTGCGCTGAGTATCGTGCTGCGCCACGATGGCCGAGCCAAGATCGCCGACCGGCTCACTCTGCAGGCCACTCACCGTTTGGAAACCACAGGTCTTGATACGTCGGCCCGCGTCGCCGCTTACGCCCAGATGCTGTGCACCTGCGCCTACACTGCCGCGCAGGCAGGAGATCGGGATCGCGCTCTCGACATGATCAGGCAAGCTGCTCGCATCGCCAACCGTCTGCCCCCGCAGACTCCCGGGACTCCCGGTCAGCCGTTCACCAGCGCGCACGTCAGCCTCTATGAGATCGGCGTGCACTGGTCCCTCGGCGACGCTGGGGCGGCTCTACGCGCGGGGCGTGATGTGCACCCCAGTCAGCTGCGTACCCCCGAGCGGCGAGGGCGCTTGTACACCGACCTGGCGCGGGCGTGGTGGCAGTGGGGCAAACCTGAGCAGACCGTGTCGGCGTTGCTGAATGCGTGCCGGGAGTCGCTCGGGGAAGTGCGCGCTCGGCCAGCTATCCGCGCGATGGCGGTGGATCTGATCACCCAGCATCCTCGGGTGTCTGGTGTGCAGACGTTGGCCGTCGCTATCGGCTATCGGCGCTGACCTGTGTGGCCCTCGCGTCCCGCGGAGCGAGGGCGAGCGCGGGGATGCGACACGCCCCGCCCGGACCTGCCAGGCCACCAGCGGTAGGCTCTGAGGCTACGCAGGGAGTAGCCCAGGCCGCCGGACCCCGTGACGGAGACACTGTCCGCAAGCAGGCGAGCTCGGAACTCGCTCAGCACCGAGTAGTCGAAGCCGGAGTCGGTGAGCTCCAACCCGAGCGCGTATTTCCAGTCGATCCGGGCTCGCACGGCCTCGGCCGCCTGCCGGTCCGACAACCCCTCGCCGAACTGCAAGATTGACACCAGTGCCAGCCGCGCGGGGGACAGGGCAGGGCGGCCACGTGTGGAGAACGCCACAGCAAAGTCCTCACCCTGGAACAGGACACCCAGCTCGTCCCGGATCCGGATCGCCATGCTCCCCTTCGGGAAGGCCGGCGCGCGCCACCGCCAAGGTGGCCGCCGGAATCTGGTCAGGACCTGTCGAACGCAGCGACACCCACGACTCCATCCGCGAGCAGGAAAAACGATAGCGGCCCCATGATCACGGATATGATCATGGGGCCGCTGCTTTTTGATCTACTTCGCCAACAGTGTCTCCACGCGGGGCGGGGCCGGCCCGGTGTCCGGCCGCCGCGGGGGCCGGACACCGGGTTCGGGTCAGCGCACCGCCCGCAGGGCGTCGACGATCCCGTAGCCGTAGAAGCCGTTACGCGGACCGCCTCCCTCGCACGTGTGCGTCGCGGTCGCCGTGCCGCCGTCCGGCAGATGCCTGGTGTAGGTGTGGGCGGCCGGGACGGGGCAGGCCGTCCTGGTCGCGGTGCCCTTGAGCACCATCTCCACCACGGCGGGATGCAGCGTCTTGCCGCCGTGCACCCGGTCGGGCCGGCCGAACTTGGCGACGATCAGCGCGGCCACCCCGGCGGCGCGCGGCGAGGCCATCGAGGTGCCCTGGAGATACTGGTAGTAGGCGCAGACCTCGCCCCGGCAGCTGCGGACCACGTTGGTGACGTTGGGCGTGCCGTCGGACTTGAGCTGACCGCGTTGCCTGGCCAGCGCCTCGGGGTAGGCCGCCAGCGTCGCCCTGGTGACGTCGCGGGTGCCGTCCCCGGTGTCGTAGACGTCACCCCCCGGGGCGGCCACGTCGACGTGACCGTCGCCGTAGTCGGAGTAGTACGCCTTGCGCCCGCTGACCCCGGTCGAGGAGACCGAGATCACGTGCCTGCCCTCGCTGGGCATGGAGACGCAGCTCGGCGGGATCGTGCGCGGGCGGGGCCGCTCGCCGGGAACACCGGCGAAGTCGGGACTGGAGCCGTCGGCGAGCTCCTTGGTGTAGTCGGTGGCGCCGTTGCCCGCCGCGGACACCAGGGTCACGCCCCTGTTGTAGGCGTAGGTGAGCGCCCGCTGGGCGGCCTTGATGATCGTGGCCTGCTCCAGCCGCTCGGCCGGGGAGTCCGCCGGGTTGTCGACGCAGTTGAACAACCACGGATCGATGTAGTAGCTCATGTTGACCACATCGACGCCGATGTCGGCGGCATAGGTCAGCGCGTCGACGCTGGGCTGCAGGAAGAAGAAGCCGGAGTCCTGCCCGGCCCGCAGGTTCACGATCGAGACCTTGGGGGCCACACCCGACATGCCGAGCCCGTTGACCGGCGAGGCGATCGACGACGCCACGTGCGTGCCGTGGTCGTTCTCGTCGACGTCCGCCGGGTCGTTACAGGAGTGGTCCGGTTCGGCCGCGCACGGGCCGTCGACCTCGTTGCCGTCGGCGTCGACGGGGATGTCGACGGTGAAGTTGCGGCTCAGCTCGCGGTTGAAGTTCGGCGCGATGTCGGGGTGGGAGCCGTCCACGCCGGTGTCGATGACACCGACCAGCACGCCCGGGTCGCCCTGCTGGTGCCGGTAGGAGCCGTCCACCGTCGCGTGGATCTGCTTCATGTCCCACTGCAGCTCCGACAGCGGTTCCGCGGTGGGAGCGGCCCCGCCGAAGGTGGAGGCGGCGGGGGCGCCGTCACCGGCCTTCTCCACCGCCCTGGCCTGAACCGCCGGGCGGCCCGCGACTCCCCTGGCGGTCGTGGGCACGCGGCCGATGGACCGGTTGTGGGCGATGTCGTCGATCGCGTCGGCGTCGCGCACCGCCTCGGCGAAGCGGTTGTTCCTTGTCGTGACAGTGGCGACGCCGACCGCGGCGTTCTCCTTGAGGATGCTTCCGCCCGCCGCCCTGATGACCCGCTGGGCGTCGGCGGGACGCGCGCCCTCGGTGTACAGCACGACGTACTCGACCTCCGCGCCCGGTTCGGCGATCGCCCGCCGGGCCTGCGCCCGGGGCATCGGCGCGGCTGCCGCGAGGGCAGTGACGGCCACGGCGATGATGACCCGTTTCACATTTACCTCCAATATCGTCAAAAGACCCCCCGCACCGGCAATCCGAGCGTGTAGATATTTGCCGCCAAGGTGTAATCGATCCAACAAACACTAGAAATCTCACTGCCCCTGCGACCTGCACGCATTGGCGAATCATGCCATCACTGAACCCGCACGTGAGGATTCCCACTCCAAAACCAACGAGGGCACGGAATTTCGCACTGTGAAATCCCCTTCAAAAGGGGATGAGGCGTAACCGGCACCGAAATTCGGCGTGGGATCCGATTCGCGACCTACGGGGCCTTCCGCGCGACCGAGGTCTCCGGCACGGCGAGCCCGGCGGGTCTGCCAGAAGGATCCGGGCGAGGACGGACCCTCTCGGCGAGACCGCTACGAGACACGCCGCGATCACGGCTGCGAGACATGACAGCGCACGCGTACTCTTCCGGCGACACGTTGACGGTGACGAGTGGTCACGGGGCCAGGACAGGCGAAAGAGAGCCAACGGCGGCTGTCCTGAAGAGACCGTCCCGCAGATTCACCCAGGCCCGGGAACTCCTGGCCGCCCATACCGACGAGGACCCGCCGCGCCCCCCTGTTCCCACGCGACCTGCACCGCCTGGCCCCTTGACCTCGTAGCGACTCTGCGGTGCGGCCCGTCCGGACATCACCGGAACGGGTCGCACCCGCTCGGCGTGACACTCCTTCTGGCACCCGAGCGGGGTCAGCCGGGCGGGCCGACCCGCTCCTGCCTGCCCGGCAGCGAGGTCACGTACGAAATGAGCGCACGGAGCGGGCCGGAAAGGTCGCCCTCACCGGCGCGCACCGTGTGCGCCCGGCCGCCGTCCTCGACGGTCAGCTCGTAGTCGAAGCGGTCGGGCTGCCCGCCGGAGGCGCCGGAGCGCTCCGGCGCATCGGACAGCCCGGCCCGCTCCACCCTGGAGCGCAGCTCGGCGACCTGCTGCGGCGCCAGCGACGCCGAGTCGACCGTGGTGGTCGTGACCAGACCGGCGATGCCGCCACCCCGGACGATCGAGACCTTCATGAGCACGATCCTAAACCGGCCCCGCCTGGAGAACCCCGACCTGTTGCCAGGCCGCGCGTACCTTGCGCTGTTCGTCGCCGTCGGCGCCGAACAGTTCTCCGGCCACCTGCACCGTCGCCTCCGCGGCCTGCCGGAAGTCGGAGCGCGGCCGGAGCCGCTCGGTGAGGGTGACGTACCAGATCCGGCCGGCGCGCTCCCAGGCGTTGCCGCCGATGGCGGTGGCGGCGAGGTAGAAGGCGTGGTTGGGGATGCCGGAGTTGAGGTGGACGCCTCCGTGGTCGTTGGCGGGGTTGCCGTCGTCGGGCAGGTCCAGGTAGTCGCGCATGTGCGCGGGCTGGCGGTCATGACCGCCCGTGGGGGTCGACCAGGCGGTCCCCGGCGCCTTCAGCGATCGCAGGGCCGTCCCACGCAGGGCGCTGCCCAGGATGCCCTCGCCGATCAGCCAGTCGGCCTGCTCCGCGCTCTGCCCGAGGCCGTACTGCTTTACGAGGGACCCGAAGACGTCGGAGAACGACTCGTTGAGCGCCCCGGACTGCTTGCTGTAGACCAGGTGCGCGGTGAACTGGGTGATGCCGTGAGTAAGTTCGTGGGCGACGATGTCCACGGCCTTGGTGAGGGACCCCTTGTTGAAGATCTGCCCGCTGCCGTCACCGTAGATCATCTGGAAGCCGATCCAGGCGGCGTTGTCGTAGTCGTTCCCGTAGTGGACCGAGGAGACGATCTCCAGCCCCCGCCCGTCGATGCTGTCGCGCCCGAAGACGGTCCGGTAGAAGTCGTAGGTGGCCCCCGCCCCGTCGTACGCCTCGTCGACCGCCGCGTCACCGAACGGCGGATCGCCCTCCCCTCGCCTCTTCTTCCCGGGAAGGTCGAAGTCGCCGCCGTTCTCCGCGTCGTAGACGGTACGTACCATGCCGGGGGCGGGCGCCACGTCGGCGATGGTGAGGGTGAGCCGGCTCAGCGCGCCGGTGACCGACGCACGCTGCGCCCGGGAGGTCTCCGATGCGGTCAGGGTCCGGAGCGCCGCCTCCCGTTCCTCGGGGGTGCCCTGCTCGGCGACCGCCTCGAGCAGGTCGGGGGGCGCGATGCAGCACGCTGGCATGCTGTCGAAGGTAGTCATACGCCAAGAATCATCGCCATCCACGGCAATCGCATGAGTATCGCCGTACTCGTATGGCACCGGCCGGAGACAACTTAGTGGCGGACCGGGGTGTGCCTCAGGGGAGCGATCGTGAGAGGGTTCTTCTGCTTGGTGATCACGGGGGCGTGACCGTGCCCGGGGAAGCGGGCGGGACGGAGGCGACGATGATTGACGAGAAGGTACCGGGGGCACTCCCGGTGCCGGCGCGCGACGGGCGGCCCGCGGCGGCCGCCGCCTCGCCGGGGACGGGCCACGCATGACGTCACTGCTGGCCATCAGCGACCTGCACATCGGCTACCAGGAGAACCGGCGCATCGTCGAGGAGTTGCGGCCCACCTCCGCCTCCGACTGGCTGCTGGTCGCCGGGGACGTCTCGGAGAAGGTCTCCGACGTCGCGTGGGCCCTGGGACTGCTCGCCGACCGGTTCGAGAAGGTGGTCTGGGCGCCCGGCAACCACGAGCTGTGGACCCATCCCAGCGACCCCGTCCAGCTGCGCGGCGAGGAGCGCTACCGGCACCTGGTCGAGGTGTGCCGGAACCTGGGGGTGGTCACGCCGGAGGACCCGTACCCGACCTGGAGCGGGCCCGGTGGCCCGGTCACCGTCGCCCCGCTGTTCGTGCTGTACGACTACACCTTCCGGATGCCCGGCGTGGCGACGAAGGAGGAGGCGCTGGCCCGCGCGTACGACAAGGGCGTGGTCTGCACCGACGAGATGCTGCTGCACCCCGACCCCTACCCGACCAGGGACGCGTGGTGCGAGGCCAGGATCGCCGAGACCGAGCGGCGCCTTTCGGCCAGGCCGCCCGGCGTGCCGACGGTGCTGGTCAACCACTATCCGCTGGTGCGCGAGCCCACCCTGATCCTGCGCCACCCGGAGTTCGCGATCTGGTGCGGCACCGAGCGCACCGCCGACTGGCACCTGCGCTTCGACGCCGCCACCGTCGTCTACGGTCACCTGCACATCCCCCGGACCACCTGGCACGACGGGGTCCGCTTCGAGGAGGTCTCGTTGGGCTATCCGCGCGAATGGCGTCCCCGCTCCACCACGCCCGGCCGGCTACGGCGCATCCTGCCCAGCCCGCAGCCTGTCGCATGATCGAGAAGATCCTGCCGCCGTGGGTGGCGAGCGCGGAATCCTTCGACGACCCGCCGGGCGTGACGCTGTTCCCCGAGGAGGAGGCGGTCATCGCCCGCGCGGTGGACAAGCGGCGACGCGAGTTCACCACCGCGCGCCACTGCGCCCGCCAGGCCCTGGCCCGCATCGGGCTGCCGCCGGCGCCGATCCTGCCCGGCGAGCGCGGCGCTCCGGGATGGCCCGGCGGGGTGGTGGGCGCCATCACCCACTGTGCCGGGTACCGCGCCGCTGCCGTCTCCCGTGACGCGCTGACCGTCGGCATCGACGCCGAACCCCACGAGCCGCTCCCCGACGGCGTCCTGGACGCGGTCTCCCTGGAGGCGGAGCGGGCGGCGATCGCGCGGCTCGACGGCGGCGTGCACTGGGACCGGCTGCTGTTCAGCGCCAAGGAGAGCGTCTACAAGGCGTGGTTCCCGCTGGCCAGGCGCTGGCTCGGCTTCGAGGAGGCCCATCTCACCTTCGACCCGTCCGGTACGTTCACCGCCCGCCTGCTCGTCCCCGGCCCCCTGGTGGCGGGCCGGGAACTGACCGGCTTCACCGGCCGCTGGCTGGTGGCCGACGGCCTGGCGGTGACCTCCATCGCCGTACCGGACCGGTCGGCGCCCTGACCTTGGAACATGATCTGAAGCCGTACTGGACCTGAAAGGCTCGACGTGACACGCGAGGTGGCTTCCATGGGCGTGGTGTGTGGGCATCCGGGCCCGCGCTGGGCCTATCGCGGTTGGAGAGTGCGGTGTCGTGCGTGGTGAAAAGCGCAGCAAGGACGAGTGGAGGCGGGGCCGCTCCGCGGTAGTAGAGCACATGCTGCAAGGCGCGGACCGGATCACGCGGAACACGCGGCCCCACGGCGGCGGGAATAGCCAAAACGGCACTCACCGAGCCCCTTCTCCACCTCAATATGCATCGACGAAGTAGCGGCCCTTCCCTCACCGCCGGTTATGTTGTCCGGTCGGCTCAAGCAGTACTACGGCCGCCTCCGACGCCCACCCGGCCGGCAATCCACTTCCCGGCGTCGACCGGTTATAGGACGCCACGCTCCGGTAACACCTTTCGCAGGTCACCGGGCCGGGAGGGCCTCCCCAGTTCCCGCCGTCACTATCGATACGTTCCGCGCCCCATACGCCGGGGAGTTCTTCGCGGCTGCAATTCCCAGGCTCTTCGCCGCTTCCATGGCCTTCACCCCGATCTCGAGGGACTCGGCTCTCCCTTGTCCCGTCCGAAGACGGCTGAGTAACGACGCCGCAGGCTTCGCGTCATGCTACGGACCGCATCGTCGCTCCCCTTTACAGGGCTTTTGACGCTGGGCTTCGACCCCGCCCGTTTCCAGACGAAGCCGCCAGCCTGCTACCGGGCCTCCTGGCAGCTACCCGGACCGGACTCACACCGGCGCTTACGAACATGCAGATCAGCCGCTATGTCACGGCTCCAGTTCTACTGGGCGCACGAGATCACCTCATTGACAAGCTTGGGAAGAGCCTGAAAGGGTCTCGCGTACAACGAAGATCATCCTACGTTTTTTGGGTCTGACCATTCAGGGAGATCACGGTGATGCGGAAGAAGCCTCTTGCACTGACACTTGGCATGTCATTGCTCCTGTCCATGGGTGTAGTGGCTAACGCGTCCGCGACCAGCTTCGGCGAGGAGCGCTTCCAGCCGAGTGTCACCTACGATCTGTCGGTGACCGACGCCGAGCGCGACGCGATCCACGCGGAAGTCGAGGCGTTGGCTGGACGCGTCAACAGCGCGCGGGCGGGGGACGGCACCTACGACCCGCTCAGTCTGATCGGGGCGATGCTGGACGGGTCGAGCTACGACTCCATCTCCCGAGGCGGCACGGCCGCGACGGCGTACCCCTTCCCGGTCAGCAACACCGAAGCCAACCAGAACGAGTACGACCGCAAGGTCGCCAAGCTCGCCTGGGTGGTCAAGCTGGCCACCGACCTGGGTTTCCCGGTGGTCGTCCAACGCCAGCCCGACAAGTACGTCTACGCGGAGATCGGTGACCCGGACGCCCCGGAGATGGTCATGGCGTTGAGCCACCTCGACTCGCCGACGGCTTCCGTTTCGCCAGCCCAGCTGGCGCGCTGGCGGAACGCCGATGGCAACCTCGGCACTCCTGGTGCGTACCACTCGCCCTATGTCCAGGACGGCTGGGTCTACGGGGCGGGCGTGCAGGACGACAGCGGCCCGACGCTGGCGACGCTGCTCGCGGCCAAGGCGCTGCTCGAGGCGGGGTTGCCCCTCGACCGACGCATCCGCATCGTCATGGGAATCTACGAAGACGGCGGTCCCGGCACGCCCTCGACGACGAACACCGCCACCTTCCAGTCCATCCCGTACAACTCGAACCCGAGCTTCTACGACAACTGGGCCTACAAGAACCTCAACCGGGAGGAGATCCCGATTGCGGCCTACACCTCCGACTCGCGGTTCCCGGTCATCGTCGGCAACTCCGGATCGGTGACCCCGTCGGCGTCGATGAGCTTGTCCGCAGACAGCACCAAGGCCTTCCGGCTGACGGATGCCACAGCCGGCGTCACCCTGCGTGAAGGCGATCCGACGCTCAAGGACATCGCCTACGGCAGCACCACGCAGATCGCCTCCCGGGCAATCTTCACCCTCGACGTGGCGGGGGCCGGCTCCACCGAGCGCGACCGATTCGTAGCGGCGATCACCGCCGCCGCGACCACGAAGGGTTGGCTCCCGGCTGCTCCCCGCACCACCCCCAAGGTGCAGACCATGATCACCGGCGACTCGCTCACGCTGGAGATCAACACCGATGTGGCGATGGAGATGCCGACCCCGCAGTACGGCAAGAATGCCGTCGTGTGGGGGATGTTCCTCCTCTCCAAGGGACTCGGCGCACTGGGAACCACGGCCGCCGACATGCAATTGAAGAAAGCCGCCGACGGCATCGCCGACCTGTTCTTCCGCGACGGTGTCGAAGGCGAAGCCTACATCGGCAAGTACATGGGCATCCCGGCGAGCCTGTTGCGCAACCCGAGCAACGGCACCCCGAACCTGACCTTTGCCCTCATGGGAGGCATCAATTCGGAGACCCCGACGAGCTTTTACACGGACGCCTCCGGCAGCCTCAGCATGCCGATGTATGTGCGCAGCATGCACGTCACCGCGGCTGACTCCAGCCAGGCAACGACGGCGGTCACGGCCACCTTCCAGGCGAAGGGGTTCACCATCGGCAACCTCGGCTCGCCCGTCGGCGCCGGGTTGTACGTCACTCACGACAACCCGCTGACGGCTCTTCAGTTCGGGAGCTACCAAGCCTCGATCAACCGCAACCCGGAGAAGTTTGCGGATCCATATTCCCTCAGGGACGTGGTCTATCCGCAGGGCACGACCGGCGGCACCCTGGCCAGCAACTTCCGCAATAAGATGACCGCCTTCGGCGCGGTGATCCCGGGTAACGAGCGCTGGTGGCACACGGCCAACGAGCGGATGAAGGTCGACTCGGCAGTGCAGATGACCAAGATGATGGCCGATGGCATGCTGGAGATGGCCAGGTACTCCGGGCCCGCCGGTGCCAAGTTCATGTGGGCAAGCATCCCGGGGCTGAACTCCGACCGGGCGGACCTCGACCTGCTCGACGTCACGATCGGAACCTACAAGGACGCGTCGGCCGCTGTCAGCACAAGCCAGTTGGGCACCCAGGCCCTGCTCGGCGCCACCTCGTTCAACATCCCGATGTGGAACGGGCGCGGCAACTCGACTCCGACGGCCTCGGCTTTCGCACTGGGGCACGCCCCGGGAGGGGTCTACTTGCCCCTGACCGACACCGAGTACCTGAACACCACGTACGTGTCGCCGATGCGCTTGGAGTTCAAGGTGGAGCGCCCCGACTACATGTCGGACGCGGCTTGGGCGAAGTTCGTGGCCGGCGGCTACGGCGACTTCCAGTTCAACATTCTCGTCGGCGACGCGGTTGTGCCGCTGGCCGTTCCTGCGGGGCAGAGTGCGGACAAGTACTTCTCCTCGCGCATCTCGGCCAACAACCCCGACGCCATCTACCTGTCGGTCAACCTCGCGATCACCGATGCCCCGTACACCGGGGTGCAGGCCATCCTCGCGGATTCCAAGACGGACCTGTACACGGTCAATCCGACGTACTTGGCCTCAAACCCAGATCCGTTCCCCGGGCGCGGAGCCATCGAACAACGGGGCTTCTTCCTGTTCGGTGATGGGCACAAGAACGCGGAGTTCTCTTCACCCGATGCGGTCTACGTGACAGTCGCCAACGCGGTCATCGATGCCAAGCCGTCGGCGGCGGTGAAGAAGTTGAAGGGCAACAAGAACGAGTTGACCATCACGGTGAAGCAGACCCACATCGACGGCAGCGAGTCTCCTGTGACGGCCACGTTCACCATCAACAACAACGCTGCCGGCACTTACACCGTCGGCGATTACAAGGTATACGTCGAAACCAAGGGCAACACCCAGGTGCGATCGATCTCCATCGTGTGACGCGTGTGAACCGGAAGTTCAGCGCGCGCACGAGAGGGCATGCGCGGTGGCAGGATGCCTCGACTCGGGGTTTGCGGCCGCCGGGGTGCGAGGCACATTGACAACGGAGTGGAGCCATTGAGGTGATCTCAGCAGGATCGATCCGGACAGTTGGGATTTGATGTCGCCAGAGTGGTACTGCGACAGGAATCGGGATGGATCGCGATGCCGGTGAAATAGGCGTGGAGCTTTCGGTAGAAGAGGTCTCACCACAAGTCTTCTTCAGCCAGAAAGCCCCACGTGATCACTTATCGTGCCGCGCTCGCCGTTCCTCGGGAACTGGTTCACCATCTCTCCACGCTGCTGGCGGCCGAACGCCGCCGATTGGGCGCCCGCAAGGGATCTCGGGCGCTGACCTGTTTCGCACAGGCGGTGATGGGACTGCGCTGGTTTCGCGACCGCACCGACCGGGCCGCCCTCGGCCGCGACCACGGCATCTCCCGCGCCACCGCCTACCGCTACATCGACGAGGTCATCGACGTCTTAGCCGATCAAGAGCCTCTCTCCTAGCGACCGCAGCGCAGATCCGCGCCCGGGCCGGTGAACTGGCAGGTCGCCCAGATCGCGACGGCCTGCCTGCGCTCCGTTCGTCGCGGAACATGTTGGTGATCAAGGCAAGTGTGGACGGCATCGTAGTCGCGCCAACGATGCCCAGCAGCGCACACGATACGACGGCCCCGGCCACGCCCTCTACCTGCCGGGCAACGGTGGCCCCGCCAACGGATGCGTGATCGGGCACGCCACCCGCTACCTCGTCGACCTGAGACTTCCCGCCCCCGGTACCGTCTGCCGCCCCGGGGAATGACTCCCCAGCCCCTGCCGCCCCGCGCCCCCTCGCCGGGCCCGGCGCGGCGGGCGGGTCAGACGACGCCGGCCTTGTGGGCGAAGACGGCCATCTGCAGGCGGTCGCGGAGGTTGAGCTTGCACAGCAGGTTGGAGACGTGGAACTTGACGGTCGCCTGGCTCACGTACAGCCTGCTCGCGATCTCGGTGTTGTTCAGCCCGTCGGCGACCAGGACCAGCACCTCGTGCTCGCGCTCGGTGAGCGACTTGACGGCCTCGGGCGGGCGGTAGGGCAGCCCGTTCTCGAACCGCCGCAGGAAACTGCTGGCGACCTGCGGCGCGAAGAACGCCTCCCCCCGCGCGATGGCCCTGATCGCCCCCACCAGCTCGTCCTGGTCGCTGGAGCGCAGCAGGAAGCCGCGGGCTCCGGCGCGTACCGCGTCGAACATGGCCTCCGGCTGCTCGGTCAGGATGACGCTCCGCACCGGACCGGCCAGGGAGTCGGCGCGCAGCCGCTCGGTGACCTGGATGCCGTCGAGGCCGGTGAGCCGCTCGTCGACGAGTGCCACGTCGGGCCGCAGGCCGCGGGCCTTGGAGACCGCCTCGAATCCGTCACCGGCGTCCCCCACGACGCGCAGCCCCGGTTCGGCGGCGAGGATCGAGCACAGCGCGGTGCGGAGCAGCCTCTCCGAGTAGCAGATCAGGACCCGGATATCCGTGGTCGAGCTGTTCGTCACCGTCTCACCTCAGACGCGCGAGGGTGAGGTGCCGGGACGGGACGAGCCCCGCGAGCGGTTCCCTGCCGGTGACGACGACGGCGGTGAAGCCGAGCGTCAGCAGTGGCGGCAGGCGGTCGGCGTCCCGCGCGCCGTCGGCGTCGTCGACCAGCAGCAGGCACCGCCCGCCCGAGGCCGGGGACGTCATGCGAGCTATGCGCGCCAGCCGCACGGCGGTGCGCAGCTCGCCGGGACCGCGCCGGTCCCGGCCGAGGTCGAGGAAGAGCACGTCCAGTGCCATCCGCTGGCGCAGCACGTGGGCGCACTGGACGGCGAGGGTGGTCTTGCCGACTCCGGCCGGGCCCGTGACGGTCACCAGCGCGGGTTCCCCGCCACCGGAGGCGACCGACACCACCTCCTCGACCTCCCGCAGCAGCGGGAGCCGGCTCAGCGCGACGGTGCCGCTCACCGAGGGCAGGCCCCACTCCGGAGGCGGTGCCACGACGGGAGCGCCGAGCGAGCGGGGCGGCGCCGCCTCGAAGGTCACCCGGTCCTCACCGGTCAGTTCAAGGGCGGCGGCCAGGCGGCGCACCGAGGTACGGTGCGGGTAGCGGGTGCGACCCCGCTCAAGGTCGCGCAGCGTGCGCACGCTCAGGCGGGCGCGTTCCGCCAGCTCCTCCTGGGTCAGCCGCGCCTTGTCGCGATGGGTACGCAGCAGCTGAGCGAATCCCAGGCTGTCGGACAACAGTGCAGACCTCACGTGAATCCTCCCGGTGACGATCAGATGCCGCCAACGTAAGAAGTGCCGGTTATCGCCGGATATCGCCTCGATATCGCCGGTCATTCCTCCTGGTCACCCCCCATGCGCGCTGGCAGCGTGAGACGCATGCTTCCGACAGGACGGATACGACGGGGCCCGGCGCCGCTACTGGACGACGCGGTCCTGACCCAGCGGTTCGACTGGGAGACGCGCACCCTGCTGCGGCACTACCGCTGGATCGAGCTGACCCACACCGGCGAGTACGCCCGCATGGGGCTGCTCGACCGGGACGCGGCCGAGCGGATCCGCCGGGCGGTGCTGGACCTGACGCCCGAGCAGGTCGGCGCCGAGCGCGCGGCGGCCATGTCGGACCCGCTGTTCGCCCTGGAGAGGTGCGTCCAGGCACACGTACCCGAGAGCGCGCACGCCTGGCACGTCGACCGCAGCCGCAACGACGTCCAGGCCTGCGCCCAGCTCATGCTCGGCAGGGAACGGCTGCTGGAGACCGCGGCCGCGGTGAGCCGGCTGGCCCGCGCCGCGCTGCAGACCGCGGCCGGGCACACCGAGTCGATCATGCCGGGGTACACCCAGCACCAGACCGCGCAGACCATGACCTTCGGCTTCTACCTGGCCGCGCTCGCCGAGGCGGTGACCGGTGCCGCCGAGTCGCTGCAGGCGCTGTTCGACACGGTCAACCTCTGCCCGCTGGGCGCCGGGGCGATGGCCGGTCTGGAACTGCCGTGGGACCGGGGGCGGATCGCGGTCGCGCTGGGTTTCGACGGCCCGCAGCCGCACGCGCTGACCTCGGTCGCCTCCCGCTCCTGGGTGCTGCGCACGGCCGGGGAGCTGTCGGTGCTCGGCACCACGCTGAGCCGCTTCCTGACCGACCTGATCTGGTGGAGCGGGTCGAGCTGCCGCTTCATCGACCTGCCGGACGAGCTCGCCGGCATCTCCTCGGCGATGCCGCACAAGCGCAACTTCCCGATCCTGGAACGGGTCCGCGGGATGAGCGGCCACCTGGTCGGGCTCTCGTACGACCTCATGATCGGTCAGCGCAACACCGGCTACACCAACCTCGTGGAGGTCTCCAAGGAGAGCACCCGCTTCCTGGAGGACCTCTTCACGACCTGCCACACGATGCTGGCGCTGTTCGAACGGGTGGTCACGGACGTGCGGTTCCACCCGGAGCGGGCCCGCCGGGTGGTGCGGGACGAGCTGATGGCCGCCTCGACCGTCGCCAACCACCTCACCCTGGAGCACGGCGTGCCGGCCAGGGACGCGCAGGTGCTCGTCGGCGTGTGGATCTCGGCCGCCCTGGAGCGGCTCGGCCCTGCGGACACCCTCACCCCCGGCCTGCTCTCGGCGCCGGACCTGGTCGCCGCGGGCGAACGGCTCGGCTTCACCCTGGCCCTCACGGAGGACGAGGTACGCGAGCTGCTGGATCCGGAGGCGGGCGTGTGGCGCAAGCAGACCACCGGCTCGACCCACCCCGAGCAGGTCCATCTCCTCCTGGAGCAGGTCGGCGACCGGCTGGCCGCCGTCGACCGGGGAGCCGCCGAGCGGTCCCGATGGCTGCGAGACGCCTGGGAACACACCACCGGCACGAAGGCGGGCGAGCTGACATGACCATCCAGATGCCGATCCGGGAGAGCGACGGCCGCAGCGGAGGGGCCGGCCGAGGGCGTGCCCCAGGCACCTTCGGCGAACTCCTGCAGGGGATCCTGGGATCCGGTACGGACTTCCTGGTGACCTTCCCCGTGGACCTGTACGTGGAGGCCGCCTTCGAACCCGATCCCCAGCTGGACCAGGTGATCGTCTCGCCGCCGCACAAGAACAAGGCACGGCGCCTCGCCACCGGGATCATGTCCCACTACGGGGTGCACACCGGCGGCTGGCTGATGCTCAACAGCGCGCTCCCCGAGGGCAAGGGCATGGCCAGCTCCACCGCCGACCTGGTCGCCACCGCGCGCGCGGTGGACTCGGCCTTCCGCCTCAAGCTCCCCAACCGGCTGCTGAAACAGATGATGGCCGAGATCGAGCCGTCCGACGGGGTCATGCATCCGGGGATCACCGCGTTCTTCCACCGGCAGGTGCGGCTGCACCGGCGGATGGGCACGCTCCCCCAGCTGACCATCGCCGGGATCGACGACGGGGAGAGCGTCGACACCGTCGCCTTCAACCGGTCGAGGAAGCCGATTCCCGCCCACTGGGCGGTGCGCTACGGCGAGTTGCTCGACCAGCTCACCCACGCCGTACGCGACCACGACCTGGCCGCTGTGGGCCAGGTCGCCACCGCCAGCGCCCGGCTGTTCCAGACCTTCAACCCCAAACCCCATCTGGCGGCGGTGGAGGAGATCTGCCACGACGTCGGCGGGCTCGGCACGGTCGTCGGTCACAGCGGTACGTGCCTGGGCATCCTGCTGGCCCGGCACGATCCCGAGCACGGTCCCCGGCTGGCCCGCGCCCTCACGGAGCTGGAGCGGCTGGGGCGGCCCCTCATCGTCTGTAGGAGCACGAGCCGGACATGACACTCAGAACTGACGCCATCGACGCCATCGGCCGTACTCCGCTGATGCGGCTGCGCGCGACCGGCGGGGCGACCGTCCACGCGAAACTGGAGCTGGCCAACCCGTACGGAATGAAGGACCGCGTCGCCAGGCAGGCGATCCTGACCGCCAGGGCCGAGGGGGTGCTGGCCGACGGCGGCCTGATCGTGGAGAGCTCCTCGGGCACCCTGGCCATGGGGGTCGCGCTGGTCGGCACGTACCTCGGCCACGAGGTGCACATCGTCACCGACCCCCGGATCGACCCGATCACCATGGCCAAGCTGGAGGCGCTGGGCGCCACCCTGGACATCGTGCCCGCCATGACCGGCAACGGCTGGCAGAGCGCCAGGCTGGAGCGGCTGCGGGCCGTGCTGGCCGCCAACCCCGGCGCGTTCTGGCCCAGGCAGTACGACAACCCGGCCAACCCCGCCGCCTACGACCGCCTCGCCGAGGAGGTGATCTCGGAGATCGGCCGGGTCGACGTACTGGTGGGCGCGGTGGGCAGCGGCGGCTCGCTGTGCGGGACGGCGCGGGCGCTGCGCCGGACCAACCCCGCACTGCGGGTGGTCGCCGTGGACGCCGTCGGCAGCGCCATCTTCGGCCAGCCCGACGTGCCGAAGCGGTTGCAGAGCGGACTGGGCAACAGCCTGGTTCCGGCCAACGTCGACTTCTCGGTCATCGACGAGGTCCACTGGCTGTCGGACCGGGAGGCCTTCGCCGCCACCCTGGAGCTCGCCTCGCACGAGAAGGTCTTCGCGGGCAACAGCTCCGGCTCCGCCTACCAGGTGGCGCGCTGGCTCGGCTCGCGGCTCGACCCGGACGTGTCGGTGGTGGTGATCTTCCCCGACCGGGGCGACCGGTACGTCAACACCATCTACAGCGCCGAGTACCGGGCGGCGCACGGCCTGACCGACCTGCGCCCACCGCTCGCCCCCGAATCGATCCAGCTCACCGACACCGCCGTGACCTGGTCCTACGCGACGCTCGGCCGGTCCTTGGAGTACGTATGAACCCCGTCCTCGTCTTCGTCGAGTCCAACACCACCGGCTCCGGGATGCTGGCCTTCGCCAAGGCCGCCGCGCTGGGGTTCACCCCGGTGCTGGCCACCGCCGACCCGGCCCGCTACACCGGGCTGGCGGCCACCGGGGTGCGGATCGTCACCTGCGACACGGACTCTCCCGCCACCCTGGCGGCAGAGCTGCGCCGCACCCTGGGGGAGATCGCCGGGGTCACCACGACCAGTGAGTTCTACACCGTCGCGGTCGCCGGGCTGGCCGCCGACCTCGGGCTGCCCGGCAACCCGCCGGAGGCCGTCGCCGCCTGCCGGGACAAGGGGCGGACCCGCCGGATCCTGGCCGCGGCCCGGCTGCCCTCCCCCGCCTTCGAACTGGTCGGCCCCTGCGACGACATCGACACCCGAGTCGTGATCGCGCTGTCGCGGATCGCGCTGCCCTGCGTCGTCAAGCCCGTCGACGACACCGGCTCGCTGAGCGTGGTGCTCTGTCACACGCCCGGGGAGGTGGCGGCCCACTGCCGCCGGATCATCTCGGCCGCCGTCAACGTACGGGGCCAGGCCACCGCGAGGACCGCGCTGATCGAGGGCTATCTGGCAGGCCCCGAGTACAGCGTCGAGACGGTCGGCTCCGGCGGGTCGCACCGCTGTGTCGGCGTCACCGCCAAGCGGGTGACGGCGCCGCCGCACTTTGTGGAGCGCGGGCACGTCTTCCCCGCGCCGCTGCCGGCGGACGAGACCCGAATCCTCGTCGAAACCGCGTTCCGCGCGCTGGCCGCCGTCGGCGTCACCCACGGTGCCACCCACATCGAGATGAAGCTCATCGACGGCCACGCGTACGTCGTGGAGATCAACGCCCGTCCCGCGGGGGGCATGATCCCCGAGGTCATCGCGCGGGCGAGTGGCTTCGACCTGCTCGACGCCCATCTACGGGCCGCGGTCGACCTGGAGCAGCTGCCGCTGCCCGAGCGGTTCGCCCCGGCGGGGATCGCCTTCCTGCTGCCCCCGGAGCGCGCCGCGACCGGGCGGGGGAAGGCCGTCCTGCGGGAGGTGGCCGGGACGCGGGAGGCCGGTGCCGTGCCGGGCGTCGACACGGTGGCCGTCACCGCACCGCAGGGTTTCGAGGTGCGGCCGGCCCGCAGCAGCTACGACCGGCTGGGCTATGTGATCGCGCACGCGCCCGGCCATCGCGAGCTGGAGGAGACGCTGAACACCGCGCTCGGCCACCTGCGGCCCGTGCTGCTCCACGAGTTTCCGCCGATCGAGATCCCCCGCCAGGAGTACCGGACCTCATTCTCCTGAATCTCCGCCCCGGCCTCCGTACTCAGAACTCCCCCGATTGGAAATCCCATGACGAGCGTGCTGGACAACCCCCACCTGGTCGCCGGAGAGAACGACGGCGGCGGCGAGATCGAGCTGCGCAGCGACACCTTCACGCTGCCCACCCCCGCGATGCTGGAGGCCGCCGCGAACGCGCCGCTGGGCGACGACGTCTACGGCGAGGACCCGACGGTGGCCAAGCTGGAACGGCTGGCGGCCAACCTGCTCGGCAAGGCCGCGGGCTGCCTGATGCCCAGCGGCACCATGGCCAACCTCGCCGCGCTGCTCGCGCACTGCCCGCGCGGCGGCAAGGCGATCGTCGGCCACGAGTCCGACCTGTACGTCTACGAGGCCGGGGGCGCCTCGATGTGCGGCGGCATCGTCTACGAGCCGCTCGCCAACCTGCCCGACGGGACGATCAGCCTGGAGGACATCGCCGAGGCGTGCACCGTCGACCGTACCGACCCGCAGATCGCCCCTCCGGCGCTGGTCAGCCTGGAGACGCCGCAGAACCGGTGCGGCGGCCTGCCGCTCCAGCTCGACTACCTCGCCGAGGTGGCCCAGCTGACCCGCTCGCACGGCGTGGCGCTGCACCTGGACGGGGCGCGCATCTTCAATGCCTCGGTCGCGCTGGGCATCACCCCCGCGGAGATCGCCTTCTACGCCGACACCGTGCAGATCTGCCTGTCCAAGGGCCTGTGCGCGCCGATCGGATCGGTGCTGGTGGGCGACCGGGCGATCATCGCCCAGGCCAGGCGGATGCGGAAGATGCTCGGCGGCGGCATGCGGCAGGCCGGCATGATCGCGGCCTGCGGCATCATCGCCCTCACCGAGATGACCGGCAGGCTGGCCGAGGACCACGAGAAGGCCGCCCGCCTCGCCCGCGGACTGGCACGGCTGCCCGGCGTACGGCTGAACCCCGGCCCGCCGATCACGAACATGGTCTTCTTCCGGGTACGCGACGAGCGCTACACCACCCGGTCGTTCATCGCGGCGGCCCGGCGCAGAGGCGTCCGGGTGGAGGAGCTGGGGCACGGGCGGATTCGGGCGGTGACCCACGCGGGGGTCAGCGCGGACGCCGTCGACCGGGCGATCGGGGTCTTCGCCGAACTGCTCGCCCCCACCGGCCGATGAGAACCCACCGGGGCGGGGAGAGCATGCGAACGGACGAGAACAGCACGTCGGCACAGTGGAGAGCGGACACCGGCAGGCCCGCGGAACGAGGAGCGGCGGACCTCTCTGAGAACAGACCGCCGAAACAGCGAACAGCGGACACCGACCGAGACCGGCCCGCGGAAACACAGGCGACGAGCACCACGGCGAACGAACCACCGAAACAGCGGGCCGGGGGAAACGCGGGCCGCCCGGGGCTGGGGCGCTCGTTTCATCACCTGTGGGCGGCGTCCGGCCTGTCGAACCTGGCCGACGGCGTCCTGCTCGTCGGCGTCCCCCTGCTCGCGGTCTCCCTCACTCGCTCACCGGCGCAGGTGGCGCTGGTCAGTGCCGCGACGACGCTGCCGTGGCTGCTGCTGGCCCTGCACGCGGGCGCGATCGCCGACCGCCTCGACCGGCGCCGGATCATGGTCCTGGCGGGCTGGTCCCGCGCCGCCGTGCTGGCCGCGACGGCCGCCGCCGCCTGGCTGGACCTGCTGAGCCTGCCGGTGCTGGTGGCGGCGGTGCTGCTCGCCGGTGCCGCCGAGGTGTTCGCCGACACCTCGGCCCAGTCGGCGCTGCCGATGACCGTGACCGGCGACCGGCTGGGCGCGGCCAACGGTCGGCTCGTCGCCACTCAGACCCTCGGCAACCACTTCCTCGGCGCCCCGCTCGCGGGCCTGCTGGTCGGCATCGCCACCACCACCGTGTTCGGCACGGCCGCCCTGCTGTACGCGGCCGGCGCGCTGCTGCTGCTCGGCATGCGCGGCCGGTTCCGCCCGGAGGCCGCCCCTGCCCA
Organism: Streptosporangium sp. NPDC002544; assembly: GCF_040295965.1. Lineage (NCBI taxonomy): Bacteria > Bacillati > Actinomycetota > Actinomycetes > Streptosporangiales > Streptosporangiaceae > Streptosporangium > Streptosporangium sp. NPDC002544. The sequence continues at coordinate 94,645 of NZ_JBEOWJ010000026.1, read as the reverse complement.
GGCGCTGCGCGCCGACATCGCCGACGGCATGCGCCACCTGTGGGGACACCGCGCCCTGCGCGGCCTGGCCGCGTACTCCGGCGTGCTCAACCTCGCCTACGGCGCCTACTTCGCGGTCTTCGTGCTCTGGGTGGTCGGTGACGGCTCCCGGGTGGGACTCACCCCCGGCCAGTACGGCCTCCTGGCGGCGACCCTGGCCGCCGGCGCGGTGGCCGGTTCGGTGCTCTCCGGCTCACTCACCCGTCTGACCGGCGAGAACGGCGCCCTGGTGGGCGTCACACTGCTCAATGCCCTGCTGCTGGTGGTGCCTCTCCTCCTTCCCTCTCCCCTGGTGGTCTTCCCCGCCGCCGCGGGCATCGGCGCGGCCAACGCCGTCACCAACGTCGTCTCCGTCTCGCTGCGCCAGCGGCTCATCCCCGAGGGTCTACTCGGCCGGGTGAACGCCACCTGCCGCCTGATCGGCATGGGCGCCATGCCGCTGGGCGCCGCCTCCGCCGGCCTGCTCGCCACCCTGGCGGGCCTGTCCGCCGTCTTCTGGTCCGCCTGCGCACTCTCCCTGCTCGCGGCGGCTATCATCCTGCGCGGTGGGGAGGCCGGAGGTCCGGCACGAGGCCACCGCGGGGCCACGAGCCGCGAATGAGGCGGCTGTCCGACACCACGGTCGGCGCTCAGGAGACCCTGATCCGGTAAAACGCACGGATGGTCCGGCTCCCCACCCGTGGTCATCGGCCGGTGGGTCGGGTCGGATCGGCCGCTGGGGGTTCGTCAGAAGTGCGGCCGCCGGTTGCCTGGCCGGGGCAGCGGGTGCGGGCACTGGCCCAGCCGACGAGAGCGGTAGCCAGGTTCAAGGCACTGACGGCCAGCGGGATCCAGGCGGGCAGGTCGTGCATGACGGACTCCAGGAAGTCTCGGGGGTCGTGAGGAAGGGTGAGCCGACCAACGCTGTGTGGTGCTGATGCCCAGTGCACCCGACGTCCGGAGAGTCCGGCAGCGGCGGCGAACAAAGCCGGACGAATCGCTGCAGCTCTCTACCTGCGGAAGGCAAGCTGGTACTTCCTCGGCGGATTCTCCCCGGGCCGAACCTGGACAGGGTGTCCGGCGCTGTTCGCCGCCGGGACCGGACGGAGGTCATCGCCGGTAGCGGCCGGCGATGCGACAGGATGACGAAGGGATGCGATGACGCGGCCTTCAGCAGATCGGCCCCCTTCTGCGGGCGCCGATCCAGCGCAGGTGCACACCCTGGCCGAGTTGGCCGCGGCGCTGGAGGCGTTGCGGGCGGGGCGCTCCTATAGCGAACTGGCCAAGGCGGTGCGGCCCGCCCGGCTGGCGTCCAGCACCCTCAGCGACCTGCTGTCCGGTGAGACGCGCCCGTCAGCCGAGACGCTGGAGCTGTTCCTGACCGCCTGCGACGTGCCCGAGGAGGCTCGGGGGTCGTGGCGGTCGGCGCGGAAGCGCGCCCTGACGGTCGCGCCGGCGCTGGCCGGGGTGGTGCGGGTGGAACAGGCCGATCCGCGCCTGTTGGGAGTGCATGCCGCGATCGAGGCCCCGGGCGCCACAGGTGAACTGCCGGTGTACGTGCTACGCGACACCGACACCGATCCGCGCGGGGTACGTGCCCTGGTTGGCCGGGCCGCCGAACGGGGTGGCCTGGTGGTGCTGGTGGGCTCCTCGTCGGTGGGTAAGACCCGCTGCGCCTATGAGGCGATCCACGCCTTGGTGCCGCAGTGGTGGCTGCTGCACCCGGCCGATGCCGACCACGTCCGGCAGGCGGCCGCCGACCCGCCGTCGCGGCTGGTGGTGTGGCTGGATGAGCTGCAACGCTACCTGGGCGGCCCGGCCGGGCTGCGCGCCGCCACCGTCCGTGCGCTGCTGCAGGCGGGAGCGGTCGTGGTGGCCACCGTGTGGCCTGAGCGTCATGCCGTTTACACCGCCCCGCCCTGCTCCGGCGGTGAGGATCCCTACGTCGCCGAACGCGAGCTCCTGGACCTGGCCGGCATCGTTCACCTCGATGCCGCGCTCAGTCTGGCCGAGCGGAAACGCGCCCGCGCCGCCTCCGTGGCCGATCCGAGGATCGCGCTGGCGCTGGAGTCGGCCGACTACGGCCTGACGCAGGTCATCGCCGCGGCCCCGCAGCTGATCGACCGTTGGCGCGGCGCCGACCCCTACCAGTCGGCGGTGTTGAACGCGGCCGTCGACGCCACCCGGCTCGGTGTGCAATCTCCGCTGAGTGCGGAATTGCTGCGCGCGGCCTCGCCCGGTTACTGCGACGCCCGCCAGAGGGCGGCCGCGCCGGCCAACTGGTTCGAGGGGGCGCTGGCGTATGCGACCGAGACCCTACACGGCGCCGCAGCGGCGTTGGCCCCGGTCGCCGCTCCCGGCACGATGGGGCGCCCCTCGGGCTACCTGGTCGCCGACTACCTGCAACAGCACGCCGGGGCTCAGCGGCGCGCTACGAAGGTGCCCGGCGCGACTTGGCGGGCCTTATGTGAGCACCTGACCGACCCCGCCGACCAGGCCAGTACCGGTAGGGCCGCGCAGGATCGGTTGCTGTACTGCTACGCCGAACCTCTCTACCGGCACGCCGCCGATGCCGACGACGAAAGCGCCGCTAGCAGTCTGGTCGGCCTGCTGGTCGAACACGGGCGGGTGGAGGAGGCCATCGCGGTCCTGCGCACTCGCGCCGATGCCGGCGACGACATCGCCGCTTTACGGCTGTCCGGCCTGCTGGTCGATCAGGGGCGGGCAGAGGAGGCCGTCGCGGTCCTGCGCGCCCGCGCCGACATCGGCGATCCATACGCCGCTTACCACCTGGTCAACCGGCTGGTCGAACACGGGCGGGCAGAGGAACTACGCGCCCGCGCCGACACCGGCGACACATACGCCGCTCAGCGGCTGGTCAACCTGCTGCTCGATCAGGAGCAAGTGGAGGAAGCCGTCGCAGTCCTGCGCCCCCACACCCGTGCCGGCGGCGAAGACGCCGGCGACGACTACGCCACATACGCTGCTCTACAGCTGGTCGGTCTGCTGGCCGAGCTAGAGCTGGTGGAGGAACTATGTGCTCGCGCCGACACCGGCGACACATACGCCGCCGTGCGGCTGGCCAGCCTGTTGGCCGAGCAGGGGCGGGCAGAGGAACTACGCGTTCGCGCCGACACCGGCGACGCACGCGCTGCCCGGTGGCTGGCCAGGCTGTTGGCCGAGCAGGGGCGGGTGGAGGAGGCCACTGCGGTCCTACGTGCCCGCGCCGATGCCGGGGACGTACCTGCCGCCCGGCGACTGGCCGAACTGCTGGCCGGGCAGGGGCGGGTGGAGGAGGCCATCACGGCCCTACGCCCCCACGCCGACACCAGCGATACAGCCGATACCGGTTATATATCCATCGCGGTAGAGCTGGCCGACCTGCTGGTCAAGCAGGGGCGGGTGGAGGAGGCCATCACGGCCCTACGCCCCCGCGCCGATGCCGGCGACATATCTCCCGCCCAGCGGTTGGCTGACTTGCTGCTTGAGCAGGGGCGGGTGGAGGAGGCCATCACGGCCCTGCGCCCCCGTGTCGACGCATACGCCGCCTGCTGGCTGGTCGACCTGCTGGTCAAGCGGGGGCGAGCGGAGGAGGGCATCGCGGCCCTGCGCCCTCATGCCGACACCGGCGACCTACCTGCCGCCCAGTGGCTGTCCGGCCTGCTGGTCGAGCAAGGACAGACAGGGGAATTACGCGCCCGGGCCGATGCCGGCGACACGTACGCCGCCCACCGGCTGGCCAGTCTGTTAATCAAGCGGGGGCGAGCGGAGGAGGCCATCACGATCCTGCGCCCCCACGCCGATGCCGGCGGCGGAGACGCCACACACGCCGCTCACCGGCTGGTCGATTTGCTGGCAGAGCAGGGGCAGGTGGAGGAACTCCGCACCCGCGCCGACACCGGCGACACACACGCCGCCCGTCAGCTGTCCGGACTGTTGGCAAAGCAGGGGCGGGCAGAGGAACTCCGCACCCGCGCCGACACCGGCGACACACACGCCGCCAGTTGCCTGGCCGATCTGCTGGCAGAGCAGGGGCGAGTGGAGGAACTACGTGCTCGCGTCGACAGCGGCGACACAGGCGCCGCCTTCCGGCTGGTCGATTTGCTGGCAGAGCAGGGGCAGGTGGAGGAACTCCGCACCCGCGCTGCTACCGGTAACCCATACGCCGCCCACCGGCTGGTCGGCTTGCTGGCCAGACAGGGGCCGGCCGAACAAGCAAAGCAACTGCGTCGCTTCGGGGTGCCGGCAGAGGAGGACTGATGTGGAACTACTGTAAGAGCCTGCTGACAAAGGGATTTGGTGTGAGGTTTGGGTCAGCAGACCGCAGGGGTGTGGTCATCATCGGGTTGTTGACTCGCGAACCAGCCCCGGCCACAGCGAGAATCAGCATCATCGGAGCAGGTCGGTGGCCTCACCTGTGCTCGCATCCTGCAGAAGCACGGCATTCCCGTGACGGTCTGCGACCGCGACACCCACCCGGCGGCGCGCAACCAGGGCGGCACCCTCGACCTGCACGCCGACGACGGGCAACTTGCCCTGCGCGAGGCCGGCCTGATCGAGGAGTTCTTCCGGCTGGCACGCCCGGAGGGACAGGAGATGCGCCTGTTGGATCCGACGGGGCTGATTCTGGGCCACCACGTCCCGGCCGAAGACGAGCTCTTCAAACCGGAGATCGACCGGGGCCAGTTGCGTGATCTGCTGCTCAGTTCGCTGGAGCCGGGGACCGTACAGTGGGGCCGCGCCGTCGAGAAGGTCAGCTGGCCGGCTCCACCACGGTCGCCGACGCCATCGCCACCTACGAAAAGACCATGCTCCCCCGTGCCGCGGACACGGCCCGGATCCTCGAAAACGGTGCCGAGGCCCTGCTCTAGCGACACGACAGCGGCGAAATCGCAGGATTCGGCCCGCCCCAGCGCTGACCGGTCAACCGATACCGACCCCTACCCAGACACCTCAACCGTTCCTGAGCGCTGAGCAGGCGGTGGAGCGGCCGATTTCGAGAGTGCACGCGGCCTCGGTGACCGAGACGCCGTCGTTGACCAGGCGGCGCAGCGTCGCCAGTCCGGCGGGGCCGGTGACAGCCCTGCTTCGGGAGAGTCTCCTTGCGCCTACAGCCGGGCCGGAGTCGCGTCCGGGCGCGTACGCCGTCGTTGCCGGGTAGAGGCACGTCAGGACACCACTACGCGACACTCGCGGCAAGGGCTGACAACTCTTCCAGCCTCCGCGATGTCTCCTCATCGTCGGGAGTCATCACCATCAGCCGGTGGCCCGTCTCCGTGACGTCGGTGGAGACAAAGTTCAGCTGGAGAAGCCCCACAAGCGGACTCTCGAGGCGTTTCACCTCGTAGTGCTGGAGAAGCACATCGTGGCGGCTCCACAATTGCGCGAATTCGTCCGACTGCTCCAGCAACCGCGCGACCACGCTCGAGGTATCCGCTCCTGCCGCCCCGGCACTCGCCGCGGCACGCATCCTCGCCACCATCCTGGTCGCGACGATGTCGTCATCGACATACCGGCTGCGCCAGTCCGGGTCCGTGAAGAATTGCATAGCGCAGTTCCGTTCACCGGATGGGATCAGGTCCATGTCGGTGAAGAGGTACTGGTAGGCGCGGTTGTACGCCACCACATCGAACAAGGGCGTTTGCAGACACGCGGGATAGGGATCCAGCTTGTCCAGCACCGGCTGGAAGGCCGTCAGCAGAGCCGGGTCGCATACGACCGGATCGGTGGGCGGTGTCCGCACGCCGGCAAGCCTCCGCAAGTGTTGCGTTTCCGCCTCATCCAAATGCAATGCCCGGCCGACCGCTCTGAGCACTTGCATGCTGACATTAATCGGCCGACCCTGTTCGAGCCAGGTGTACCACGTAACCCCCACCCCTGCGAGCACTGCGACCTCCTCGCGCCGTAGGCCCGGCGTGCGACGTCGTCCGGTAGCCGGAAGCCCGACCCTGTCGGGACTCAACCGCTCGCGTCGGGTGCGGAGGAAGTCGCCGAGCTCACGCCGGGCGATCGGGGAGATCGTGTCGGTCATGACTCCATACTGCTGCACCCAAGGTTCCCCAGCCAGGTTCGGCTACTACCCCCATAAACAGGCTTCTGGTACCCGGATCCGCGAACACGCAGGCTCGACACGTGACCACAGCTTCCACCCCGCACACCGATTCAACCCCAACGATCCCATCCCAACCACGAACGCTCGGGCTTCCCGGACTCCTCGCCACCCTCTCCGCTCTGCTCCTCGCGGTGGTCAGCTTCGCCGCCGCGGGCATCGCCGTCCCCGACATCGGCGCATCACTGCACGCCTCCCCTGCCGAGCAATCGCTCGTGGTCTCGGTGTACTCACTCAGCTTCGCGGTGCCGATGGTACTCGGCGGCCGCCTCGGTGACCTCTACGGACGCCGCCGCCTGTTCCTCCTCGGCATGGCCGGCTTCACCCTCTTCTCCCTGATGGCGGCCCTTTCCCCCACCATCATCGTCCTGATCGCCGCGCGCGCCCTCACCGGCGTCTCCGCGGCAGCGATGGTTCCCCAGGTGCTCGCAACGATCACCGCATCGACGCAGGGGCGCGAACGCGCCAGAGCGGTCGCGTTGTTCGGAGCCACCGCGGGAGGCGCAACAGCGATCGGGCAGGTCCTCGGCGGAGTGCTGCTCTCCGTCCCGCTCCTCGGCGCCGGCTGGCGCATGGTGTTCGCAGTGAGTGTCATCATGGGTGTCGTCGCGTTTCTCGCTGCCCTGCGCTGGGTGCCGGCAACCAGCTCCCCCGGCCACCGCTCACTTGACCTGATCGGCACCGTGCTTCTGGGCTCCGCCCTCCTCTCGTTGCTCGTCCCGCTGTCTCAGGGCGCCATGCTCGGCTGGCCCGCATGGTGCTGGGCACTGCTTGTCGCCGTCCCCGTCCTGTTCGCCGCGTTCTGGAGATGGCAGCTCCAACTGCACCGCGGCGACCGCGTCCCACTGGTCCCGCCGCCCCTCTTCCGCCTGGGTTCCTACCGCGTTGGACTCGTGATGGCACTCATGCTCCAGTCAGCCTTCGGCGCATTCACCTTCCTCTACGCCCTCACCACACAGACCGGGCTGGGATGGACCCCGATGCACGCCGCTGTCGTGCTGCTTCCATTCGCCCTCTGCTTCTTCGTCGTCTCCGTCTGGTCCGGAAAACTCGCACCGCGCTTCGGATTCCGCCGGCTGCTGATCATCGGCGGAGTCATCCAGGCAGCACTGCTTGCGATTACCGCGACATCGGTGTTCCTACAAGGCGCCAACCTGAACTCCTGGACTCTCGCTGCATTGCTGATCGGCGTCGGCATCGGGCAAGCACTCATGTTCGGGCCCCTCGTGGGCGCGATGATCGCCGACGTCCCCCCGGCTTCCGCCGGGGCCGCATCAGGAGCGCTCCAGACGACACAACAAGCCGCAATGGGCCTCGGCGTCGCCGTGGCCGGCGGGCTACTCGCCGCGGTTACCGTCGGGTCAGTCGCACCTGTCGGCGTCACGTACACAACCGCGCTCGCCGTGTGCATGACCGTGCAGGCCGCCTTCGCCGTCGTCTTCGCGCTCTGCGCCCTCGCCCTCCCCCGCCGCTGATCCCACAGCTCCCTGAGCTTGTCGTTTAGCCTCCGGCCTTCGCATATGCCGTGAACGGTCATACCCGAGGGCACGAAAGGCGGTAGCGGACTGTGTCCGCCCGGGTGTGGCCTGAGGCTGTACGGCGGACGGCCACCGTCTCATCGTCGAGTTGAACGACATCGAGGAAAAGGCGGTGGCCGTGGGATCCATCTTGGCGTGCGCGACCGCGAGTGTCCCAGAACCATGGAGGGAAGGCTCGCGTATCGAGGCGCCGGCAGAGCTGTCGGAGTTCCGCCAGGAGGTGTACGACTGTCTCACCGCGCGGCGCGATGAGCTGTTCGAACCGGCCGAGGCGATCTTAACGGATCCGCGTCGACCGCGTCCTCAGGGAAACGCTCAGTGTCGACGCGGATCCCCTGCACTTGGCGACCGCCTTCAACCTCAGCTGCCAGACTGCGATCGACTACGCCAACATCGCCCGGACTCTGCTCGATCGTCCCATCGAGATCATCCAGGCACCATCCGGAACAGGCCCCTCCTGACCGCGATGAACCGGGGTGTTCACGAGTACGGCCGACTTGGCTCGACAGGGCACGATGAAAGATCACTTCCCGGCCGGAGGTTGATCGTTTCCCTGAAATGGAGTCCGGGCCGTGCTCGCCTGTTCCGTTCTAGGCTGTGTCAGTGATCAACGTGGTGGAATGGACCAGGTTGGAGCCGTGGCGGGTCGCCCGTGTTCGCACCGACCGCGGCGAAACCATGATCGTCAAGTGGATGGGTCCTCACGCCGCAGGCAAGCACACCGAGGCGTGGCGGTTACGCACAGAGGTGGCCGCGCTGCGGTTCCTGGCCGAGGATCTCAAGGTCGATCTGGCACCACGTGTCCTGGTGGAGGATCTTCCCGCGGGGCATGTCATTCTGGAGGATCTCGCGCCACGAGTCGCGCTGGACGGACTGTTACGCGGGGACGGTGCCTTCGCGCATGCCGTACGTCTGGAGGCTTTCGCTCGTGCTCGTGGGGAGCTCGGCGCGTTCACCGCTGGACGGGCAGAGTTGTACTACCGGCGGCGAGAGCGCCTGGGTCAGGTCGATCCGGAGGCTGATCGGCTTGGGCATGTCGCCCGGCTGCGCCAAGAGGGACTGCCGCAGGCCGAGGTGCTGGGAGTGCCGATCACCGGGCCGGTGGAGCGCGAGTTCGCCCTGGCGCTGGCGGAACTTGCAGATCCAGGACCGTTCCTGGCACTGAGCAACGGCGATCCGGAAGCAAACAACGTGCTGGTCTGTGCGGACGGACCGCCTGATGCACGTCTGATCGACTTCGAGTTCGCCGGCTTCACCCATGTCCTGCACGACGCCGTCTGCCTGCACGTTCCTGGTCCAGCTTGGATGCGGGTGAGTGTGTCCGCATGGCCTGCCGGTTCCACGCCGCTGCCACAGGTTGGCGAGATCTACCGGCGTGCCCTGGCGGCCGGGGTGCCACAGGCTGAGGACGAGCGACTCTATGGGGTGGCCCTGACCGCGGCGTGCGTGGCGTTCGCGCTGACCCGCCTCTGGCGTCTGCCGGTGTTGGATACGCGCTCACCAGGTGATGACAGCCGCGCCCAACTCGTCGCGACCTTGGAGGCCGCCGCCTCTGTCGCACGAGAACACCATGCCCTGCCACAACTGGCGGGCTTGTGCCAGCGCCTGGCCGAGGCCTTGCGCCGCCGCTGGCCCGATGCGGACGTGAACTTCACCGCTCTTGCGTCCTACGCGCCGCGCCGTCGGTGATGGGAGGAAAGTCGCGGGGCAGTATGGCTGAGGTGTTCACGATGGTGATGGCCTGCGGAAATGAAGCCAATCCGAAGCGCTCGCCAACACCTTGTGCCCCCTCGTGGCCAGCCCGGCCCGGAAATCCCCGAAACGACAAGATCCCGCCCGATCGGCAAGATCAGACGGGATCCCGTCAACTTCGGTCGAGCCGTCTCAAGAACGGCCCGAACCGTGGCCGAAGAGGAACTGGAGGCGATCTCCCACCTGGAGAAGCGGAAACCCGTGAGTTCCGCCGGCGAAACCTTCCGCGGGAGTGAATCGGGTTCGAACTCATAGGAGGTCCTTGTTACGATGGGTGCCATGATTGAGGTCGACAGAATCTAGCCACCGAACTGCCGGTGGCTTTCATCCGTGTGGGCGATGCCCATGCTGGTGAATGACCGTTCTCCTAGCGCAGCAGCGTGAGTCCGCCCGTCCGAGGCGTTGACACCTCTGCGTGAAACGTGCCGGCACGTTCGCACCGCACCGACCTCGGTCCCCGGTTTGTGCCTGCGAACGCGCGCGACTTCGATCCTCCCCGTGCCATCCATCCATCGCCCAGCACTCGGGCAGCGGCCCAGCTCCGCAGGCAGATGGTGCCCCGGCAGCACTGATCGAATCTCTCGCCGCAGTGACTCACGGCCCGTGGTCGGTTGTCCCGCCAGTTCCGTTGGCATTCGCAACCACTCACGAAAGGCCATGGCCATGCAGCACCGCACGTCGCGTTCCCGCACCCGTCACCGTCGCGCTCACTGGAAGACGAGCGCCCCGACGCTCACCACCTGCACGAATCCCGCCTGCGGCAAGCCCACCCCGCCGCACCGCGCATGCCGGCACTGCGGCGTCTACCGGGGTCGTGAGGTCTTGCCTCCGACGGGCGGTGACACGTGAGCACTGTCCTGACCACGAGGAGCCGCTGGATGCGCATTCGCGACCATCTCGCACAGACCGGTGCACCTGCGTTCCGCTTTGGTCAGCTCATCGCCGCGTGGCAGAGCTCGACGGCCGAGACCTTCGCCGACGTTCATGCGCTGCCGGCCGGCCTGCGTGCCGATCTCGCGGAACGATTCGGTCCACGGCTGCACCCCCTGACCCCGCTGGAAGTCCAACGAGACGAACAGGTTGAGAAGGTGCTGTTCGCCTCCGAAAGCGGCGCCCGCATCGAGACCGTCGTGTCTCACTATCGAGCCGGATGGGACTCCATGTGCATCTCGTCGCAGGCCGGGTGCGGCCTGGGCTGCACCTTCTGCTCCACCGGCGCGGTGGGCCTGGTTCGCAACCTCACTGCCGACGAGATCGTCGCCCAGATGATGCACCCGCACTGGACCCGCGAAGGGCTGCCCCGACCCGCGAGTGTCGCGTTCATGGGGATGGGAGAGGCGCTCGCCAACCCTCACGTGTTCGACGCGCTCACCCTGCTGACCGACGCGGGCTACGCGGGGATGTCCGCACGACGGGTGACCGTGTCCACCGTGGGGTTCGCGCCGAACCTCACCCGCCTGGTCGACGAGCACCCACAGGTGACGATCACCCTGTCCGTGCACTCACCGTTCGCGCAGGAGCGTGCCCGCATCATCCCGCTCGAGGAATGCTTTCCGCTCCCGCAGAGCCTCGACATCCTCGACCGGCACACCGCCACGAGCCGCCGAAAGGTCTACCTCGCCTACCTGCTCATCGCCGGCGTCAACGACAGCGACGACCATCTCGCTGCTCTCGCCGAACTGGTCCGTGCACGGTCTCGGCCCGAGCTGTTCCACGTCAGCGTCATCCGCTACAACGAGGCGGCAGGAGCGCCGCCGGACTACCGAGCCCCGTCCTCCATCCGAGTAGACGAGTTCGTGCGCGGGCTGACCGTGCGCGGCGTGCACGCGACGAGGCGACGGCAGTTCGGCACCGGCATTGATGCCGCTTGCGGTCAGCTCCACGCCAAATACCTCGCGGCGGACCCCACCATCGCCGCTCCCGTCAACACCGAACCGGTCCCCGTCACGCCCCTCCGCGACTGACGGGAAGAAGAAAGAGAAACATCACCCATGTCCACGAAGTCCGCCATCACTTTCCGCGATCTGACCTTCGAATGGCCAGACGGCACGGTTGCACTCTCGGGCGTCAACGGCACCTTCAGCACCGGCCGCACCGGCTTGATCGGGCGCAACGGTGCCGGGAAGTCGACGCTGCTGCGGCTGATCGCAGGCATCCTGCAGCCGACCGTCGGCCAGATCGACACCATCGGCGAGGTCGGTTACCTGCCCCAGACGCTCACGCTCCGGCAAGAGGCGACGATCGCCGAGCTCCTCGGGATCGATGGGATCATCGCCGCGGTGAGGGCCATCGAGTCCGGCGACGTCGACGAGCGCCACTTCGACACGATCGGCGATGACTGGGACATCGAGTCCCGCGCCGACGAAGCCCTACATCAGATCGGATTCACCGCCGGAGACCTCGACCGCCGCGTGGCCGAGGTCTCCGGCGGAGAGGCGATGCTCATCGCCATCACCGGGCTGCGCATCCGCCGCACTCCGATCACCCTGCTCGACGAGCCCACGAACAACCTCGACCTGCCTACCCGCGCCAAGCTCGCCGACTTCGTCGACCAGTGGCCGGGGACCCTCGTCGTGGTCAGCCACGACCTCGAACTGCTGGAGCACATGGAGAACACCGTCGAGCTCTACGGCTGCACCCTCGACACCTTCGGCGGCCCTTACAGCGCCTGGAAGGAATACCAGGAGCAAGAGCAGGCGGCGGCGGTCCAAGCCGCGCGGTCGGCCCAGCAGGCGCTCAAGGTCGAGAAGCGGCAGCGCGTCGAGGCGGAGACGAAGCTGGCGCGCAGGGAACGCACTGCGAAGAAGACCCAGAGGGACGGCGGCATCCCGAAGATCCTGGCGGGCAACCGTGCCAGCAAGGCCCAGGCGTCCGCAGGCTCGTTGCGCTCCACGCTCGACAACAAGGTCCAGGCGGCCCAAGCCGCAGTCGACGCCGCGGACGCCCGCGTACGCGAAGAGGAGCACATCACCCTCGTCCTGCCTGATCCCGACGTTCCGCGCGGAAGGCGCCTCGCGGAGCTGCATGACCAGGACCGCACCTTCGTGATCCAAGGGCCGGAGCGGGTCGCGCTTGTCGGGGCGAACGGCACCGGAAAGTCGACTTTGATCGAGCAGCTCATCCGCGGCACGGCTCCCGCGCCCGATCGGCCGCATGGGCGTCTCCTGACCGAGCTCGTCGGCTACCTCCCCCAGCGTCTCGACGGGCTCGACGACGATGCGAGCGCGATGGCGAATGTGCAGTCGGTCGCCCCTGGGACGCCGGCAGGCACCATCCGCAACCAGCTCGCCCGGCTTCTTCTGCGGGGCGACAGCGCCGATCGTCCGGTGCGTACGCTATCCGGCGGCGAGCGGTTCCGCGTCTCCCTCGCGCGACTCCTCTTGTCGGAGCCGCCGGTTCAGCTGCTGGTCCTGGATGAGCCCACCAACAATCTCGATATCGCCAGCGTCGAGCAGCTCGCGGAGGCCCTCGATGCATACCGCGGGGCCCTTCTCGTCGTCAGCCACGACTTCGCGTTCCTCGAGCGGATTGGAGTCGACACTGTCATCGAGCTCGGCAGGGACGGCCGTATGCATCAACGCCGAGACCTGAACATCTGATGGTCTTGGATTGAGCGTGCCCAGGCGTTAAGGAGCAGGCAGGTCGTAGGCCGGCTGACCCACCTGCTCCTTCACTGGGAACCTTCCACATACCGATTCATGCACACCGGCCATCGAGACCATCGCCCGGCCAGGCAGCCTGCACACTGTGGTCTTCCACTCCGCCCCTGCCCCCGAAGACGAAGAGCCGCCATCGTCAGGGCGCTGCGGCGTGGGATGGACGAGGGCGCGTTCCGCCAGGTCGACCCGCATGCCGCGGACGCGATCGCCGCAGGCGGGCAACCACAGCGGTGGCGGGCGGCCGTACGCGACCTGCCCCGTCACCGGCTTGCGGTCACACGTTTCAGGTGACCGGGAGGCTCTTCACCCGGTAGATGTCCGCGGTCTCCGGGCGCAGGCCTCCGAGGAGGTTCTCTGGCGTAGTTGGCGACGGCGGGGTTCAGCGGTGGATGCTGTTCACCGCGGACCGCAAGACCGAGGAGCCGCGCACACTGGAACAGCGGCCGACCAAGTTGCGTGAGTCCATCGCAGCGGCGAACCGCCGGTCATGACGGGACTGAGTGACGGTATGCCGGCCGTACCTCGACGAAGAGCGCCGCTGGTTTGACCTTGACGCTGCGTCAACTTCTAGCATCGGGGCCATGTCGATCACTGTTCTTGACACCTACTCCGCCATGCGGCGGATTCTGCTGGCCCCGGTCGCGGACCGCGTTGGCCTGCTGCATTCGATGCTGGAGCCCAACAAGGGTATGTACCGCTACAACCCCGGCGAGGTCGACCTGGTTGCCGTACACCTCGAAACGTCCGGGTTCCCCATCGACCGCGACGAGGAGCATTGCCTCGACGCGCTCGAAACCCTGGCTGCGGCCGGGGCCTGGGAGCGGATGGAACGCGCGCTCGACGACGCTCTCGCCGTGCTGCTGGAGGCGACGCCGGGGCTGGAGGCCCCGGACATCACCGTGCTGTTCGTCCTCGGCGATCCGGGTGACGAACACTTCATGGGTCCCTGCCAAGGATTGACCGGGTTCGGCGGCATCTCGGGCCACATCGCCATCACGTTCTGGCCCTTCCCCGAGAATGTGGAGCGGCTGGAGGCCACCGCCGTACACGAACTGCACCACAACCTGCGGTGGAGCCCGGGCGGGGTGGTGTGGGACCCGATGACCGTCACGGTCGGCGATCACATCGTCGGCGAGGGCCTGGCCGACGCCTTCGCCCGCCAGCTCTACGGCGACGAGCTCGGCCCCGCCCGCATCGGCGTGCCGCACCTGCACGATGACGAGATCTTCAGCAAGGTGCTCACCGGGCTCGACGTGACAGGCATGCAGAACTTCACTGCATGGGTGCACGGCGACCCAAGCGCCGAGCGCTTCGGCCTCACCCCGGTAGGACTGCCGATGGGCGCGGGGTACGCCGCGGGCAACCGGCTGGTCGACACCTACCTGGCGGCGACCGGGCAGACGGCGGCGCAGGCCCTGCACGCCGACGCCTCGGAGATCATCGCAACTACTCTCCGCCGCGGGTAACACTGGAACGATGGAGTGGACGATCCAGGAACTCGCGGCGAGGGCCGGCATCACCAGCCGTACCCTGCGTCACTACGACCGCGTCGGGCTCCTGGTCCCGTCCCGGGTCGGCGCGAACGGGTACCGCTACTACAACCCCACCGCGGTCGCCCGGCTACAGCGGATCCTGCTCATGCGCCGGCTCGGCATGGGCTTGCCGGCCATCGCCGAGGTCTTGGCCGAGGAGGTGGACGCGCTCGACGGGCTCCGCGCCCACATCGCCGCGCTGGAAGAGGAACGGGACCGCATCGAACGGCAGATCCGGTCTGTGCGGCACACGCTCGAGGCCCTGCAGTCGGGGACGGAACCGCGGATGGATGTCATGTTGGCGGGGTTCAACGACCTCTACAAGGACGAGGTGATCTCACGCTGGGGCGAGCGCGCGTTCCAAGTGAGCAACGACTGGTGGCATGGCAAGAGCCTCGACCAGCAGCGGGCCTGGAAGCAGGACACCGAAGACCTCGTCGCCGCATGGGTCGCCGCAGCGAAGGCCGGGGATTCGCCGACATCGGAACACGCTCAGTCACTGGCTGCCCGGCACGTCCAGTGGCTGAGTCAGATCCCGGGCACCCCCACCGCCGAGGGCGACCGGGAGCGCTCGATCGAGATGGTGAACGGCATTGGGGACATGTTCGTCGACGACCCCCGCTTCGCCGCCATGTACGACGACGCCGCGGGGGCGACGTTCGTCCGCGACGCGCTGCAAGCGTACGCGCGGACCCGGATGTAGCTCGTGTGGTTCGCAGAAATGGTCAGTTGTGCGAGGTCAGCGCCCCCTGGTCCGGCGAGGCGTTCCCCCAGGTCGCCGTTCGCAAAATCCCTCTCACAACCTCCGCGTTCCGAGAGACCGTTCCGATTCGAGCCCCGATCCTATGGACTTCGGCCGGACCGGAGCTGCCATGACGCGATCGAATCCATCCACCAGGCCACCAGCCGGAAACCGGCGAAACGGCTGTGGGTGCTGGACGCGGACCTGGCAGCGGCCTTCGATCACATCGACCACTCCCGGCTGCTGGAGGCCAGCGGGTCCTTCCCCACCAGGGACATGATCCGAAGCTGACCATGCCGAGCCGCACGGCGGTCAAGCGGCTGAAGCCGCGGCTGGCGACCGAGATGCGCAGTCTGCGCGGCTCGAACGCCCAGGCGGTCATCGCCCGGCTCGATCCATCGTGCGGGGCTGGGCCACCTACTACCGCAGCGTGGTGTCGTCCAGGACGTTCGCCGCCCTGGACAGCTACGTATGGCGGCTCACCTTCAACTGGGCCGTCTGCAACCGCCCGAACAAACCGACGCGCTGGATCGTCGACCGGCACTTCGGCAGGTTCAACAAGTTCAGGAACGGCCCATAACAGGCTATTGATCCAGTCGGCCATGATCATGACGAGGCCCGCTCCGGTCGCGGTCGCCACGCCGACTGCTGCCCGCCAGAGCAGCACCTTCAACCGGCGTCGCAACCGTCCGGAGGAGCCTTGCCCGGCACGAGACCCTGTGCCGCTTCCGACGCCCGATCCTCAGCCGGGCTGCTTGGCCATGACGACCAAACCCGGCCCGCTCTGCTCATCTGCGGGGAGCCGAAGTTCGGCGACCGGGCGCAGCCCAGCCTGCTCGATCAGGTCCACGAGTTGTTCCGGTCGCCATTTGTGTGTCGTCCAACGAACGGGTACGCCTCCGTAGGCCTCGGTGCGCACCGCGTCTTCGTCGCCGACGTGTGTTGCGGTGATGAAGTGTCCGCCTGGCTTCAACGCGCGCGCGAACAGGGCGAGAACCTGAGGAAGGACGTCACGGGGGAGGTTGAACAGTGACCACCACCCGAGCACGCCGCCAAGGGACGCTTCACCAAGGTCGAGGTCGGTGGCAGAGGCGACGCTGAAGCGGCATTGCGGATGAAGACGGCGCGCGTTCTCGATCATGCGAGGAGAGAGGTCTACCCCGGACACGTCGAGTCCGCGTTCGGCAAGATAGGCGGTCACCGTTCCGGGTCCGCAGCCGACGTCGAGGACAGGCCCAAGCTCGCTCACGGTGTCAGCGAAGGCGTCGATCGATGCCTTGAGCCATGGATGGCTACGGATGTCGCCGACTCCCGTCGTCACCACCATGTGGGCGTAGTTGTCGGCCACCCGGTCATAGGACTCACGTACCACGTCGAGATCGGCTGGGTGGTCGATATGGTGTGCGCGCATCAGCCAACGATAGGACTGTGCGACGGCCCTGGGACTGATACAGCGGTTAACGCCAAGCCGTTGATCATGGCCCGGCTGTACCCGCAAGGGCGTTGACGCGGTTGTCGAGTTCGTCTTTCTTCAGGCGGCCCACGGCGAAGTGTTCACGCGGAATCACACAGGCGCGGTCACGTTCGGCGTCGGAAACGCGGATGTGCTTCACATCGTCCCCCTCCCCTGGCGCACGACAAATTACCCGGTTCGTCCGGCGGGGGGCATGGATGTTCACAGGATCCTTTCATCTCCTCGATATCTGCCGCGCCGGTTTGTCGGTGAGGCGATCTAATGTCCCGGCCATGACTCCAGCGACGCAGGCGTACACGTACGCCGCGCCCTCCTCCCTTGTCGACGGTCGTCTCGGATTGGCGACCTCCGGCGGGCGGGCCCTGTCCGGCCCGGCCGTGGCCCCCTGGTTCTTCCTCACCGGAGCCACGTCATGACCTCTGACGACATCCGTACCGAGATCAGGAATCTCGTGCTCAACCACGACGCCGAGGGTCTGGCGTTGCGGTTGCCGAAGCTCACCGACGCCGAGCGGGCCACCGTCGCCGCCGGGTTGCCGGGCCTGCTCGCCGAGCTTCGCGAGAGCCCGCTACTAGCCGCCACCGTCGGCTGGGACGCCTTCGACTGGACCGCCGACGAGCAGGTCACCGGCCGGTCCGAGGTGCTGATGATGGTGGGCGCGGCGACCATTCCCGGCCCGGCCGGGGTGGTCACCTGGCTGATGAAACGCGACCTCAATCCCCGCTGGTCCGGCGCGCCGAGCCCGCACCGGCTGGTGAAGGCGGTCTCCGGTCGCCCGGTGGCCTGGCGTGCCGATCTGGCGGTACGGCTCGCGCGCCGCATCCGCCGTCCCGACGACCGGATCGTGCCGCTGGCCTTGGAACTGCTGCGCGACGGCGAGGCCACCCCACCCGACCACGAGCCGCTGGTGGCGGCCTGGTTGTCGGCGGTGGGCGTGGCCAAGGACCCGCTGACGCCCCACCTGCTTCCGAAGATCTTCGAGGCGGCCGGCGCGGGCCGGGCGCTGGTCAACGAGACGCTCACCCCGAAGCCGTCCCGCTGGCTGGCCCTGGCCGCCCGCACACTGTCGCGCGAGCAGATCATCACCGGCTGCGTGAGCCGTTTCCTGCTCGGCGGCGACGCGCAGGACCTGCGTTTTTTCGTCCGGCTGCACACGCTCGTGGCGCCCACGCCAGAGGAGTCGGCCGGGCGGCTGCGCGACTACCTGCGGCTGCTGCCCGCCGCGCCGGGCCCGGTAGCCGAGCTGGCCTGGCAGCAGGTACGCCAGGCGCGGCTCGACCCGGCGGACGTCGCCGAGGCCATCGAGGCGATGACCTTCCGCCAAGAGGCCAAGCTCGCCGTGAAGGGCCTGACCTGGCTCGACCGCGACCTCGCCACCACACCGGAACGTGTGGCCGACCACGTCACCGCGCTGACCAACGCGTACGCGCACGCCTCTCACGAGGTGCGCGACCGCGCGGTCACCCTCACCCTCAAGCACGCCGACCACCTCACCGACCCCGCCCCGATCCTGGAGTCGGCCGAACTGCTGCCCCCGGCCTCAGCCCGGCAGCTCTTCGAGCGCTTCACCGAAGGCTGGACCAGCGACTTCACCCCCGGCCGCCTGCCCGAGGCCACCATCCCCGGCCCGTTCCCCACCTCTAGCCTGGAGAGCGGCCCGCCGGAGGAGATCGGCTGGATCGACGTCGAGGCGTGGCTGGCGGCGGTCACGCGGGAGGCGCATACGAACCCGGACTCCCTGAAGGAAACGCTGGCCCGGCGGTTCGGCGAACACCTGCGGCCGGTGCTCTACGACGCGCCGACGTGGCACTCCCCGCGTGACTGGTGCACCGCGCTGGCCAGGGAACTCGTCAACCCCGGCGAAGATCCGGGGCCGCCCATGTCCCGTCCGCCGAGGCAGCGCCCGTCGTACCGGAAGACGATCTCCGAGGAGCAGCGGGCCGACGCGGAGCAGGCCTTCCCCGGCCTGTCCGGCGATCTCGGGCAGGCCCTGTACGACGGCATGGTGAACGTCGCGGCCACGGCCTTCCAGCTGTTCCCCGGCCTCCGCACGATCGTCCCGCTCCACGAGATGCCCGACTACGTACAGGAGGAGATCCTGCGGACGATCGACGTCCAGACCGACCTCTACGACCTGAAGGCGCGACCTGCCCCCGCTCCCTGGAACCGCCTCCCCCACCTGCGAGAGTGCGCCCGCCCCCACGCCTTCCTCCTGTCCCGCCTCGACGAACTCCTGCGCGCGGCGAAGGCCGGAGCCCTGCCCCCGGTACTGCTGGCCACCCCCACCCGCGCCGACGGCCACCTCGACCCCGAGACCTTGCTCGACCGCCTGGCTGTGTGCGCGGAATCCGGCTGCGAACCGCTCCCGCTGGACGTGGCACAGGCCCTGTTGCGCCTCCCGCCCGATCCCGCCCCCGACCTGGCCGAACGCGCGAAGGGCATCGGCTCGGCGGCGGCTGCGGTGGTGGCCCGCTGGTTCGAGCGCGGCGCGCCCCCACCACCGGAGGTGGAGCTGACCTGGACCCTCGACCTCGGCTCCCGCGCCGTGCCCTACGACGACCATGTCCTCGACCAGCGCGGCATCGCCAATGTGAGCTGGCAACCCGTGGAGCCCACCGGTCTCGCCCACCTCGACGCCCTGCTGACCGCGCCCGAGATGCGCCCGTTCCGGCGCGTGTCACGTCACTTCTGGCCCGGTATGACGCCCCACCACCGGGAGCTCGCGGCTGCCCATCTGGCGATCGGCCTGATCGACCGTTTCGACCCGCCCGACATCGCGATCGACGACCTCCGCAACCTGACCCTGGCCGAAGGCGCGTCCGGCCCGGCGACGGCCCTGGCGCTGGCCTACTTCCTTACCGTGGAGGGCGACGACGTGGTGCCTCCACTGCTTCAGCTGGCGGCCAAGGGCGCGCTCCCCGCCGCCGAGACGGGCCGCCTGCTGGGCCTGTTCGGCCGCCGCACCCGCTACGAGGCCGACCCCGCGTTGCCCTCACTGGAGCTGGCCGCCAAGCAGGGCGCGCACGCCGAGGTATGGACGATCTTGCGCCACTTCCTGGCCGTCTTCCTTCCGAGGGAGGGCGAGCGGGCCCGGCGTCCGCACATCGACGCCGTCGTGCTGGCCACCGACATCGCCGCGTGGGCCGGCGCGCGGGGCGAGATCCCCGAGGTGGCCGCCCACGCGAAGAAGCGCGGTTCGACCTCGCTGACCCGGGCCTGCCGGAGCCTCCACCAGTTCCTGACCCGGGAGGCCTGATCGGCTCAGCGGCGGCGGAAGGGGCGGCGGCCGAGTCGTTTCATTTCGTACACGGTCAGGATGACGCGGCAGTGCGGGGCGTGCGCCTTGATCTGGCGGGCCAGGGCGAGCGCGGCCTCGAACTGGGCGTCCTCCTCCCGAAGCTGACGTTGGGTCTTCTGCTTGTCGGTGCTGACCCGGACCAAGCCGATGAGCGCCATCGAGGAGCGCCTTTCGTTCGTCAAACGTGTTGCTCTGGGTAGGGGGCCCGGTAATATCGGCGAAATTTTCAACGGATATGCAGGTCAAAGCTCCCTTAAGGACCCTCGGGCACAGCTTGGAAGGCGAGCAGCTGATCTGCATATCCGTTGTTTCCTGCGTCGTTACTACTGGGACCCCGTGTTGGCCGGACAAAGGGTGGTATTACTTTGAGTCACCGGACCACCCAATTGCGTCACGGAAAAGCGCGGCCGCGAGGGGCCGCTCCGGTGCGCAGTCGGCCGTCTGCCGGCCCGACGAAGCACCGTTCCGTCAGGACGCGACGTCACCAACAGGGCCGGGGCCGTGCGCGCCGGTCTCCGCAGGAGGAGAGTCTGTGATCTCGAAGAGCAAGAAGAACGCCCGTTCCATGGCCGTGGCGCTCGCCGCAGCCGCCGCCTTCACCATCACCATCCCGGGCGGCACCGCCTTCGCCATCGACCACGTCCAATGCGTTGGTGGCGAGAACTTCCTGAAGATCTGGTCGCACCTCGACGGCCGCCAGAGCGTCGACTGCTACGCCAACAGCGGAAAGACCGACTTCGGCGGATGGTGGGTCGACCGGATCTCCACGGGCAACAACGACCTGATCTACTACGACGCCAACGGCGACTCGGTGAAGATCGAGCGCTGGCACGACATCACCTTCCCGAACCGCCCTCCGAAGGTCGTCGCCATCCAGATCGTGTGACCCGTTGACATTCGGCTGCCGGTCACGCCCCGCAGGCGTGACCGGCGGCGGGCAGCGCGACAGGCCGGCCAGGGCGAGACCGGCAGGCACCGCGGGATGCGGGTGGGCTACCTACCGGGGCGGCGAGGCAGTCCGCCGGTTCCGCACACGACTCCCGCGACCAGCCAAGAAGGCAAGGCATCGCGCCGGCGAGCACACCGGACATTCCCTGATCCTCGACCTGGCCCTCACTCTGGCCGAAGACCGGCGCTGAGACATCGTCCGCAAGACCGGCAGCGGACTCGAAGCCGCCCGCAACCTTAATGCACGGATCGACGCCTTCCTGAGGGAGCACATGTCCAGTGATCAGCGCCGGTTCATGGAAAGGGTCTGGATCTTGCTGATCCTCAAGGCAGTGTGGTGCGTGACCTGCTCATCTCGCGCCGGTGAGGGGGTGGTCGAGCTCGTCACGCCTGAGGCGGGCGAGCGCGATGGCCAGTACGGCGACCGTCAGCGGGACGATGGCCGCCATGAGGAAGACCGACCGGATTCCCCATTCGGCCGCCGCCGGTCCGACCAGCGCCATGGACAGCGGGGCCGCGCTGAGTGAGACGAAGAAGTCGAGGCTGGAGATCCGGCCGAGCATGGCGGGCGGCACGCGACGTTGCAGCAGTGTTCCCCAGATAACGCCCGCGCCGGAGGTGAGGGCGCCATGCAGAAAGAGCGCGGCAATCATGATCCCCAGTTGGTCGGCCGCCCCGAGGACGGCGAGCGGAAGACAGCCGCCGCCCCAGGCCAGGAGCATCACCGACAGGTAGCGCCGGGGAAGGGGCAGCGCGGACATCGTGAGCGAGCCGATCACACCGCCGAGGCCGTAGCAGGCGAGGGCGAGCGCGAACGCCTGCGGCCCGCCCGCCCCCTGGTCGCGGATCGCGAACGGGAGCAGGACCTGGATCGGCCCGCCGGCGACCAGGACGAGGGTGACGGCGAACGTCAGCGTGCCGACCAGCCACGGCGTCGTGAGCAGGTAGGCGAACCCGGCCCGCAGGTCGCTCACCGCCGACTGGACGGGGTTGCCCGCCCGTGCCGTACGGTCGCGCGTCTCGGGCTCGCGCATGATGGCGGTGCAGGTCGCGGCCAGGAGATGCACGGCGGCGATGGCCACGAACGCCATACCCGGTGCGAAGACGCTGATCAGTGCGCCGGCGGCGCCGGGTCCCGCCGCCTGCATCAGGGTCGGTCTCAGCACGCCTTCGATCCCGTTGGCAGCGAGCAGATCGTCTTGCGGGACGACCGCGGGGACGAGCGCGGAGTAGGCGGGATAGAAGAACCCGTCCGCGATCCCGAGCACCGCGGCGACCGCGATGAGGTGTCCGGGAGTGAGCAGGTCCATGGTGGCGGCGACCGCGACCGAGCCGGCTCCCAGCGCCTTGGCCGCTTGGGCGAGCAGGATGATGCGCCGCCGGGACGCGCGGTCGGCGACGACGCCTCCCAGCAGGGCGGTCGCGACCAGTCCGACGCCGCTCGCGGTGGCGATCAGGGAGAGTTCGGATGGACCCGCGCCGATCGCGATCACCTGCCACACCACCGCGACCGCCCACATGCCGCTGCCGGCCAGGCTCAGGCCGAGCGCGGTGGCCAGGAGCCGGTATCGGCCCGTGCGGAACGGGCGGAGTGGCCGGGGAAGTCGGTTGCGATCGGGCGCCGGATCGGTGTCGTCGACGCCGGTCGTGCCGGTGGTCATGAGGTCCTCCCTACGCTGCGGAGCGATTCGCTCCGCAGCGAACCATAGGTGCGGAGCGAATTACTCCGCAACTGTGTAGACTGCCTCCATGACGAGTTCGCGTTCATGGCGCAGCGAGGAGGTCGCCCGGAATGACCGGGCGTTGCTGCGAGCGGCCCGCGAGGTGCTGGCGGCGGACGGCGCGCACGCCTCGGTGGCGTCGATCGCGGCCAGAGCCGGAGTCGGCGTCGGGTCGCTGTATCGGCGCTACCGCACGAAGCAGGAACTGTTCCAGCGGCTATGCCTGATCGCGCTGCGCGAGTATCTCGACGCGGCGAAGGAAGGGCTTGCCATGGGCGATCCATGGGAGGGCCTGAGGCACTACGCGATGTCCTCGATCCGGTCAGGCCCCGGTTCGCTGGCGCCGGTGGCCGGCACCTTCGAGGTGACCGCCGAGATGACCGAGCTGGCCGAACAGGGCGACCGCGCGGTGGCCATGCTCGTCGAGCGCGCGCACCGGGCCGAGGTGCTCCGTGCCGGGGTTACTCCGGTCGATCTTGAGCTGCTCATCGAACAACTTTCGAAGTCTCCGCTCCAGGACCAGTTGCACCGGCAGGGGCGGACCGAGCTGAACGACGCCGCCCAGAACGCGAGAGAACGCGTCATCACCATCGCGCTCGACGGCCTCAGGGCCACGCCCGCCGGACTGGTGCCCGGCCGACCCCCCGGATACGAGCTGTTCACCATGAGATGGGCGCCTCCAGCAGGCGACGCCCAGCCCACTGAGTGAAGGAGACATCAGTGAGAGCCGCCGCCTTGTCCTCGTTCGGTCCCCCAGAGGTGCTCCGCACCGTCGAACTGGACGAGCCTCACCCGCAAGCCGGGCAGGTGCGTGTCCGGGTCAAGGTCGCCGGGGTCCAGCCCTTCGACTGCGGGGTCCGCGAGGGACGCTTTCCCCGCGCGCTCGTGGGCGACTTCCCGATCGTGCCGGGAAACGAGTTCGCCGGCACGATCGACCAGATCGGTGCGGGCGTCACGGGATTCTCGGTCGGCGACGCCGTCCTCGGGTTCAGCACGCTCGGCAGCTACGCGGAATGGGTCGTGGTGCCGTACGACCAGGTCGTGCCGAAGCCGGCCGACATGCTGTGGAAGATCGCCGGCGGGTTCTCCGGAGCCGCCCAGGGCGCCCGCAACGCCCTCAACCAGATGCGCGTGACCACCGGCGACATCGTCCTGATCAACGGCGCGTCCGGCGGGCTGGGGACGATGGCGGTCCAACTCGCGAAGGCGATGGGGGCGAGCACTGTGCTCGGCACCGCCAGCGAGGCCAACCATGACTACCTGCGATCCCTCGGGGCGGTCCCGATCGCCTACGGGCCCGGGCTCGTGGAACGGCTCCGCGCCATCGCCCCGAACGGCGTCGACGCCGCTCTCGGATTCGAGGCCGACGGGCTCCGCGCGGCGCTCGGAATCGCTCACGACCCGGACCGCGTGGTGACCATGGTCTTCTCCGACGAGATCGCCGCCCTCGGCATCCGCGACTGGACCGGTGTCCGCAGCGCCGAAGGTCTCACCGAGATGCTCTCCTACCACGACAAGGGCCAAATTTCCGTACACATCAGAGCGGAATACGCCCTCGACCACGCCGCGGAGGCACAGCGCGACGTCGGAAGCGGGCACAGCCGCGGCAAGGTCGTGATCAACGTCAGCTGAACGCACAGCCCTACCGGCCTCGGCGGGGTGGAGCGAGGTGTTCGGTGACGGCGGCGATGAGTCAGTCGCCCACTGTCCTGATCGCGGGTCGTGCGCCGGAAGCGTCGCCTTCTGACTTATATGCGTTGGCGTCGCAGTCCTCGAGCGGGCTAGCGTTGCTTCCGTCATGCGCCAGGACGATGTGCCCTGTCTGCGCCTGTGAGTCAGCAGATTGGAGATGCGGGATGACTTCTCAGCTTGTCGCGCTCTGCTTCGATGCGAACGACCCGCTCCGTCTCGCACGCTTCTGGGCCGGAGTCCTGGGCTGGGAGATGGCAGGCGACCCCCACGATGGCATCGCGCTCCTGCCGAGTGATGACACCGGGTTCCGGATCCGATGTCTTCCGACCCAGGAGAAGAAGACCGGCCAGAACCAGATGCACTTCGATCTGACGAGCACGTCCCTGGAGGACCAGCAGCAGACGGTGGCGAGGTCGCTCGGACTCGGTGCGCGGCACATCGACATCGGGCAACGCCCGGAGGAAGGTCATGTGGTGCTCGCCGACCCCGAAGGCAATGAGTTCTGCGTCATCGGACCGGGCAACAACTTCCTTGCCGACTGCGGATTCATCGGAGCGCTTGCCTGCGACGGTTCGCAGGAGGTCGGGTACTTCTGGAGCGAGGCGCTGGGCTGGCCGTTGGTCTGGGACCAGGACCAAGAGACCGCGATCCGCTCGCCCCATGGCGGTCCGAAGATCACGTGGGGCGGTCCGCCACTGATGCCGAAGACAGGGAGGAACAGGCTGCACTTCGACCTCGCTCCATCTGCGCACGGTGATCAGCAGGCGGAGGCCGACCGTCTCGTCTCCCTCGGAGCGACTCGAGTCGACATCGGCCGGCGCGGGGTCAGCCGGGTGGTGATGGCCGACCCCGATGGCAATGAGTTCTGTGTGTTGCCCCCCCGATAGCGTGACCGGACCCGGGGGGCGGCGCGCCTCCGATCCACCCCGCAGCACGGTGTGATGCCGGCGGCGCGGTCGATGTCATCGTCTGGCGCACCGCCACCGCACGGCTGTTGCCCTGCCTGCTGGACGGGCGCCGAGCCGGCCCGCTCTTCCTCACCGATCCGCCGCCCCCGCATCGGGTTGCCGCCCGGTGGCCTCGATCCAGGCTCCAGAGTGCGCGGCGTCGCCCTTAGCGGGTGCCGGACTTCGAGGTCGAGCACTCTTGCCAACACATAACCATTTCTGGCTATCATCGCCATATGGCGATTGATAATGATGCCGGCCGATGCGTGAACGCCGACATCGCCGCGGGCATCCCGCCGGCGGCGGCGCTGTTCCACTCGCTGGCCGATGAGACCCGGCTGAAGATCGTGCAACGCCTGGCCCGAGGCGAGGCCCGGGTGGTGGACCTGACCGAACAGCTCGGCCTGGCCCAGTCCACGGTCTCCAAGCACCTGGCCTGCCTGCGCGATTGCGGGCTGGTCGACTACCGGGCTGAGGGCCGCCAGTCGTTCTACGCGCTGACCCGGCCCGAGCTGATGGACCTGCTGGGCGCGGCCGAGCAGCTGCTGGCCGCCACCGGTCACTCCGTCACGCTCTGCCCCGTCTCCGGCCCCGGCAGCCTCGACCGCGACGCCGACCTGCCCGCTGGAGGCACGATCGCATGACCGCGCTGAATCTGCCCGGCCTCGGACCCGCACCGGCCCGCCGTGCCGTACTGCGCCGCCGCATCCGGCTGCTGGTGGCCGCGACCATCACCTACAACGTGATCGAAGCCGTCGTGGCCATCACCGCCGGCACCCTCGCCTCCTCGGCCGCGCTGATCGGCTTCGGCCTGGACTCCATCGTCGAGGTCGCCTCGGCCGCCGCGGTCGCCTGGCAGTTCTCGGCCACCGACCACGAGCGGCGGGAGAAGGTGGCGTTGCGGGTCATCGCGCTCTCGTTCTTCGTGCTGGCCGCCTACGTCACCGTCGACGCCGTACGCGCCCTGGCCGGGGCCGGCGAGGCCGAGCACTCCACGCCCGGCCTGATCCTGGCGGGCCTGTCGCTGGTGATCATGCCGTTCCTGTCGGCCGCCCAGCGCCGTGCCGGCCGTGAACTCGGCTCGGCTTCGGCGGTGGCCGACTCCAAACAGACGCTGCTGTGCACCTACCTGTCCGCCGTGCTGCTCGTGGGCCTGGCACTCAACAGCGCCTTCGGCTGGTCGTGGGCCGACCCGATCGCCGCCCTGGTCATCGCGGCCGTCGCGGTCAAGGAAGGTCGCGAGGCCTGGCGCGGCGACACCTGCTGTGCCGTCCCCACCGCCACCGTCGTCGGCGGGTCAGGCGCCTCGGCCGGATGCGCGGACGGCTGCTGCACCGCTGAGAAGGAGCACGATCGATGATCGGCCGCCCGATGCCCGCCCGTGTGCGGGCCGCCTACCGCGCCGAGATGAACGCCGCCCGCGCCACCGGAGACGCTGCGGCGCGCTGGCGGCATCTGGAACGGGCCCACATCATCTCCCAGCCGTGGCCCTGGCCCCACACCCGCAACCACCTGGCGATGTTCGTCCTGGCCGTCGCTCAGCGCGACCGCCGCGAAGCGTTCGGCCAGGTGGTGCGTATCATCGTGGCCGCGCCCGGCTCGGCGCTGGGCCGCTACCCCGAAGGCAACACCGGCCGCGCCCGTGCCGGCCTCACCCAGCCCATGCCCCTGCCCGCCGACCTGGCCGAACTCCTGGCCTCCAGGTAAGGTCCGCGCCCACTGACCTGCTGTCGCCCCGGGAGGGCCCCGATGACTGTTCGCCGCCTGTTCGCCCTGTCTCCCGCGGTTGCGGGCAAACCCGATGTCGGTGACGCGGGCGGCCTGCAGGAGCCGGCCCGGCGGATCGCCTGCGGCCAGGCCTGGACACCCGGAGCCGGCCCGTACGGTCACGGCGCTGTTCGGCCGGCAGGCCGCCGGCTGGAACGCCGAGCACAGGCCGGCCGCTTCGGCCCCGTGGCCGACGCGCCGGCCGCCGACACCCCCGCCGAGGTCGTAACGGCCACGGTGGACGAGCGGGAAGGCGGCCGGCGGTGACCGGGGCGTGGGGATGGGACCTGCTGATCGGCATCGCGGTCGCGCTGCTGGTCACCTGGCTGGCGCTGCTTGTGGTACTGGCCGTCGTGCGGCCGCGCGGCGGCCTGCTGCGTGAGGCGCTGCGGCTGCTGCCGGACGTGCTGCGGCTGATCCGCCGCCTGGCCGCCGACCGCGACCTGCCGCGCGGCGTGCGGGTACGACTGGCGCTGCTGCTGGCCTACCTGGCCTTCCCCCTCGATCTGGTACCCGACTTCATCCCCGTGCTCGGCTATGCCGACGACGCCATCATCGTGGTCGCCGTACTGCGCTCGGTGGTCCGCCGCGCCGGACTGCAGGCCGTACGCCGGCACTGGCCCGGTACCGACGACGGCTTCGCCGCGCTGTCGCGGCTGACCGGACTCGACACGCCACCCGCACCCCCCTGATACGCCACGACCGCCGCAGGCCGGGACCCGCGACGGCGACCTGACGAGCTTTGCGGCACCTGTCATGCCCGCTCCTTCCGGACGACCCGCAACCGTGATCTACTCCTGGTTGCCCGGCCCGACCACAGTGGAGTTCTCGCCGAGAGACAGAAGTTGAGCGTCTGGTCGTTGTCGGTGGACATCCGGCCAACCCGGTTACCTCGGGCGGCCTGGCATGGTTATGGCGACTTGAAGTGCCCCACCCGGGTGGCTTGAGCTGGACCCGTCTCGGATCGGTGATGTGCTCCCAGACCGACATGTCGGCTTGAAGTGGCCCCGTCTTTAGAGTTGCGGTGTCAGGCTCGACCTGCTGGATCACACGCGCCGCGGCAACTGCTCACCTCGCAGTTGCCGCGCGAACTCGACTGGACCTCGGCCGATCTGCTGCGGGCGACCGTCGACACCGTGCTCTACGGGGCGATCCGCTCAGCACCCCCGGCGTCGACGATGAACAACTCCGGGCGGTCATGCCGACGGCCCGCGATGATGAGCAGGAGGTGGGACCGTGTCCGGGGCAACCGGCAGGGTGGCGTTGGTGACAGGGGCCAGCAGCGGAATCGGCGCGGCCACCGCGCGCCTTCTGGCCGCGCGAGGGATGCGCGTGGTGGTCAACTACCTCCGCAGCGGCACGGCAGCCGAGGAGGTCGTGGCCGGCATCGAGACCGCAGGCGGCCAGGCCATGGCCGTGCAGGCCGACGTGCGCGAGGCAGCGGCGGTCGAGAGCATGATCGAGCAGGTCCAGGCGGCATGGGGCGGCATCGACGTGCTCGTGCACAACGCGCTCACCCCGTATGTGATCAAGTCGTTCCAGGACATGACGTGGGAAGAACTGGGCGGCAAGCTCGACGACGAGATGCGTGCGGCGTTCGCGGTCACCAAAGCCGTCCTGCCCGCCATGACCGAACAGGGCTGGGGACGCATCATCTATCTCGGTACCGGCCTCAGCCGTCGGCCCCGGGAGGGCATGATCGCACTGGGCACGGCCAAGGCCGCACTGGCGCAGTTCGCCCGGTACCTCGCCCAGGAACTGGGCCCGCGGGGCATCACGGTCAACGTCGTCGAGCCCGGCCCGGTGGAGGACACCCGCATGGCGGATGTGTTCGACGAGGAGCACAAGCAGCGGCAGGTGGCCGCTACCCCCCTGGGCCGCCTGGCACACCCGGGCGACGTCGCCCAAGCGGTCGCCTTCTACGCCAGCGAGGACAACGCCTTCATGACCGGCACCACGGCCGCGGTCAACGGCGGGATGTCCATGTACTGACGCCCCGCTGTGCTCCGCACGCGGGGCCATACCGTCCCGGTCCGGCCGTCGGCCGGACCGCATCCGGCACACCGTCACCTCAGCGCCATGGACCGCAGCAGCCGGGCCCGCGGCACGCGCGGGCGCACGGCGGTGACACGATCAAGGAAAAACGTTCATGTACACGATCGATCTCACCTACGTCGGGCGGGGCCTGCACGAGGAACTGGTCGCCTACATCGCCGACCAGCAGGGCTACTACGCCGACGAGGGCGTCCACGTCGCGCTGCGCGACGGCTGCTCCTGGGACGAGGAGCGGCTGCGCCACGGCGCCACCATCGGGCTCGGCCGGGCACTGCTGTCCCGACTGACCGACGGCATCCCCTGGGTCGCACTCAATGTCAACACCCACCGCCCGCTGTTCTGGTTCCTCGCCCGCCCCGGCCTGACCTCCCTGGCCGACCTGGCCGGCCGGCGGCTGGCGGTACACGCCCCCCACACCGCACCCGGGTGCTTCGCCCGGATCGTGCTGCGCCAGGCCGGCCTCGACCCGGACCGCGACATCCACACCATCGTCCGCCCGCCCGGTGACTACGGCATGGACCTGCGCTGGCTGCACGATGGCAGGATCGACGCCGCCCTGGTCGGCAGCACCATGGCACCGGAGGCGATAGCCGCCGAGCACGGCTGGCAGGTGCCGGCCTGGGTCGGCGACCACTTCCGGATCCCCACCGTAGGCGTGGCCGTCGACCCCACCTACATCCACCCGGACGACCCCGCGGTCCAGGCCGTCGTACGAGCCCACCGGCGCGCCCTGCAGGTGATCCACAACGAACCCGACACCACGGTGCGGCACATCCAGACGTTCCTCGGCCGGCACACCTCAGACGAAGCCCGAGCCCACTACGAGACGTTCATCGCACCGTATTTCACCACCGACGGCCAAGCCGACCTCGCCGTCGGCGCCACCGCGATCACCGCGGTCGCCGCCGAACTCGGCGTCCCCGCCACCGTCACCGCAGCCGAGTTCTACCGCACCGCAACCACCGCACCCTCGCTACGAACCTGTCCTTGATGATCCGTCCGCTCCCGTTTCCTGAGACGAGGGTGTAGTCGCGGCCTGAAGCCGCCGGTCTCGAGCAGGGACCTAGCGATGTAGTTGGTGAGGTTGCGGAAGCCGAGAGCGGAGCCGCGTAGGTGTTCGAGTCGTCCGTTGATCGCTTCGGTGGGTCCGTTGCCGGTGCCGGGGCGGTCGAAGTAGGCGAGCACGTCGTCGGCGCGCTTCTTGAGTGTCCGGCCGAGCGTGACGAGCTCGGTGAGGGCAGCCGGGACGCCGGCGCCGAGGGAGTCGATCAGCTTCTCCATCAACCGCGGTCTTCGGGGGCCGGTGATCGTCCGGTGGCGTTTGGCCTGTCAGGCGCGATCGTGGAGAGTGACCTGGTAGCCGTCGGGGTCGGCGAAGGTGAATGTCCGGCCGAAGGGGCCGTCGATCGGTGCGGAGACGATGGTGTGACCGTCGGCGACCAGAGCATCGTGAATGGCTTGGACGTCTGTGGCGTGGAGCCAGATCGCGGTACCGATGCCGGGCTGAGCAACGGATGCGAGATCGGTGCCGGGAACGACGTCGCGGAGTGCGAACGCGATCGGCTTCGTCTCGAAGACGACGGCGTGCGGAGGCCCGGCCTGCGAGCGGACGAGGCCGAGGTACTGCTCGTAGAACGCCTGCGAAGCGTCGAGGTCGCGCGCTTGGAGCGAGATGAAGTCGGGGCCGGTGGCGGGCATGATGATGCTCCTTCTCTTCGTGTCAGTTTTCTGACACAGGTCAATCTATGTCAGAATGCTGACATGAGTCAAAACGGTGTCGGCGTCGACCTGGAGACGTCACTGGGCTACCTGCTGAAAGAGGCGTCGAGCGCCCTCCGTGCAGCCATGGAGGAGGTGCTGCGGCCGCTCGGGATGGGCGTGACGCACTACTCCTGCCTCGAGTTGCTGGCTCAACGACCGGGCTTGTCGAACTCCGAGCTCGCGCGGGGCGCGTTCGTGACACGGCAGACGATGAACGTGCTGCTCCAGGCCCTGGAACGAGACGGCTACGTGACCAGGCCTGCGGAGGCACCCGTCGGGAAGGTTCTTCCCACGCGGCTCACGCCTCGTGGCCGACGGAGCCTCGAGAAGGCGACCGTAGCGGTCCGGTCCGTCGAGGTCAGAATGCTGGCCGGCATGACCGAGACCGAGCGGTCAGACGCGTTCCGGATCCTGCAGAGCATGATCCATTCCCTGCGCGATGGCAGCGACGGTGCATAGCTCGTTCCCCGGCGCACGTCTCGTCGCGCCCGGACAGGAGTGCAGCCGAGCATGAAAACCGACGGACCCCGACTACACCCTCTTCTGCGATGAGCCGGAAATCGAGAACCATGACCGGCCACCTCAGCCTTTCAAGATCAGCATAAACGACCGTTAAGGATGGTTAAGGCTTCTTAAGCGCCCGCGGATTATCGGCGGCGCAAAAGGGCTCATCGGCGGTGAACCGGCGAAATGGAACCCCGGCCTCCAGCGCCCGGGTGAGCACGGTCGTGACCAGCTGCTGTTTTGTGGCGAACGGCATCCGGCCTGCCGAAAACAGTGTCTTCCGTCCCGGTCGCTTCGGTGATCGACGAAAGTTGACCCAAGAGTCGGGAACACCTTGTCATCCCAGCCGAAAGTGGTTCATAAGTGCCCGCCACGATGCTGTCCTGGTACGACGAATTCGCCGTACCGGCACGGACACGGAGCGCGATCCTGGTCGAGGAAGAGGGCGAAGTGAGCGGTGATGCGGTCGGCACCGAGGCAGACACCACCCGGTGGGCCGATGAACTCGACATACCGGCAGGTCCGCGACGGAGACGGCACATTGCTCGGCCTGTGACGAGATCGGGCCGGCGACACGAGGTGTCGGCGGTTACCGCGGTGGCGGGGCGGCACGGCCCTGCCCCGAAGACATGGACGCCGCTCCTGGAGCTCGACACCCTGCGTCCGATTCACCGCCCCCGTTCACGCGCCGCACGGTAGGCGGGTGGTCCCCCGCGCAGAAAGTTCCCGCCCGCGCCGATGAAGCGGCACGGCAGGCAGCACACCGGGTCCGACCACACAGACTCCGCCGGATGGACCGGCGGTTACGGAGACCGCCGCAGTATCGGTGGAGGTCCTCCCCAACGAAAGGAGAGAAGTAATGGAACTCGACATCAACTCTCTGGACATGCTTCCCAGCAAGATGGAGACCCCTCTGTATCCATGCAGAAAAACCTGCCTTACTCTCGTCTCTGCGATCACGGTCACGATCACCACCGCCTGACGTTCACTGCAGGAGCGGCCGGACCGGACGCTCGCGGCAGGTGAGCGGTCGAAAGCGCGTCGCCTCGGCTGCGGAGGCATTCGTCGCGGGTAGGCGGCGGCCGGGGCGACACGCGGTGAACGCCTGACCTTTGAAGTCCTGCGCCGATGAGGGGGACGGGGCTGAATCGGTTCGGCTTCGGGCCGCGATCGACCCGATTCTGCCGCGGCCGTGCATAGACCGCCTGAGAGACGAGGTCGAGCATCTCGCGCCGGATTCGATGGGACGCCACGCCGTCCCATCGAATCCGGCGCGGTTCGAATCACGCGTCATCATTATGCGCGAACGCAGGAATCCCGGCTCGACGGTAAAGGTGCGCTACCTGCCGAAGAACCCCACGACAGTGTGGATCGAGGACGAGGCGGAGGCGGCGGCCGGCCGCACACTCTTCATCTCCCTCGCCCTCCCCATCGGGTAGACAGCGATCATGGCCTGGTACGCCTTCATCGAGCTGCCGAGCCAGGCAGGTGCCAGGGGTGAGTCGGCGCGGCGGTTCCTTGGTTGCCATCGCCGACTTTCCAGATGAGACGACATCTACGCGCACCGGAATCACCGGGAAAGATGTTGATCAAGTGACGGTCGCGTCGGGTCGGGGTGGGCTGCTTTCCATGCAGCAGCGGACGAAATCCTGGATGACGGGGTCGGTGTCGCCGGCGGGTGCCCAGGCGACGCCGACCTGGCTGGGGCTGACGCCGCCAACGGGCCGGTAGGTGACGCCGGGGCGCGCGTAGAACCGGGCGGCGGATTCGGGGGCCAGGGCAATGCCGTAGCCGTTGGCGATTGCGCTCAGCCAGTCGTCGGGATGGTCGGTGACGGCGCCGACGCGGACCGGGTGGCCGTCACGCTCGTCGGCGGCCAGCCAGTAGTCCCGCCACCGGCCTGTTTCCGATGGGGCTGCCACGAACGGCTCATCCCACAGGTCCCGGAAAGGGATCAGGTCGCGCGTGGCGAACGGGTGTGCCGTGGGGAGCGCGACCCAGCGGGGTTCGGCGAACAGCACCTCCACTCGCAGGGTGTCCTGGCCGGGAAAGGGCAGGCGCAGCAGGGCGACGTCGACATCTCCGTCGGCGAGTCCGGCGGCCGGGTTCGACCATGCGGCCTGCCGCATGTCGACTCTCCAGCCTGGCCGACGGCGGGCGAACGCCGCGACGATGTGCTGGGTGGCCTCGTTGGCGGCGCTGGCTATGAAGCCGACCCGCAACAGGCGGGCGGCCCGGTTCGCCACGTGCTTGGTTTCCCGCAGCACCTGGTCCCAGCCGGCCAGCAGGGCGGGTACCCGCTTCGCCAGGGCCTGACCCGGTTCGGTGAGGGCCATGCCGGCCCGGGATCGCGTGAACAGCCGCATTCCAAGCTGGATCTCGAGTTGCCTGATCTGTTTGGTCAGCGCCGGTTGCGATACGAACAGTCGTTCCGCGGCGCGGGTGAGGCTCCCTTCCTCTGCCACGGCGATGAAGTACCGCAACAACCGGGTGTCGATATCCATGCCGTCAGGTTATAGATGCAGGTATTGGACGCCAACCTGGCACTCGGTGAGGCTTGACCCAGCAGGCGGGCAGCGGCTCGCCAACACTCACACGATCGGCGGGGAGACACCATGCCTGTTCTGATGATTCGTTACCAGGTGGCCGACGAAGGTGTCGCGGAGGTCGTCGAGGCGATCGAGACGGCCTTCGCGGCGGTGGCGACAGAGCAGCCGGAAGGCGTCCGGTACGCGTACCTGCGCCGTACCGGTAGCACCGAGTTCGTCGCCCTGCTGGATCTTGACGAGGGCGTCGAGAATCCACTGCCCGGCATCGCTGCGGCGCGACAGCTGCAGGCGACCGTGGCCAGGTGGGCTGTGGGGCCCGCCCCAACACCCCAGCCACTCGACGTCCTTGGCGCCTATCGCTTCGGCTGAACGCAGGCCATACGAATGTTCATCGCCTACGTCGTCGTCACCGTCATCACGATCGTGGCCAACGCCGGGGCCGCCTTCGCCGACCTCGCACGGGCCGAGTTCGTCCTGGCCAACTCAACCGAAGTGGGTATCTCGCAGTCTTGGATCCCGCTGCTGGCCGCCCTGAAAGCCGCTGGAGCCGCCGGGCTCCTACTCGGGCTCCTGGGTGTTCGGCTCATCGGCATCGCTGCCGCTGTCGGGCTTGTTCTGTTCTTCATCGGCGCCATCGCCGCCCACGTTCGCGCCCGCGTGTTCCACAACATCGCCTTTCCTGGAGGCTTCTTTGTGCTGGCCGCCGTATCTCTCGTCCTCGCCGGGGCCGTCCAGAGAACGGCACCTCTCTGATGCCGACTGCTTGACACAGACCGGGCCCGAATGACATCAGGCCCCAAGAGCTTCTTGGGTTCTAAAGGTGGCCGCCGTCGCGACGGCCACCGGGGCG
Organism: Streptosporangium sp. NPDC002544; assembly: GCF_040295965.1. NCBI lineage: Bacteria > Bacillati > Actinomycetota > Actinomycetes > Streptosporangiales > Streptosporangiaceae > Streptosporangium > Streptosporangium sp. NPDC002544. The sequence goes on along the minus strand of NZ_JBEOWJ010000026.1, from coordinate 59,729 downwards.
GCCCTGTGCGCCATCCACCCGATGCGAGGGCCTGACGACAAGACTGCGGTCACCAGCAGCCGGGCACGTTTCCTCGACGCTGCGCGCGGCATTTGTAAGCCCATACCGGCTGCTGTCATCATTTGATTCGCGCGGCCCGTCCCGTGAGATCGGCCAGGTAAAGCGGTTCCATAAGTCCACTGCCGCCACGTCTGCGAATCGGGCACGTAGCGCGCAAAAGACACGCCACTGTCGGCGGAACTCACTCAGATATTCACCCGGGATACCGGTGGGCTGAAACCGGTGAACACTCGCCGCACATGGGACCTCTTACATCTATTTGGACATTTAAGGGGCCGCCAGGATCCGAATCCCGGCGGCCTGCCAGACCTTGCCGAATGATGCGCTTCAGCTGCTCGTTTACGCGCTCGCCGACGATGCGACAGTCTCACCGCGCAGGCCGAAACCGGGTCACCTGTCATCGGCGATGCCAGGGCCGTAGATGACCGTGCGGAACGCTCCCCACTCACCGAAAAGGAGCCCGCCCGTGCCGGTGTTCCAGAAACAATACTGGACATTGCATGGAGAGATAACAAGTAATGACCGAAATGCCGATCGCCCCGGCGGCTCTCGGAAGGCATTCCGGCGAGCAGGCGGTGATCACGTAAGAACGGCCCGGACAGGGCTGCTGGGTTTGGTAAAGGGATCAGCAGTCCCAAATTCGTTTCGGCGCCTCAGCGGTGGCTCTCTCCAGGGAGTGCCGACCATATGCGTCCTGCTATCTCAAGTCGACATATGTTCCCGCGTCAACCGCATTTCCCATTGCGGTGGCCTTCATCGTGAACCCTTTTCATCCCCCGGGCGAGGTCTGTCCATCACGGCATGATCGCGGGTCCGGCGTTCGCCTGATGACGTAGAGAAGCTCCTGCCAGATGGGTTGATCACCACAACCAGACCCATCCCAGCCAGGGGCTTCACAGGAACAAGCCCTAGGCCCAGAAGCGGGCCAACCGGTCACACGCCCACTTTCGAGGCCCGGGTGAGCGGGCGAATGCCCAGCTCAAGAGCTGGCGCATCCTCCGCTGCAGCCCCAACAAGGCCGGGCACCTGTGCAAGGCCATCGCCGTCCTGCAGAACCACCGGATCGCTCAATAATGAAAAGGTTCATTGCGTCGGTCGGTGCTGCGAACATGACGAAATGATCGCGACCCCTGACGACTATGCCTGGTTCTCCTACGAGCGCTTCCCCGACCTGGCGGAGGCCTACTGCTTGACCTACGTCCGCGGCCTGACACCCGAGCAACTGGTGACCCGGCTCGGTGGCCGACCGGAGGATTTCACACCCATGACGCTCGATGAACTGATCAAGGCTTCCTACTCCGGACCCGGCACCTACGGCACCTGGGACGGCATGTTCTTCGGCGCCGTCGCCATCGGCGACTGGGTGTTCATCGTCGAGCCCAACGGCGGGCTCGGCGCCGATGAAGGAATCATCACGTCGTTGTCGGCGGGAACCCGCCTCGTCTCCCACTTCCGCGACGTCGAAGGCGTCGAGTACTTCTACTGGATCGAAGACGGAGAGATCCGGTTCTGCTTCATCGCTGATGACGGTTACTCAGAAGAGGTACCGGACGAGGTCGCGGAGACCATGCAGCGGATCGACTCCGACTACAGACACCTCTACCCCAGCGACGGGCCGGCGTTCCTCCTGGCCGAGCGTCTCACCGGAATCACGCTGACACCGGAACTGCTGGAGGGGTCCACCTACCTGTGCGGAGCCATCCCCGAACCGAGGTGAGCAAGATCCATCCTCTATGGTCCCGCGGGCCGGCCGCAGCCGGTGGATCGCTCCGCTACAAGCTCCTGTGAGATTCACCGGGGGCACCGTTCCGCGAGGACCTGCTGCACCGGACCATCAGGATGAAAAAGCTTCCGTGTGCTCGCCCCCGACCGTGCTCACCTGACTGGGCTATGACATCCTTCTGACCAGCTAATTCGTCTTAAGCGCGTCTTTATCGCCCACGATCACGCTTGGTCACCACCGAAAGTGAGCCAGAGCCATACCAAGGAGGGGCCGGGATATCGTGCGAACGACCATGATTCCCACTCGCAGAGCTGGAACTTCTCCATCAGGCCCCTGCTGACCGAGCACAACAAGAACGCCGGAAACCATAAACAGCTCTTCGAAGTCCGGAACCACGTCTTCCACAAGGACGCCTTCTGGGTGAGCGTGATCTGAGATAGCCAGTCCGGTGTGCCGCTCCCCGCGACCGGGGAGCGGCACACCCATGTTCGATTGGATGGACATGCCGAACCCCACCCACCTGTACGACCTGCTCGAGTCCCGCTGGGAGAACATCGCGAACGGCTTCGCCGCTGTCTGGGCTGAAGGACTGACGGTCGAAGAGACCGCCCGGCGGCTCGGCGCCGACCCAGGCAGCGCGACGGCGCTCACGCTGGAGGACATCGGACTCGGCTTCGAGGGTGATGAGATGCCTGGTGACGAAGACGGGATCATCCTCGTCGGCCCTTGCGACGCCTGGACCCTGGCGGTGCAGATCCAGTGGATGGACGTCACAGAAGAACCTCGGTTGTCGGAGCTCTCGCGCGACGGCGGCAGGGCCATCGCGATCGGCTGGCACGGTGATGGCGCGCACCGCGTGGAGTACGCGATCGACGGCCGGCTCACCTTCTCCGCGCCGTTGGAGGAGATCCTGGACCCGCTGCACGAGCACGCCGAGGGTCTGCGGATGCCCACCGATTGGGACGTTCCCGTGGACGTGGGATCGCCCACCGAGGAGATGATCACGGCGGCCCTCACGGCCATTGGCCGGCTCACCGGCAGGGAACTCGACGAGGAGTGGCTGGAGACGCCCCACGTCCGCTACCTCATCCGCCGAACCCGATGATCCAGCGGGGACCGGCAGCGAGGCCGGGCAGGCCGCCCGAGCGCGGTGGCGGGGCGGCCTGCCGGACCGGGTCGTCAGGAGACGGGTTCGATGCCGGATGAAGCCCGCTCGTCGAGTCGAAGATGGTGTATGAACGGCTGCCGTCTCGATGCCGCACTTTCTGAACCCTGAGCTGCCCCATCGCCAGTCTCTGTGCCATGTGACCTCCATACCAACTGTGCTGACATCGCGAACATAACGACGTCGGTCGACAAACGAGGTCGGGATGTCCCAGGTCACTGCCCTCCACGGACATCACGAACAGCACTTTCATAGGCCGGAAAAACCCTAGAGAACCGGACTCTCCGCCGAGACAACCGGAAACTCACCACCGACAACCAGCAGCTCACCGAGCGGCTTAAGACCGCCCGCGAGAACAACCGATTTCTCGACGCCCGGATCGCCCGCCTCGAAGAGGTGAGGGCGCCACACGCCTGGAGCGGTTCTACCGGCTCTGTGCGGCCAGCAGGGACATCTCGGAGCGCTTCGAGGACCTCACCTCATGGCGCAACGACATCGCCTTCTTCCGGGAGGTGCGTGCCTGGATGATGAAGCTGGACGCCGCGGACCGCGAGGCCAGTGGCAAGCCGTTGGCTTCGGAGGTCAACGTCTACCTCTCCCAGCTCGCGGCCTCCGTCGTCGATGCTGACACGATCACAGACCTGTACGCCGAGGCCGGCCTCGGCAACCTCGACATCACCCATCTCAACGGTGAACATCTGCGCGAGCTCCAGAACACCGAGACCCCGCACCTGACGGCCGAGGCCCTGCGCCGGTTGATCGAGCAGAAGATGCGCGAGGTGACCCGGCACAACATCATCCGCCGGGAGAGCCTTGCCAAGAGGCTCGAAGACCTGATGATCCGCTACATGCGGCAGCAGCTCAGCAGCGCCGAAATGATCGCCGAGCTGGTCGCCATGGCCAAGGAGGTCTCCACGGAGGCCCGGCGCGGCGAGCGCTTCGACCCTCCGCTCAACCACGCCGAACTGGCCTTCTACGACGCGGTGGCCAACCACGGCCTGGCGAAGGCCCTGATGGGCGACGACATCCTCGCACAGATCGCCCGCGCGCTGGTCGCGGACATCCGCAAGAACCTGACCGTCGACTGGCTCTCCCGCGAGCCAGTACGCGCCAAGCTGCGCAACCGCATCCGACGCCTGCTCACGAGGTTCGACTATCCTCCGGACGAGGAACGCGCGGCCGTGGACCTCGTCCTCAAACAGATGGAAACCTTCGCCACCGAGTGGGCCCCGACCGCATAGTGCGATAAGCGTGTCCTCTGGGGGCGCGGAAGTGGCGCCGGGAACTCCCCGGTGAGATCGGGAGCCCGGCGTTCGCGCTTTCTCCCGGTTACGCCGCTGGCGTTTCGTGGTTACGGCAGCGGCTCCTGGCTGAGCTGGAGGCGGACCTACCAGCCAACCGATTACACCTCCGCTGTTTCGTGGTTACGACAGCGGGGGTGGGTAGCGGTGGATCTCCGCTCGGTGTCCCGTCGCGCCGGCGAACTTGGCGTCGTCGGTCAGCAGCGGCATGCCCAGCAGTTCGGCGAGGGCCACGTACATGCCGTCGTAGGCGGTGAGATTGTCGCGCAGTTCCAGCACCCGCGGCTGCAGCGGCAGCATCGGATGCCGGACGATCCGCAGCTGGGCATAGCGCTCCAGCATGATCCGGCCCCGCGTCTCGGAGATCCGCACCTCCGGCTTACTGGTGATCACATGTCCGCGCACCACCGAGGCGATCTCCACGTCGATCAGCGCCGGGGCGTGCACCTTGCGCGCCAGCCGCCGACGGAGAAGGTCGTCGCCCTTCACGTTGGCCAGCAGGCGGAAAATGATCGAGGCGTCCACGACCAGGCTCACCGGCGGTCCTCGCGCAGCGTCTCGCGGACGAAATCGGGGTCGTACGGCACCGGCTCGTCGGCGGCGATCTTGGCCATCACCTCGTCCAGCGCCGGGGTGGCCGCCTCCTCGTTCAGCAGGTCACGTAGGTAGGCCGTCAGTGATTTTCCCTCGCGCTCGGCTCGCGCCTTCAGCGTCCGCTCGGTCGCTTCGGGGACATCTCGAATCTGAATGATTCCCATCCTTCCACGCTAGCATGCAGCTTGCATGCAAATCCGTTGCCAGTTGCCGTTACGGTGTTACCGCGATCCATGAGACGTCTCTCCAGCCCGCCTCTGGCGCCGTGGGCGGGTCCATCTGGTGGCTTGGCGGGCGGTCCGGGGTACTGCCGGGCCGAATCCGCTCCGGACGGGCAGCCTTTCCCGCTCCCCTACGACATCGGACCCGGCCTGATCGTCAGGCGGCGAGTTCGTGGTTCAGACGGTCACGGAAACGAAGTGAACCACCAGGCGAGACCCGCCCACCGAACGACCACCCCCATCCCACACACGATCAGGCAACAAGCTCACGGTTCAGACAGTCGCGGAAACGAGGTGAACCAACCGGTGAGACCCGCTCACCGGTTGCAGCTCCGTCCCGCAAGTGGTCAGGCGGCGAGTTCGTGGTTGAGGTGGTCGCGGAACTCACGGACCATCATGCTGCCCTTGTACGGCTCAAGCCGGTCGGCGAACTGCCGGATCAGGTCGGTCGAGCGGGCGGAGGTCAGTGCCTTCGTTGCCGGGATCGCGGCTCGGGCGGCGGCGAGGGACTGTTCCAGCTCGCCCATCCCCAGGTACGCCTCGGCCGTGTGCAGCCTGTTGCGCTGGGCGGATCGCGGGAAACGGTTGCCGAACTCCGCCACGGCCGCTTCCGCGCAGTCCGCAGCCCGCCTATGCTCGCCGATCAGGCTCCAACAGCGGCCAATCTGTGCTTTGAACTCCGCCTCGTCATACCTGGCGATCCACGCCGGGTCGCGGTCGATGGTCCCCTGGGCGTACGCACGCTCGGCCTCGACGAGCAGCCGCTCAACCTGCTTGGCACCGTGCCTGTCGTGGGTCTCGGCCGCCCCACTCTGCATGGCCGTCGCCCATGCCTGCTTGGTCAGCATCAGCGCCATGACATGCGGAGATGCCTGTGCGCGGCGTGCGGTATCGGCCGCGGCTCTGGCCAGCCACACCGCCAGGGCGGCCTGCTCCAAATGAAGCGCCTGCGAGGTCATCGTCACCAGTATCCAGACACCGGTCAGCGGGTCGTTCCCCGTCTTCGCCAGCCGCAGCGCCTGACCGAAGTGCTGCTGCGCCTGACCGTGCTGGTTCAGGTCGAAAGCCGTCCAACCCGCCAACCAAGTCATTCCGGCCGCCGCCGACATCAGCGCCGATCCCACCTGGTCGTCGTAGCGGCCTCGCAGCAACGGGGTCACCGTGGTGTCCAGGTACCGAACCACCGTCGGGCGGACCAGACCGGCCCCGAACTGGTCGTCCAGGTTACTGAAAACCTTGCGCGCCTCGTTGATCCGGTCGATGTCGGCCTGGCCCACCGTGCGCCTGTTTCCTCGCTGCGCGACCGCCTGAGGCGGGTCGCTGTAGTTCCACGCCGTTATCCACCCCGCCAAAACCGAAGGCACGAACGGCAACGCGGTCAGCAGGTGGCGGCGGGATTCGTCCATCTCATACCTCCACAGCAAGGCGGCCGACTTCACGCTAGCCGCCGTCGATGTGTCGCCGTACTCCGCGACCGGCCACGAAGATGTCTCCCCGAGGGCCCACCCTTCTATCCACTGCTCGACCTCCCCCGCCTCCGCCTCGAACACCGCCGCGATCTTCCTGCGGCTGTGCGGCCGGATCCCCTGCTCGCTCCGCTCCCACCTCCCCCACGTCCCCACGGCCACCCCGACCGCGCCCGCAGCCTCCTCCTGCGTCATCCCCCGCTCCAGCCGCGCCCTCAGCAGATCCGGACGCCCCTTCCCGCCGCCTACCTTCCCCACGATCACTCTCCCTTGGTAGTCGAATCACCACTCATTGTGATGTCCACAGGCCCCCGGCCACCATCCCCCCGGCCAAACGACAGATTTTCGCCCACCAACGCTCGATACGACCGGCTGACACCCAGCCACGTTCGCCGTTGGCCGGGTCTCATCGGACAGTGATCAATGATCAGATGTCGATGTTCACCCTCGTCACCATGCTGGCGTTTCCTGCTGGGCACAGCCCCACAGCGAACGGAGCACGCCCATGCCACCAGCCGGCGACATCCCCCCAGGTGCCCCGCACCACCCCGCAGAAAGCCCGGCTCCCCCACCCGCCCACAACTGGAAGCCCTTCACCCCGGCCGGACCGGTCGCCCCGCCGAGGTACGACACCGGAACAACGGACCGGAATATCGAGACGCCGGGACAAAACGCCGAAACCCCGGGCAAGGCCAGCGGCACGACGGGACAGGACAGCAGCGCGACGGAGCTATACAGCGGGACGACGGCATGGGAAAGCAGCACGGCCAGGCTGGACAACGGGACGACGACGGGACGAGACAGCGACGCGGCGGGGCGGAGTGACATCCGTGCGCTGGTCAAGGTGCTGCGACCCGGCACCGTCTCCCGCCGCGCCCGCGCCATCGTCCGCGAGGTGCTCCAGCACACGGGGCTGCCCGAGGACGACATCGACACCGCCGAACTCATCGTCGCCGAACTCGCCGCCAACGCCGAAAAGCACGCCCGTCCCCCGTACGAGCTGCGCGTCTTCAGCCTGGACGGCACCCCCAGCTGGTGCGAGATCGTCGACGGCGACCCCAACACCCACGAGGTCCGCCTCATCCTCAACCTGCTGCACTCGGTCAAGGAGATCGGCCTGCCCCTGCTCGCCGAGAACGGCCGCGGCCTGCTCCTGGCCCACCAGCTCTCCGGCGGCCACTGCCAGACCTACCCGGCCATCACCCTCGCCACCGCCACCCCCGGCAAGGCCGTCGCCTTCGCCCTGCCCACCCTCTCGGGCAACCGCCTGATCTTCCCGCCTCTCCCCGACCTCCGCCCCGGCCTGGCCGACCTCCGCCGCTGGTCATCGGGGTGAACTATGCCCCCGCTCGGGGTGCCGGGGGCCGTATCCGGGCGGGGAACCAACGGGGTCAGGTAGGGCTTCCGCCCGTCGGCCGAGCATCTCGTAGGCGACGGTGAACAGCAGGGTAGGGGTACGCGCAATGAACAACCGGCTCGACCTGGCCGTCACGGCGGCGGCGGTGCCCGGCCCACGCAGCGCGCCGGACCCGCCAGGACAACAGTCGACACCGGACACCGCGGCGCCCCAGCATTGTCGATAGGTCGCTGGGCGACATATGTTGAGTGGATGAGCGAGCGTGTATTGCAGGAGCCGACTCTTCTGGTGCTGACAGCCCTGGCGGACGAGCCGCGGCATGGTTACGCCATCGCCCAGGAGGTGAAATCACTCTCCGGTAACCGAGTGATCTTGCGTACCGGCACCCTCTACGGTGCCCTCGATCGGCTGCAGAAGGAAGGGCTGATCGAGGTGCATCGTGAGGAGGTCGTCGACGGCCGGGCCCGCAAGGTCTACGCTTTGGCACCGTTGGGGCGGGAGAGGCTGGCGGCCGCGGCGGAGCGGATGGCGGCCACCGCCCGTGAAGCCCGCCGGCGACTGGGGGCCTCCGGGGTGGCGGTGACGCAGGCGTGATCGGGCTGGTTCTGCGCCTGTATCCGCGGCGGTATCGTCTGGAGTGCGGTGAGGAAATCCTTGCCGTCTATCAGCAGACCGCGACGGAAGCCTCCCCTGCGGGCAGGTTCCGGGAGGCCGCGGACATCGCCGGTCACGCGGTGCGGATGAGGCTGGGCGTGAGTTCCGCGACAGCCGCAGGACGATTACTGGCAAGCGCGGCGCCGTTCGCGGTGGCCGCGGCGGCGGCGGGTTGCGGTGTGCATCTGAGCCGCTGGTATGCCGGCGTGGTCGCCTCACCGGCCCCGGTGCGTTTCTTCGCCGACGCGTGGAGCGCGCTGCTGCTCGCTTCGGCGCTGGTCGTCGTCGGGGCGGTCACGGCGCTGACAGGGCGATGGCGGGGAGGTGTGGTCGCGGTCGCCGTCGGACTCGCGGGGTCGGCCGTCGCGGCTGTCGTCAGCGGGCCCGCGTTCGGCGACCCGATCGTCACCCCAGCCATGGCGCTGCTCACCGCCTTGGTCGTGTTGGCCTGTCCGCCCGATCTGATGCCGGGGCCCAGGGTGTGTGCCGCAGCCGGCGCGATGGCTGCCGCGGCGTGGCTGCCGGTGACCGCTCTCTACGCGGACGTACTGCCGATCAGCACCGACTACGGCATGTGGCCCCTGCTTGTACTCGCGACCACCGGCCTCACGCTGGCTTGGCGGTCAAGGTCACCGGGGCTGACCGAGACGGCCGTGATGACCGCAGCCTGCCCGCCGTTCCTTGCCTACGCCTACACAGGAGCCTGGGGTCAGCCGCTTCCCGTCCTGGGGATCGCCGCGGTTGTGCCGCTGGCCGGTGCGCTGGCCGCCGGCGTGCACGCACTTCGCCTTCGCGGCCGGCCCAGCCGGCGCTAAAGCCCTTCGCCAGCAGCCCTCCTCAACTCGAGGGGCGGCTTCGTGTTTGCTGACCACCCCTCTGAATAGTCAGGTAACCGGCATATATCCTTGGGGGAGTTATTCAACTATTCGGCTCATAGGGCTGCGTGTGCCGTCCTATGTCCGACCGCACCCGGCGCTCGCCCCCGCAGGACCGCGCCGGCACGGAGGAGAACCTCGATGCCGTTCACGCTGTCCCACCCCGCAGCCGTCTTGCCGCTGTTGCGCCACCCGTTCTCCCCGGCCGCCCTGGTCTGCGGAGCCATGGCTCCGGACGCGCCGTACTTCCTTGCCGGCGCGCGCATACCCGTGAGTGCCCAGTCCTGGTACGAGCCGTTCCTCAACGCCACCGTCTCCCACAGCCTGTCCGGCATCGCCCTGGGGGTGCCGTATGCGCTGGCTCTCCTGATGCTGTACTGGCTGGTGCGCCGCCCGGCCGCCGACCTGCTGCCCGCCCGGCTCTCCCCGGCCAGGCCAGCCGAGCGCGGCGGTGATGGCCTGCGCCGGACAGGCTGGGTGCTGCTGTCCGTCGTGATCGGCATCCTGTCCCACCTGGTATGGGACTCCTTCACGCACGCCGACGGCTACGTGGTCACTCACCTGAGCGTCCTGCGGTCCTACGTCACGGGGGATCTCACGGTAGCGCGGGTGGTCCAGCACGTCAGCACGGTCGGAGGGCTGGTCGCCATCGCGGCGCACTTGTGGCGCCGCCTGAGCCGAGTCCCCGCCGACACCACCGTCCGGGCCGGGTTTCCGGCAGCGGCACGCTGGAGCGTCATAACAGCGCTGACCGTTGCCGCCCTCACCGGCGCCGTGGTCAACATGCAGACCCTGGAGGACTACCGGGGCGGACCTGCCGCAGCCGACCAGGCAACTGTCCAACAGGTAGTGGAGGGAATCCTCTCGGACTCGGCGAAGGGCGGTGGCGCCGCGCTGGCCTGCGCGCTCACCCTTTACGCCTGCGCTTGGTGGGTACACAGGGCGATCCGACCCGCTGTGCCGCACGACTTGAGCACACATTGAACTCCCCCCGGTCGCGTCCACGGAAATGGTGTACGAGTTTCCCCACCCAGATGGCGTGGCGCCGTCTGTTCCACCACTCCACCGGAGGCACTGCGGTCCAGCCCGGCCGTGGCCGGTACGTCGGATCGGAACACCTCCATGCCCAGCACCTTGACGACCTGGGGATCGGCGCCCCGGCCCTTGCCTCGCCGTCCCGGGCAAGGCCGGCCGTCACTGTGCACAATAGAACGGCGGGCGAAACAGGCGGCGAGGGCGGGTTTCAGATCCAGGCCGCGCCGATCTTCGTCACCCACTGGCGGCAGTTCCCGCACCCGGAGCGGGCCTGCCACTTGCCGGCCATGGCGTTCCAGGTCTGGGCATGGAAGTAGAGGGTGTCCCTGGGGATCTTGGACACATCGGTGATGCCGGTGCTGTTGAGGTACGCGTTCATCGCGGCGACCTCTCCACACGCGGTGACCGGCCACTCCTCTACCTGCGTCACACCGGCCAGGACCTTCGCCATGACGGGGTGCTTCTTGCTGAGGGAATACTCTCCGCTGGTCCCCGGCCAGGTCTTGCCCGTCCCGGCGACGGCCGCGGCCTGCTCCTGGCCCACCAGCTCTCCGGCGGCCACTGCCAGACCTACCCGGCCATCACCCTCGCCACCGCCACCCCCGGCAAGGCCGTCGCCTTCGCCCTGCCCACCCTCTCGGGCAACCGCCTGATCTTCCCGCCCCTCCCCGACCTACGCCCCGGCCTGGCCGACCTCCGCCGCTGGTCATCGAGGTGAGTCTCGCCCTCGGCCGTGTCCGGGGGGCTGAGCGGGTTCCGGTACGGCTGTCGCCCGTCCATGGCATCCCGCTACCTGGACGAGCGACGACACCGCGTTCGGCCACTATTCAGTTGCCGAGTCCGCCGAGTAGGTCCTGGATCGCCTGGAGGATGGCATCGGGGCGGCGGAAGATGACGGAGGCGTGTCCGGCGTCATCCATCACGCGGTTCTCGCCATGCGAAACCGATTCGGCCAGCGCGGTGTAGAGCCGCGTCTTTGCTTCGGCCTCCTCGTGGAGAAGCGATGTGGGTATGCCCTGGGTGACCGCTTCTTTGAAGGGGTCGATCGCCGTAGCGGTGAGCACGATCAGCGGGACGTCGGGCATCGGTCCCGCGTTGCGTACCTCGTCATGGAGTTGGTAACGGTTGGCCGCCTCCTGGCCGCCGATCCTCAGCCATTCCGGGCTGACGTGACCTTCGATCAGCGGCCCGCGAATCTCCTGCGGCCAGTCGGCCATCTCCCGGGCGAACAGGCCGCGGTAGAACTGGACGATCTCGTCGGGCAACTCCTCGGGCAACGCCTCGTCGGGGTCCCATGCCTGGTACAGCTCGTTCAGCTTCTGGGGCATGTAGGAGTCGTAGTCCTCGTGTTCGGGCTCCACCAGGACCAGGCCCGCCACCTCGTCGGGGAAACGCTGCGCATAGTGGCGTGCGTAGAGGCCGCCGAGGGAATGACCGACCAGCAGGTAGGGAGCGGACACGCCGGCGACCCGCAGCAGCTCGCGCAGCTCGTCGGTGACCTGGGTGGAGGTGCGTGGCAGCTCGGCCCGGTCGCTCCACCCCGTTCCGGCCCGGTCGTAGAGCACGCTCGTGGTGAGTTCAGCGGCCCGCTGCTGAACGATAAAGCCGTCCATGCCGGATGAGCCGGCCCCGGGCAGGAACACCACCGCCGGGCTCCCGTTACCCGACCGGTGAAGGAACAGTGTCCGGTCCCCGACCTGGTAGTGCCGTCCCACCGGGGGCGTTACCTCGGCCGCTTGACGTTGCATCGCTGACTCCCTCACTGTCGGCACCGGCCTGGCGAAGGCGATCACCACGCCATCGGCATTTACTTTCCCAATTTCGGGAACGGTACCAGATGTGGGATCGTGGAGCGGTGGACACCCTTGAGCTGCTCCTCCATCCGGTCCGGCTGCGCATCGTGCACGCCATGTCCGGCGGTCGCACCCGCACCACGTCCGACCTGTGCGCCGGCCTGACCGATGTCCCCAAGACCACCGTGTACCGGCACGTCGGCCTGCTGGCCGAGGCAGGAGTGCTGGAAGTCGTCGACGAGCAGCGCGTGCACGGCGCCGTCGAACGCCACTACCGGCTACGCCGCGAGCACGCGGGGATCGACGCCGAGACGGCCGCGTCGATGTCCCTGGACGAGCACCGCCAGGGGTTCGCCGCGGCCATGGCCGCCCTGCACGCCGAGTTCAACGCCTACCTCGACCGGGAGGGAGCCGACCCGACGGCCGACTCCGTGAGCTACCGGCAGGGCACCCTCTGGCTCACCCCCGACGAGCTCGCCGAGATGATCGACGCGCTGCGCGGCGTCCTCGCGTCAAGGACGGACAACCAACCCGCGCCCGGCCGCACCCCTCACCTGCTGAGCATGATCCTGTTCCCAACGGCGGAACCGGAGCGTCCCCGTGAACCGGGCCCTACATCCGCAGGCTGAGCGCCTTGCCCACCAGATCGAGAATCAAGGTGACTCCGTGTGTATCGAAGGCCGGCGACTGCGGACCTACGGCCCGTCTCCCATGACAGCGAGGACTACAAGAACCGCAACGTCGTGGAACGGTTCTTCAACCGGATGAAGAACTGGCGCGGCCTGGCCACCCGCTACGACAAGCATGCCGTTGTCTACCGCGGCGGCGTTGTCCTCGCCGCCGTCCTGGATTGGCTCAAGCGGCCATGAGGCGCGGTCACCCGCCGTTGTGTCCGTGATTCAGCGGACACGTAGGTCCTTCGGTCACTAGAGTTGAAGCTGTTGCGGAATCCCGTCCGCCTGGGGAATTGAGGAGCACTGATGTCTACAACGATGACCGGAGCTTCCGTTCGCCCCTTGGTGACCGCAGTCGCAGGCTTGTAACGCCGCGCGTGTAGCAGCAAAGTCAGCACACATCCCGGTCGCCGGGGCGAGGTGACACGTGTCACCGGCCCTTGGCGCTGTTTGGCGTCTCCGTTCGCCTTTCCGGGAGTTCTGCTGTGTCCGCTCGTCATTCTTCACTGCTCCGTGTACGTGTCCTGGTCGAACGCCTGATCGCTGCCCCGTTCGGCAGGAAATCTCAACGGTCGAGGTCAGCTCCGCCTGCTCCGAACTCCGCTGATCAGGCTGTCAACCGGAATGTCCGCCTGCTGAGCTGGTTCAACTTCTTCGGCGACTTCCGCATGTACGGGCCGATTATGGTCATCTACTTCGCGCAAGTCACCGGCTCGTACACCGCTGCCGCCAGCCTCCTGGCGGTGAAGATGCTGTCTTCGGCAGCGTTCGAAGTCCCTACCGGGGTGCTCTCCGACCGCCTCGGCCGACGCGGCACGATGATCACCGGTGCCGTCGTCATGGTGGCCGCCCATCTCGGGTACGCCGGCGCTTCGGGCTACGGCCTCCTCCTGGCAGCTGTTGTGCTGGAGGGATTGGCGACCTCACTGTGGAGCGGCAACAACGAGTCTCTGCTCTACGACACGTTGCTCGAAGCCGGCCGGGAGGAGGAGTTCCCCCGGCACTCGGGCCGGGTGAACTCGATGTTCCAGATCGCGCTCGCACTGGCGGCAGCCATGGGTGGTGTGGTCGCCGGCGCGTGGTCGCTGCGTGTGGTGGTCGTGCTGTCGGTCGTGCCGCAGGTGCTGTGCGTGCTCGTCGCCTTGCGGGTCCGGGAACCGCGGGTGCACGGCCCGCTGGAATCGAACGTGCTGGTGCATCTCGGATCGGCCCTGCGCGGCATCCGCCGTAATCCGGTGCTCCGCCGGATGACTCTGGTGTCGGCGCTTCGTTACAGCAGCGAAAGCGCGGCCCAGTTGTCGCCTGTTTTCGTGGCAGGGCTGTGGCCGCTCTGGGCGCTGGGCCTGTGGCGCACCTTCGGCCATGGCGTGGCCTTCGTCGGCTTCCGCGTCAGTGGTTGGGTGATCGGCCGGGTGGGCGCGGCCCGCACTCTGCTGTTCGGTGAACTGTTCGACAACGTGGCGAACTTCGTGGCGCTGGTCAAGCCGACGGTGTTTTCGCCCGTGCTGCTTGGGTCACCGGCCTACGGCATGTCGACAATCGCCCAGCAGACGTTGCTGCAGCGCGAGTTCACCGACCGGGAACGCGCGACGATGGGTTCGCTTGCGTCGCTGCTCGGCAGCGTGCTCTACGCGCTCGTCGCCCTGGGAGCCGGCCTGGTGGCAGACCGTTGGGGCGTCGCTCCGGCGTTGCTCGCGATCCAGGCGGTGGTGCTGATCGCACTTCCGCTCGCCTGGTGGGTGCACGCGCACGCTTCTTCGCTCCCCGCGGGCGCTGGGACGGTGACGGGATGAGCGCCTTCTCGGCCCCGGCCAGGCCTGCGGTCGACGTCGCAGTGCTGCAGGGTGAGATCGAAGCGATTTTCGGCTTCCGCTGCTCGGTGCCCTCTTTCGTCGCCGGCGGGCAGGACACCGATGCCTCGGTCCTGCGAGCCACGACGGCAGAGGGCACCGAGGTCGCCGTGAAGGTATCCCGCCGCGCAGGGCGTCCGGGCGGCCTGCTGGTGTCAGACCATCCCGCCGAGCTGGGGCTACCGGGAATGACGAGTCGTCTCACTTTGGAGGTTGTGAGACACGGCCTAGCTCACTCTCCGGCACGGGAGACAGGCATCCACCGTGGTCCGCGTCGTCCCGCGAGGAAATCGCCGACGAGCCGCGTGCATAGTTCCGGGTGTTCGAACAGCAGCAGGTGACTCGATCCGGGGACGATCGCGAGGTATCCGTCGGGGAGAGCCCGATACAGCTCCAGGGTGTGCTCAAGGGTCACGATGTCGTCGTCCGCGGCGATCACGAGCGTGGGGCACTTCACCTGTGCCAGGGCCTCGGAAGTGAGTGGCGCACCGTCATCGACGGATGCTGCGATCTTGCGTGCGATGACGGGGAAGTGGGCCTCGCCATCGGGCGAGACCTCACCATATGCCTTGATCACTTGGGGCGGCCACTCTCCGCCGGCATCGGGTCGCACGATCAGGCCGGCCGGGTCGAACGCGCAACTGATCAGCACGAGCTGCGACACGAGGTCGGGGCGCTGGGTCGCGACCCACAGGGCGACGCCGGCGCCCGCACTGTATCCGACAAGCGAGGACGGGCCGCCGACTATCCGCTCAGCGAACGCGATCATGTCCGCCGCCATGTTGTCGATGGTGATGGGACCGGCGACGTCCGCCGTGTGCCCGTGGCCCCGGCGTTCGGGCAGCAACAGCCGCGAGTGCGAGGAGAGTGTGTCAAGGTTCCCTGCGAAGTCCCGAGAGTCGCTGAAGTTGCCGTGCATCAGGACGACAGGCTCCCCAGTGCCCTTCTCGTCGTACCAGAGATCGACCTCGCCAAGGTGTATGTAGTTGCTCATGCCAAGGTATACGAGGCAGCCTCCCGAAACTCATCGGGCAGACCAAACATCTCGAACATCCGCGATGGCTGTTCAAGGAACGTGGTCCCGGCGATCATCTGGCCATCGAGCCACTCGATGACCGTGAGCCCGAACGGGCGCAGGTGCCCGATCTCGTCTGGCGAGTACAGTGCGACCGCGGTTGTCCCGTTCGCATGAACCGGCACAACGCGCGAGCCGGCGCAAGGGGTGCCCGCTGCTCGCAATGCGGCTTCCATGTCTGCGCGACCGCGCAGCCACCAGGGGAATGGAGGCATCGATGTCGTGCCGTCCTCGTGCAGAAGCCCGGCCGAGGCGTCAACGTCATCGTTCTCGAACGCTTCGCAGTACCGCGCGAGCAGCACCTCAGACGACGGATCCAGCGGGACCGGCGGCGCCTGTTTCGTTGCGAGGGTCACCCGCGCACGTTGAAGTGCGCTCGTCACCGAACCGACCGACGTGCCCAGGATGTCGGCCGTCTCGGCAGCAGCACATCCCAGCACGTCAAGCATCAGTCATCGCGGAAACTCAGACCGCGGGATGCCAACTCCTCACGAAGGATTCGTATGGCCTTCGGTCCGACTCCATGGATGTCCAGGAGTTCGCGTTCGGACCGGGCGGCCAACTGTTCGTAACGGGTTATCCCGTTGGCCGCCAGTCCACGTGGCGCAACCTTACCCAGGGAGGGCGGAAACTCTGTCTCGTCCACGATCAATCCTTGTCGGCGGTCGACGGTTACGTCCACGAAAATAGTGAAGGATGGTTCCCCCTCCTGACCAGGAAAACGGCGAAGCCGCCAGCGGGAGGCCCCACGGAAGCCAGGACCTTGGGCCGATGGACAGCGATAGCGCCAGCCCTCCCGAACATCTCCTCGGACAGCGACAAAATCCCAGGGAACTGGAGTTTGTCACGCAACGCAAGCGGAAATTACGGTCCGCGACACCGTACCCGTTCGGCGCACCTTCGTTTCAGGGTTGGAGGGTGTCGTGAGACGATCATCACCGACACCACCGGCTACGCCGGCCTGGTGTTCGGGCTGTTCGCGATCTGCGGGTACCGGTTCTCCCCGCGCATCGCCGACCTGGCCGAACACCAGGTCGGAGGCGTCGGCGGATAAGAGCGGGAACGGCAGCGGTACAACCGACCCTGCCGGGGTGCTAGGCTGCCGTTCGTTCGGTATTGGATCTTCGTGGGAGGGAGGTGAGGTTTGATGACCGCGGTGAAGACCGCTGCCATGCGCAGCGCCCGGACCAACCTCACGTCCCGGGCCCTGGTCTGACCCACTTCTTCCCCCAGCCTTGAGCCACCCGGCTCGCCAGGCAGGGTGATGTCCGCGTCTCGTCGGGGCCCCTTCTCCGCAAGGGTCTCTCACATTGCCACACACATACACCGCTCCATCCGGCCTGTCCCGGTACGGGTGGACCGGCGCACTTGACCAAACCTTCACCGAACATCACGAAGCGGGCCTGGTGCCGGCCCGGATCTCCCGGGTCGATCGCGGCCTGTGCACGGCGATCACCGCGTCGGGCCCGATGCGGGCCACGTTCGTCGCGCCACACCCGCCCGCCCCGCTCCTGACGCCCTGCACCGGCGACTGGGCCGCGCTGCGCCCGGGCGCCGAGCCGCACCTGGCGGCGCTGCTGCCGCGGCACAGCGCGATCGTGCGCTCGTCGGCGTCCAGGTCCTCCCACGGGCAGGTGCTCGCCGCCAACGTCGACACGGTCGTCATCGCCTTGTCCCTGGCCACGCCCCTGGACGCGGCCAAACTGGAGCGGCTGCTCGCCCTGGCCTGGGAGAGCGGGGCACAGCCAGTGATCGTCTTGACCAAGGCGGACCTGGCCACCGATCCCGAGGCCGTCCACGCCGAGGCCGGCGCGCTGGCACCCGGCGTGGACATCTTGGTCACCAGCGTCGCCACCGGTCACAACATCGACGTGCTGGCCGCGCTGCTGCGCGGCACCACCGTGCTGCTCGGCCCCTCGGGTGCGGGCAAGTCCAGCCTCGGCAACACGCTGCTCGGCGAGGAGCTGCTGGCCACCGGCACGGTACGCGCGCAGGACGGCAAGGGCCGCCACACCACCGTCCGCCGCGAGCTGGTCCCCCTGCCCGGCGGTGGGGTCCTCATCGACACGCCCGGCCTGCGCGGGATCAGCCTGCACGACGCCGCCGACGGCCTGGAGCAGGTCTTCGCCGAGATCGAAGACCTCGCCGCGCATTGCCGCTTCGGCGATTGCGCCCACGACACCGAGCCAGGATGTGCGGTCCAGGCCGCCATCGGGGCGGGTGAACTGCCCGAACGTCGTCTGCGCAGCTACCGCAAGCTGCAACGGGAGAACGTCTGGGCGGCCTCACGTACCGATGCCCGGCTGCGCGACGAGCGCGTCAACCGGCAGAAGGCCATCACCAGTCACCTGCGCGCCACCTACAGGTTCCGGGACCAGCAGCCATGACCGGCCGCGTCCCACCGACCTTTCCGACCACTCATCGTCCGTCAGCAGCCCGCACCACCATGCCCGAAAGCCCGCACGACCCGATCAGCGATCCCGCAGTGGCGGCGTTCTTCGCCCTGCACGACAACCTGGCACGTCAAGGCCCCGGCTCCGACGCGACCACCCGCCACCTGCTGTCACAGCGCGCCCACGCGGCCGACCTGGCCGTACCCGGGATGCGCGAGGCGGTCACGGCCACCCTGCAAGAGATCACCATGCGCCGCGAGCACGGCGCGGACTACCAGTACACCGGCTACGTCCTGCACCCGCAGGACAAGGAGACGAACCCGACCATGACCTCTTCCTGGACCACCCGCCCCGAGAGCGCCGGCGACGTCGCCGCCATCCGCGACATCAACCTTGCTGCTTTCCCCAGCCCACACGAGGCCGACCTCGTCGAGGCGCTGCGGGCCGACCCGCAGGCGTGGCTGCCCGGCATGTCCTGGCTGACCGAGGCCCCTGGCGGCGACCTCACCGGATACGCGCTGCTCACCCGCTGCCACGTCGGCGACTCACCCGCCCTCGCTCTGGGCCCGTGCGCCGTCAGGCCCGAACATCAGCGGCAAGGCGCCGGTTCCGCCGCCATCCGCGCCGCTTTGCACGCCGCCCGCCAGCAGGGCGAGAACCTGGTGGTCGTGCTCGGCCACGCCGAGTACTACCCGCGCTTCGGCTTCACCCCGGCCTCCGGGTACGGCATCCGCCCGCCCTTCGACGTCGAGGACAAGTACATGATGGCGCTCGCCCTCGACCCTGAACGGCCGGTCCCGGGCGGCGTCATCCGCTACCCGGCGGCGTTCGGCGTCTGATCTCCCGCTCTTTGAACGCGGCGAACGGCCCCCAGCGCGGCTGGGGGCCGTTCGATCGTCGCGATGGCCGGCGGCGTGGTGCGAGACGTGGGACCGGCCTACCTCGGACGCGGTCACGAGCTCCCGTGGCGAGCAGCGAGCACGTCACCCTCGCCCCTCCCCGACCTCCGCCACCGGTCATCGGGATGAACCACATCCCGGCGGCCGGGCCGTCAGCGACCCACGGCACCGGCCGACGGTTCGGATCACTCGGGGTCGTAGGCGAGGTTGGGGCGCAGCCAGCGCTCTACCTCCGCGAGGTCCAGGCCGCGCCGCAGGGCGTAGTCCTCGACCTGGTCCCTGCCGACCCTCCCCACGGTGAAGTACCGCGACCCTGGGTGGGCGAAGATCAGCCCGCTGACGCTGGCCGCGGGTGTCATCGCGAAGGACTCGGTCAGGCCCATGCCCAGCCGGTCGGCGCCGAGCAGGTCGAACAGGTCCCGCTTCTGGCTGTGGTCCGGGCTCGCGGGGTAGCCGAGCGCGGGACGGATGCCGCGGAAGCGCTCGGCGTGCAGGTCCTCGATGCGGGGGTCGGCGTCCGGCTCGAACCAGTCCCGCCGCGCCCGCAGGTGGATGTGCTCGGCGAACGCCTCGGCCAGCCGGTCGGCGAGGGCCTTCACCATGATCGCCCGGTAGTCGTCGTTCTGGGCCTGGTAGACGTCCGCGAGGGTTTCGGCGCCGTGGATCGCCACGGCGAACCCGCCGAGGTGATCCCCCGCCGGGGCCAGGTAGTCCGCCAGACACCTGTTGGGCCGCCCCTCGGGCTTGGCCGTCTGCTGGCGCAGCATCGGCAGGCGGAGGCCGTGCTCAAGCACGATGTCGTCGCCCTCGGAGTGGGCGGGCCAGTAGCCGTAGGCGCCCACGGCCTGGAAGTGGCCCTCGGCGATGATCTGGTCGAGCAGGGTGTTCGCGTCGTCGAAGAGCTCCCGGGCCACCGGCTGGTCGAGGATCGCCGGGTACTTGCCCTTCAGCTCCCAGGCCAGGAAGAGGAACTGCCAGTCGATCATCTCCCGGAGGGCGGCCAGGTCCGGCTCCACGACGCGGACGCCGGTGAAGTCGGGGACGGGCAGATCGTCGAACGGGACCCGCTCGGGGTTCGCCCGGGCCCGGTCGACGGCCAGCAGGGGGGTGCGCTGCTTGCCCGCGTACTGCTCACGGAGGCGCTCCTGGTCGGCGCGGTTGCTCGCGTCCAGCTCTCCGGCCCGCTCGGTGTCCAGCAGGTCGGAGACCACGCCGACGACGCGGGAGGCGTCGAGCACGTGGACCGTGCTGTGGTCGTAGGCGGGGGCGATACGGACCGCGGTGTGCTGGCGCGACGTCGTGGCGCCGCCGACCAGCAGGGGCAGCTTCAGCCCGCGGCGCCGCATCTCCTCGGCGACGGTGACCATCTCGTCCAGCGACGGGGTGATCAGCCCGGAGAGCCCGACGACGTCGGCGCCCTCGGCGACCGCGGTGTCCAGGATGACCGAGGCCGGGACCATCACCCCGAGGTCGACGACCTCGTAGTTGTTGCAGCCCAGGACGACGCCGACGATGTTCTTGCCGATGTCGTGCACGTCGCCCTTGACGGTGGCGAGCACCACCTTTCCCTGGCCCCGGCCGGTGTCGAGGCGTCCCTCCAGCCGCGCCTGCTCCTTCTCCGCCTCCATGTAGGGCTCAAGGTAGGCGACCGAGCGCTTCATCACCCGGGCGCTCTTGACCACCTGTGGCAGGAACATCTTTCCCGCGCCGAACAGGTCGCCCACGACCTTCATCCCGTCCATCAGCGGCCCCTCGATCACCTCCAGGGGGCGCGCCTTCAGCTGCCGGGCCTCCTCGGTGTCGGCCTCGATGAAGTCGACGATGCCGTGCACGAGGGCGTACGCCAGCCGCTCCTCCACCGGCGCCTCCCGCCAGGCCAGGTCCACGACCCGACGTGTGCCGGACCCGCTCACCGTCTCGGCGAAGGCGACGAGCCGGTCGGTGGCGTCCGGACGCCGGTCGAAGATCACATCCTCGACGAGTTCGAGCAGGTCGGCGGGGATGTCCTGGTAGACCGCGAGCTGCCCGGCGTTGACGATGCCCATGTCAAGGCCGGCGCGCACGGCGTGGAAGAGGAACGCCGAGTGCATCGCCTCGCGTACGACGTCGTTGCCTCGGAAGGAGAACGACAGGTTGGAGATGCCGCCGCTGGTCCGCGCTCCCGGGCAGCGCTGCTTGATCAGCGGCAGCGCCTCGATGAACGCCTTCGCGTACCCGTTGTGCTCGCTGATGCCGGTGGCGACCGCGAGCACGTTGGGGTCGAACACGATGTCCTCGGCGGCGAACCCGGCCTTCTGCGTCAGCAGGTCGTAGGCGCGGGCGCAGATCGACACCTTGCGCTCGACGGTGTCGGCCTGTCCCTGCTCGTCGAAGGCCATGACCACCACGCCGGCCCCGTAGCCCCGGATGATCCGCGCCTGCTCCAGGAACGACTCCTCGCCCTCCTTGAGGCTGATCGAGTTGACGACGCCCTTGCCCTGCACGCACTTGAGCCCGGCCTCCAGCACGCTCCAGCGCGAACTGTCGATCATGACCGGGATACGGGCGACCTCCGGCTCGGTCGCGATCAGATTCAGGAAGGTGGTCATCGCCCGCTCGCTGTCGAGCAGGTCGGCGTCCATGTTGACGTCGAGCAGGTTGGCCCCGCCGCGCACCTGTTCCAGGGCGACATCGACGGCGCCCTGGTGGTCGTCCGCCTCGATCAGGCGCCGGAAACGCGCCGAACCGGTGACGTTGGTGCGCTCCCCGATCATGACGAATCCGGTGTCCGGGCCGATCTCGAAGGGCTCCAGGCCGCTGAACCGGGTGCGGGCCTCCGGCGCCGGGATCTGGCGGGGCGGGAGGCCGGACACGGCGGCCGCGATCCGCTCGATGTGCCCCGGCGAGGTCCCACAGCACCCGCCGACGATGTTGACCATGCCCGCCCTGGCGAACTCGTCGAGCAGCGCCGCCGTCTCCTCCGGGGTCTCGTCGTAGCCGCCGAACGCGTTGGGCAGGCCGGCATTGGGATGGCAGGCCACGTAGGTGTCCGCCAGGCGCGACAGCTCGGCGACGTGCGGGCGCGCCTCCTTGGCGCCCAGCGCGCAGTTCACGCCGACCACGAGCGGTTCGGCGTGCCGGATCGCGCTCCAGAACGCCTCGACGGTCTGCCCCGACAGCGTACGCCCGCTCAGGTCGACGATCGTCACCGAGATCCACAGCGGCAGGTGCGGGGCGACCTCGCGCGCGGCGGCGATCGCGGCCTTCGCGTTGAGCGTGTCGAAGATCGTCTCGATCAGCAGCAGGTCGACCCCGCCGTCGGCCAGTGCCTGGATCTGCTCGGCGTAGGCGGCGCGGACCTCGTCGAAGGTCACCGCCCGGTAGGCCGGGTCCTCGACGCGCGGGGAGAGCGAGAGCGTGACGTTCAGCGGGCCGATCGAGCCGGCCACGAAACGTCCGCCCGCCTCGTCCGCGGCCTGGCGCGCCAGCTGGGCGCCCCGCAGGTTCATCTCCCGCACCCATGGCTCCAGCCCGTAGTCGGCCTGGCCGACGCTGGTCGCGGTGAAGGTGTTCGTGGTGGTGATGTCCGCGCCCGCCGCGAGGTATCGGCGGTGGATGTCCAGGATGACGTCGGGGCGGGTCAGGTTCAGCAGGTCCGGGTCGCCGGTCAGGTCACGCGGGTGCTCTGCGAACCGCTCGTCGCGATAGTCGGCCGGGGTGAGCGAGGCGCCCTGCAGCATCGTGCCCCAGGCCCCGTCGAGCACCGCGATCCGCCGCTCCAGCAGCTCCCGCAGTGCCCGGCCGCCCGCTTTCGGCACGCCGTTCCCGTGACCCGCTCCGCTGTCACGCCCGTGCTCGTCGTCGTGCCGCAGGGAATCGTTCACCAGACCACCTCCCGTTGTGGGAGGCGCCCTTGGTGGAAGATCGCGGTCGAGCGTGGCGGGCCTGAACCCGTTGCAGCGCCTCTCGACCTGAAGATCGAGGGTACCCAAAAAC
The DNA here is from genome assembly GCF_040295965.1 of Streptosporangium sp. NPDC002544. Taxonomy (NCBI): domain Bacteria; kingdom Bacillati; phylum Actinomycetota; class Actinomycetes; order Streptosporangiales; family Streptosporangiaceae; genus Streptosporangium; species Streptosporangium sp. NPDC002544. The sequence continues at coordinate 36,619 of NZ_JBEOWJ010000026.1, read as the reverse complement.
AAATGAGGAAGCCAAGGCCGATCCTCCGCCAGCGCCCTCAGCCGACGAGGAAACGGCTGATCAGGTCGACGTGCGGGGCGCGGAGAAGTTCGTGGTGCTCTCCGGGGATCTCGTGGACGGTCAGGTCGGAGACGGTCTGGCGCCACCCGGCCTCCTGGACGGCGCGCAGCGCGGGCGGATGCGACTCGCTGGCCAACAGAGTGACCCGGCCGTGGAACCAGCCGGCCCGGTAGCCGGCCAGGCCGCGCAGGCTGTCGCGCCAGAGCCGCAGCAGCTCCGGCCCGTACGCCTCGTGGTAGGCGGCCACCTGGGAGGACGTCATGCCCAGCCCGGCGAAGAAGCCCACCTTGGAATCGAGCAGGGCCTGCCGGGCCTCGGCGGCGCCCAGCGGGGCCAGCCGGTCGATCAGCGTCTCCAGTTCGGCCAGCTCGCCCAGCAGGTCGGTCACGAACACCTCGGGCAGCACCGAGTCGATCAGCACCACCTGGTCGACGTGGTGGCCAAGCGCCTGTAGCCGCCTGGCCGTCTCGAAGGCCAGCACACCGCCCGCGGACCAGCCGGCGAGCGTGTACGGACGCGCCAGGTCCAGCCCCGAACCGGCCAGCTCCCGGGCGTACCTGGCGGCCATGTCCGGCAGCGAACCGGCTTTCACCCCCGACTCCAGCGCCTGCAGCGCGTGGACCGGCCGGTGCGCGGCGAGCCTGGCCGCCAGCCCCGCGTAGCAGCGCGCGGAGCCGCCGAGCGGATGGAAGCAGTACAGCGGGGCTCCGGCGGACGAGGAGACGGCCAGCGGGGTGATCACGGGGAGCGAGGCGGCCGGAGCACCGTCACTCCCCAGGTCGGCGCCGTGGCCGGGCTCCCGGGCGGGGCCGGAGCCGTTCTTTTGGCCGTGACCGAGACCGGAGGAGCCGGGATCGGGGCCGCTGCCGGCGCCGGGGGCCGGGTCGTGCCCCGAAGACCCGTTGGAAGACCCGTCGGAGGCGTGCCCGAAGCCACGGTCGGAACCGGGGACGGCCGCGGACACCAGGGTGGCCAGGCCGCTGACCGTGGCGTTGGCCAGGAACCTGCGGAGCTTGACCTTCACGCCCAGGCGCTGTTCCACGCTCGCCATCAGCCGTACCGCGCCGAGGGAGTCGATACCCCTGGCGAACAGGTCCTCGTCCGCGCCGACGTCGTCGGAGCCGATCCCGAGCAGCCCGGCGATCAGGTCGGCGATCTGCCCCTCGACGGCGGTACGCGCCCGGCGCGGAGCGGGCTCCTCCTCCGCGTCCCGCACGGTGGCGGCGTTCACCTCCGGCAGCGCGGATCGGTCCACCTTGCCGTTGCGGTTGAGCGGGATCGCGGGCAGCGGCACGAAGACCGAGGGCACCATGTACTCGGGCAGGCTCCGGGCCAGGCCCGCGCGCATCTCGGCCGCCGTGGCGGTGCCGACGACGTAGGCGACGAGCCTTCGCCCTCCTCCGGAGCCGGAACCGATCGCGGATGCGGGTCCAGAGGATCCGGGTGCGGCTTCGGATCCGGGCCGGGGCTCGGGGACGGGTACGGTTCCAGGTCCGGGCCGGGGCCCGGGTGCGGGCGCGGTTCCGGATCCGGGCCGGGGCTCGGGTACCGGTACGGTTCCGGGTTCGGTTCGGGGGTCGGGCACGGGTGCGGCGATGACGACCGACTGCTCGACGCCCGGCAGTTCGTCCAGGGCGGCCTCGACCTCTCCCAACTCGACACGGAATCCCCTTACCTTCACCTGGTCGTCGAGCCTGCCGAGGAACTCGAACTCCCCGTCGGCGCGGAGCCTGCCCAGGTCCCCGGTGCGGTAGAGCCGCGAGCCCGGCGGGCCGAAGGGGTCGGGCAGGAAGCGCTCGGCGGTCAGCGCGGGCCTGCCGTGGTAGCCGCGCACCACGCACTCGCCGCCGATGTACAACTCGCCGGGCACCCCCATCGGGAGCGGACGCATGGCGTCGTCCAGCACGTACATGGCGGTGCCGGGGATGGGCCTGCCGATGGGGACCAGCTCTCCGCCGATCGGGCCGGTCACGGTGTGCACGCAGTTGGCGACGGACGCCTCGGTCGGGCCGTACTCGTTGAGCAGCACCGGTGCCGGGTCCAGCGCCTGCCAGAACGCCAGCGCCCGGCTGGGGAAGGCGTCGGCGCCCACCACCAGGACCCCGGCCAGTCCCGCGGCCTGCTCGGCGGAGAGCTGCCCGGCCAGGACCTCCAGGTGTCCGGGGGTGAGCTTGACGAACCCGTACGGCCGGGCCGACAGCGCGGTGCCCAGCTCGTCGAGGGCGGTGTCCTCGGCGGCGATGTGCAGGCACTGGCCCACCACCAGCGGCGTGTAGATGTTGGGCACGACCATGTCGTAGGCGACCGAGGAGAAGAGCGGGGCCCCGCCCACGCCGCCGACGGCGTAGGCCGACACGCACCAGCGCAGGAAGTTCACCAGGCCCCGGTGCCCGACCATGACGCCCTTGGGACGCCCGGTCGAGCCGGAGGTGTAGATGAGGTAGGCCAGGTTGCCGGACGCGGCGGTCGGGTCCGGGTCGCCGGAGGGATATCCGGCGCTCTCGGCTTCCAGGGCGGCCTCATCGTCCAGCACCAGCCGGGCACCGGAGTCGGCCAGCATGTACTCCAGCCGGGCGGACGGCAGTTGGGGGTCGAGCGGCAGGTAGGCGGCCCCGGCCTTCCAGATGCCGAGGAAGGCGGCGACGAGCCAGTCGGAGCGTCGCAGGCGGACGGCGACGACGCTCTCCGGGCCCATGCCTCTGCCGCGCAGCCAGTGCGCGATCCGGTTGGCCCTGGCGTTCAGCTCCCGGTAGCTCAGCCGGGTCCCGCCGAAGGTCAGCGCGACGGCCTGGGGGGTACGCCGGGCCTGCCGCTCGAAGAGCTGGTGCACGCAACCGTCCGGCGAACCCAGTGGTTCCGGCCCCCGGCAGGCCGCGAGCAGTGTCTCGCGCTCGGCGGGCGGGAGGATCTCCAGGGCGCTGAGCGGTACGTCGGGTGCGGCGGCGACCTGGGCGAGCAGGTGGACGAAGGACTCGGCGAGCCGCCGGGCGGTGCCGGGCTCGAACAGGTCGACGCGGTAGGTCAGGTGTCCCAGCAGGTGGCCGCCTGCCGGCATCAGGGACAGCGCGAGGTCGTACTTGGCCGCGGTGTCGGGGAACTCGAACGGCTCCACGGCCAGGTCGCCGAGGGCCGTGCTCCCCGGCAGGCCGGCGTGCAGCTCGTACAGGACGCGGAAGAGCGGGGCGCGGCCCTGGGCGAGCATCGGGTACGGCAGGTGCTGGTGGGTGAGGGCGTCCAGGCAGTAGGCGCGGACCCGGCGGAGCAACTCGGTGAAGCTCGGGTCGCCCGACAGGTCGGCGCGCATCACGACGGTGTTGAAGAAGGCGCCGACGAGGTGCTCGGAGTGCGGCGCGGCGCGGTTGGCGACGGTGCTGCCGAGCGCGATGTCGTCCTGGCCGCAGTGGCGCGACAGTAGCGCGGCGAACGCGGCGAGCCCGGCCATGTACGGGGTGGCCCGGCAGCGCCGGGCGACGGTGCCGAGCACGGCGGCGGTGGCGGCCGGCACGGTGAAGGTCAGCGTCGCCCCCTCCGTGGCGGGCTCGGCGGCGGTCTTCGTGGCGGGGGCCCGGTCGGTGGGCAGGTCGAGCGCGGGCAGGCCGGCCAGGGCGCCGCGCCAGTGCGCCAGGGCGGGCGCCAGATCCACGGCTCGCTCGGCGGCCACCACCTCGTCGTACCCGGCGGGCAGCGGGGGCAGCGGGTCCGGCAGCCCGGCGAGGTGTGCCCGGTAGAGGGCGTCGAGCTCGCCGAGGAAGACGCCCATGGACCACTCGTCGAAGGCGATGTGGTGCACGGCGAGCACCAGGACGTGGTCGTCGGCGGCCAGCCGGGCGAGCTGGACGCGCAGCACCGGCCCGGCGGCCAGGTCGAACGGCCGCCGCGCCTCGGCGACGGCCGTCCTGCGGGCCTCCTCCTCCGACGCCACGGGGTGTACCGGCAGCTCGACCGGCGCCGGTGGCAGCACCGAGGCCACCGGCCGTCCTTCGACGTTCGGGTAGACGGTGCGCAGCGCCTGGTGGCGGGCGACGACGTCGCCGAGCGCCCCGGCGAGTGCCGGGACGTTCAGCGGGCCGCGCAGGCGCAGCGCCAGGCAGACGTTGTACTCCGTCCCCGCGGGGTCCAGCTGGTGGCCGAGCCACATCCGTTCCTGGGCGTACGACAGCGGCGTCCCGGCATGAGAGGTCACGGCCGGGGGCTCTTCGGACAGGGGTGTCCCGGACGAGGATGTCTCAGGCGCTACGACCGGCACCTTCCACCTCCAGCGGCGAGTGCGGTGGGAGGGGTGACGCTCCGTCTTCCAGCAGGCCGATGACGACCTGCGCCAGCTCGCCCACCGTCGGGTGGGTGAACACGTCCGCGACCGGCACCTCGACGCCGTGCCGTGCCCGGATCCTGGCGACGAGCTGGATGGCGACCAGCGAGTGGCCCCCGGCCTCGAAGAAGTCGTCGTCGAAACCGACACCGTCCAGGCCGAGCAGCAGCGTCCAGTCGTCGGCCAGCGCCTGGTGGACGGGGGTGTGCGTGGGCGCGCTCATCGTGTCCTCCTCGCCGCACCCGCGGGTGCGAGCTGGTCTTCTGCCCCCGGCACCGGGCGGGCGGGGTCGTGGTCGACGTCGACGATCCGGTTGGCCCCGTCCACATGGACGACCCGGGGCCGGTAGCCCGGCAGCTCTTCGCCCGAGTACTGGCCGTAGGAGATCAGGATCACCATGTCCCCGGGCGCGACCAGGTGGGCGGCGGCTCCGTTGATGCCGATCACCCCGCTGCCGCGCTCCCCGGCGATGACGTACGTCTCCAGGCGGGCGCCGTTGGTGATGTCGACGATCGCCACCTGCTCGCCGTCCAGCAGGTCGGCGGCGTCCATCAGGTTCTCGTCGATCGTCACCGAGCCGACGTAGTGCAGGTTCGCGTGGGTGACCGTCGCTCGGTGGATCTTGGATTTGAACATCGTGCGCAGCATCTCGGGATTCCGTTCACACATGGGAGGCTGGTGACAGTGCCGAGAGCGGCGCGTGCGGGTCGCGCACTGCCGCTCCCAGCAGATGCAGCCATGCATCCACCAGACTCTCGACGGTGGATTCGTCGAACAGGCCGGTGTTGTAGGCGACCTCGCCGATGATCGAGTCCGGGGTCTCCGCGACCGAGCAGACGAGGTCGGCGACCGTGGTACGGGTCGCCAGGTCGATGGGGGTCACCGTCAGCTGTGGCAGGCGTACGCCCTCGGCGCCGGTGAGCGCGCTGAGCGGGACGCCGTTGAAGATGACGTCGAAGAAGGGGGAGCGGCCGGGCGCGCGCGGCGGGCGCAGCGCCTGGACCAGCCGCTCCAGCGGGACGTCCTGGTGGGCGTAGGCGCCGTGGACCACCTCGCGGACGCGGCCGAGCAGTTCGACGAAGGTCGGGTCGCCGCCGCAGGGGGTGCGCAGCACCAGCGTGTTGACGAAGAAACCGATCATCTGCTCGGTCTCCGGCCGGGTACGGCCGGGTACCGGGGAGCCCACCGCGACGTCGGCGCCGCCGCACGCCTGGAAGAGCGTGGCCTGGAAGGCTCCGAGCAGGGCGGCGAAGAGCGTCGTGCCCGCCTCGCGGCCGAGTCGGCGCAGCTCCTCGGTGACCCGTTCTTCGATCATGAAGGAGACCCTGGCGCCCGCGTAGGTCTGCACGGGCGGGCGCGGCCGGTCGATGGGCAGCTCGGCCGGGGTGATCCCGGCCAGCTGGGCGCGCCAGTAGTCGAGCTGCTCGCCACCCGCGGCGTGCTCACGCTGCCAGGCGGCGTAGTCCACGTACTGCGCGGCCGGCTCGGGGAGCACGGCGGGCCGCCCGGCCAGCGCGGCCTCGTACAGGGTGGCCAGCTCCTGCCAGAGCACCTGCTCGGAGGCGGCGTCGTAGCCGACGTGGTGGACGACCAGGGAGAACACGTGCTCGTAGGCGTCCAACCTGGTCAGCCTGGCCCGCACCGGCGCGGCGGCGGCGAGGTCGAAGGGGGTTTCCCAGTCGGCCTGCAGGGCGTCGGAGGCGGCGCTCTCGCGGGCGATGCGGGTCTCGCCGGGCGCGACACCGAACCTCAGCCGGGGTCCGTGAGCGTCGACGCGCACCTCGGGGATGCCTTCGGGGCTCTCCACGTACCGGGTCCGCAGGATCTCGTGCCGGGCGACCAGTTCGTCGAACGCCTGGCGGAACGCCGCCACATCGAGATGGCCGTGCAGGCGGCAGGCGGTCGGCACGTTGTACGCGGTCGAGCCGGGTGCCAGCCGGTGCAGGAACCAGAGGCGCTCCTGGCCGTAGGAGAGCGGCAGTGTCCCCTCGCGGGACACCCTCGGCAGCGGCGGAAGCTGCTCGGCGCGGGTCTCGGCCACCTCCTCGGCGAGCTCCTCCAGCGACTCGGCGGAGAAGAGCAGGTAGAGCGGGAAGTCGATGCGCAGATCGTCCTGGATGCGGAACATGACCTGGGTGGCGAGCAGGGAGTTGCCGCCCAGCTCGAAGAAGTTGTCGTCCAGGCAGACCGTGTCCAGGTCCAGGACGTCGGCCCAGATGGTGGCCAGCGCCTGCTGCACGGCGGTGACCGGGGGCCGCCCCTCGGCCCGCTCGGCGGGCGGGGCGATCTCCGGTAGCGCGGCCCGGTCCACCTTCCCGCTGCTGGTCAGCGGCATCCGGTCGATCACCGCGAGCTGCGCGGGGATGAGATAGGGCGGGAGCCGGTCGACCAGATGGGCCCGCAGCTCCGCCGGGTCGGGGGCGGCGCCGGAGGCCACCACGTAGCCGAGCAGGCGTTCCCCGGCGACCGTGACGGCGGAGCGCTCGACCCCGGGATGGGCGTCCAGGGTGGCCTCGATCTCGCCCAGTTCGACCCGTACCCCGCGGATCTTGACTTGGTGGTCGGTGCGGCCGAGGAAGTCCAGGGCGCCGTCGGGGCGGCGGCGCCCCAGGTCGCCGGTGCGGTACAGCCGCGAGCCCGGCGGGCCGTACGGGTCGGGGACGAAGCGCTCGGCGGTCAGCGCGGGCCTGCGGTGGTAGCCGCGCGCCAGGCCGATCCCGCCGATGAACAGCTCGCCCACCTCGCCGTCGGGTACGAGCTCTCCCGCCTCGTCCAGCACGTGCACGGTGTTGCCGGTGAAGGGCGTCCCGATGGAGACGACCGGGCCCGCGTGCGGGTCGTGCGGGTCGTAGGTGTACAGGGTTGAGTCGATCGACACCTCGGTGGCGCCCCACTGGTTGTGCAGCCCGCAGCCGTACACGCCGATCTGCTCGTGGAAGGCGAGCGCCAGGGGTGCGGTCAGCGCCTCCCCGCTGGAGATCACGTGACGCAGGTGCGGCAGCGGCGGCAGCCCGGCGCGGCGATGCGCCGCCAGGAACAGCGCGAGCATGCTGGGCACGAACTGCACGACGGCGGCGCCGAAGCGCGAGGTGGCCTCCAGCAGCGCCACCGGGTCCCGATGCTCGCCCGGCGGCAGGATCGCCACCACCCCGCCGGTCGACAGCGGCCAGAACACCTCCACCGCCGAGTCGTCGAAGCTGAGCGTGGTCTTGTGCAGCACGGCCTCGCCCGGTTCGAGGCGGTGCTCGGCCTGCATCCACCGCATCCGGTTGACCCAGCCCCCGTGCGTGCTGGCGACCCCCTTGGGAGTGCCCGTCGAGCCGGAGGTGTAGTAGAGGGAGACCAGGTTGCCCGGGCGTACCCCGGAGCCGGCGGGGGTCGTCGGGTGGCGGTCGATCAGCGCGCTGTCGCGGTCGAGCAGCACGACGCGGGTGAGGTCGCCGGGCAGCAGGTGGGCGAGTGCCTGCTCGCCCACCGACACCGGCGCCGCGCCCTCGGCGACCATCAGCCGCGCCCGGGCGGGCGGCGCGTCGGGGTCGATCGGCAGGTAGGCTCCGCCCGCCTTGAGGATGCCGCACAGCGCGATGACCAGGTCCAGTCCCCGGTGCACGCACACCGCCACGGGGGTGTCGGCGACCACTCCCAGCTCGCGCAGGTGGTGGGCGAGCTGGTTGGCGCGCCGGTCCAGCTCGCGGTAGGTCAGGGTGTGGCCGTCGGCATCGATGACGGCCACGGCGCGGGGGGTCCGCTCCACCTGGGCTTCGACCAGCTCGTGCAATCCGGCCACGACTTCTCCTAACGGTTCGCCGACGCCAGCAGGGCGACGCGGTCGATCTTCTTGGTGGGAGTCAGCGGGAAGGCGCCGCGCACCTCGATCCTGGACGGGATCATGTAGGCGGGCAGGTGGGCGGCCAGGTGCTTGCGCAGCGCCCGGGGGGTGACGTCTCCCTGGGCGAACAGCAGCAGACCCTCGTCCACGACGTGCGCGGCGGCCAGCTCGACCAGCGGGTGCTCCTGGGCCACGCACTCGATCTCGCCCAGCTCGATCCGGTAGCCGCGCAGCTGGACCTGCCGGTCACGGCGCCCGGTGAACCAGAGCCGGCCGTCGGGGCGCAGCCGGCCCAGGTCGCCGGTCCGGTAGAGCCTGCCGTGCTCGGGGTGGTCGACGAACCGTTCGGCGGTCAGCTCGGGGGCGCCGCCGTAACCGAGGGCCACGCCGAGCCCGCCGACGTGGATCTCGCCCTGCTCGCCGTCCGGTACCCGTTCACCGGCGTCGTCGAGCAGGACGACGTGGTAACCGGCCAGCGGCCTGCCCACCGGCAGCGGGTCCGGCTCTTGGGCGGTGACGAGCCCGGCGGTGCACCACACGGTGACCTCGGTGGGGCCGTAGAAGTTCCAGACGCGCCCGGCGCGCCCGGCCAGCTCGGCGGCCAGCCGGGCGGTCAGCACCTCGCCGCCGCAGACGGCCTGCAGTTCCTCGCGCCCCGGCGTCAGGTACGGCAGCAGAAAGCGCCAGGCGGTGGGAGTGGCGTGCACGACGGTGGCGCGGTGCCTCTCCAGCCAGCCCACCAGCCGTTCCGGGGCGGCCTGGAGCGCCTCGGAGGTCACCAGGGTCGCCCCGCCGTGACTGAGCGGGACGAACATCTCCAGCAGCGCGATGTCGAAGGAGAAGGTCTGGTTGGCGGCGTACCGGTCGTCGGGGCCGGGGCCGAGCAGTTCGGCGACGGCGCGCACGCAGTTGTGCAGCGAGGCGTGCGAGACCAGCACCGCCTTGGGCCGCCCGGTGGAACCGGAGGTGAACATCACGTACGCGCACCGCTCCGGCTCGGCGTCACCGGTCCGCAACTCGGCCGTGCCCTCGGCGCACGGTACGGAGTCGAGAAGCAGGCTCATGCCCGCCTGGCGCTGCTGGAAGCGCAGCCGCTCGGGCGGCAGGGCCGGATCGAGGGGCAGGAAGACCGCGCCGGCCTGCCAGATGCCCAGGATCACCGCCACGTAGTCGGCCGAGCGGGGCAGCGCGACACCGACCACGTCACCGGGGCGCGCCCCTCTCTCCCGCAGGACGTCGGCCACCGCGTTGGCACGGGCGGCCAGTCGCCCGTAGCTGAGCTCGGAGGCCGGGTCGAGGGCGGCGACCGCGCCGGGCGCCTGTCTCACCTGCCGGGCCACCTCGTGCAGGACGGTGTTCACGCGACCACCTCCTGCGGGACGGTGCCGGCGTGGCCGGACGCGGGCAGGCGCTCGGGCAGGTGCGCGGGCCGTTCGCGGGACCAGGGCAGCAATGGGATGGACGCCACGGCCCCCGGTGGGTTGAGCACGGCCCAGTCGAGGTCGTGGCCGAGCTCGTAGAGGCGGATCAGCACGCCGGGCAGGTCGCTCGCGGTGGCGTGGCGCACCACGCGAGCCTGCCTGCCCCCCGGGGCGCCGCGCAGCCGGGGGCCGAGTTCGGCGGCACCGATCTCCACGAAGGTGCGTACTCCCCGGTCCAGTGCGAGGGCGAGCGCGTCGCCGAGCAGGCTCGGGGTGGCCAGGTGGCGCGCCCAGTGCCGGGCGCCCTGCGCGCGGCCGTCGACCGGCCCGCCGGTGAGCGTCGACAGCGCCGCCGTCTCACCGGTGTTGACGGGCAGCCCCTGCAGGGCGAGTTCCAGCTCGGCGGCGAGTGGCGCGGCCAGCGCGCTGTGGTCGGCGGTGGCGGGGCCGAGGTCGCCGCAGAGCACGTCTCCCGCGCTGAGGGTGGCGGCCAGGGTGGCCAGCGCGGCCCGGGGACCGACGATGACACAGGTCTGCGCGTCCTCCACGGTGGCCACCGCGAGCGCGGGACCGATCCGCGCGCACAGCGCCTCCGCCAGCCTGCGCGCCAGCCGCACCCGTAGCGCGTGCACCGGCGCCGACCTGGCCAGCAGCCTGGCGCGGTGCCCGGCGACGGCGTCCGCGGCGGTGGGCGACAGCACGCCGCGGTGGCGGGCGGCGGCGACCTCCCCCGCGCCGTGGCCGATCACCAGGTCGGGACGGACGCCCGCCCGGCGCAGTTCGGCGGCGAGGCCGGCGTGCGCGGCGGCCGTCCCGGCGCCCGGCTCGTCGGCGAAGACCAGGGCCAGGCCGCCGGGTGCCGCGCCCCCGGGTGTCGCGGCGGCCAGGTCGGTCAGTGCCCTGTCGAGCTCCCGGCTCAGCTCGGCGGCGTCGGCGCCGGTCACCCCGACCCGGTAGGCGTGGTGGTCGCGCCGTTCCCCGGCCGTGTGGCAGGCCGCCGCCAGGTCCAGTTCCGGATCGTCCAGCGCGGTCCGCCAGCGCACGACCAGCTCCCGCAGCCCGGCGTGCGTGTGCGCCGAGAGCGGCAGGTAGTGGCGGGTGCGCGAAACCGCTGCCGGTGGATACGACCACGTCTCGGCGGGCGGTCCCCCCTCGCAGTCCTCCCAGGTCTGCCGCCGGGCGGGAACGCCTCCACGCGTGACGGGTGTGCGCCGCCGCTCAGGCGGTGCCTGGAGGATCAGATGGGCGTTGGTGCCGCCGAAACCGAAGGAGCTGACGCCGGCCAGGCGGCCGGTCCAGGGTTCCAGGCTCCGCTGCACGCGCAGGCCGCCGCCGGACCAGTCGAAGTCCTCGGCGAGCTCGGTGGCGTGCAGGCTGGCGGGCAGCGTGCCGTGGAAGAGCGCGAGGGCCAGCTTGGCCAGGCCGGCCGCACCGGCCGCCGCCTCCAGGTGCCCCAGGTTGCTCTTGACCGAGCCGATCCGCAGCGCGGCGCGGCGCGGCGCCGTGCCCAGCACCTCCGACAGGGCGCGCAGCTCCATCAGGTCGCCCAGCCGGGTGCCCGAGCCGTGCGCCTCGACGTAGCCGACGTCACCGGGGTCGACCCCCGCGGCGCGGCATGCCGCGTGCAGCAGCCGTACCTGCGCGGGGGCGCTCGGCGACATCAGACCGTTGGTACGCCCGTCGCTGTTGACCGCGCCACCGAGGATGAGGGCGTAGATCCGGTCCCCGGCGGCGAGCGCGTCGCCCAGGCGCCGGAGCGTCACCATGACGGCGCCCTCGGAGCGGCCCATGCCATCGGCCCCGGCGCCGAAGGACTTGCACCGGCCGTCGGGGGCCAGCACGCCCGCCGTACGGAAGCACAGGCCGATTTCCGGCGAGAGGATGGCGTTGACCCCGCCGGCGAGGGCGATGTCGCACTGCCCCGTCCGCAGTGCGGTCACCGCCTGGTGGACGGCGACCAGCGACGACGAGCAGGCGGTGTCGACGGACATCGAGGGGCCGTGCAGGTCGAAGACGTAGGAGATGCGGTTGGCGGCCACGCTGTGCGCCACACCGGTCGGGGTGTAGAGGCCGGGCTCGGCCGCGGCGAGTCCCGGGCTGAAGCTGCTGACCAGGAAGTCCCCGCTGCTGATGCCCGCGAACACGCCCGTCTGGCTCCCGGCCAGATCGGAGAGGCGGAGCCCGGCGTCCTGCAGGGACTCGTGCGCGACCTCCAGCAGCAGCCGCTGCTGCGGGTCCATCGCCTCCGCCTCGCGGGCGTTGACCGTGAAGAACGCCGGGTCGAAGCCCTCCACGTCCGGCAGGAACCCGCCCTCGCCCACCCCTGGCTCGCGCCAGCCCGGGTGGTGCGCGGCCCGCTCGCCCGGCACCCTGCCGACCGCGTCGACGCCGTCCGCCAACAGCCGCCAGAGCCGTCCGGGGCCGTCGGCCCCCGGCAGGCGGCAGCCGATGCCGACGATCGCCACCGGTTCGGCGGAACCCGCGGGGGCCTCATGCCCGCCCAGGGCGCGGGAGGTGCCGTGGCCGGGGATCCTGCGATCCGGTTGTGCCACGGCTCCCGCCAGATGTCCGGCCAGGGCGCGCGGGGTGGGGTGGTCGTAGAAGACCGTGTTCGGCAGCGGGGTGCCCAGCCGGGCCTCCAGTTCGGCGGCGAGGGCGACCGCGTCGGCCGAGCCGATGCCGTAGTCGATGAACAGCCGGTCGGCGTCGACCTCGGCCAGGCCGGCGCGTTCGGCGACCAGGGAGGTCAGCAGGTCCAGGACGTTCATCGCCCGGCCGCCACCGGATCGGCGTCCGCGAGGGCGGGCGAGGTCCATCCGGCCAGCACGGTGAAGCGGCCCTCCGCCAGCATGGCGCGGCACTCGCGGCGCCGGATCTTTCCACTGGTGGTCTTGGGAACGCTGCGCGGCTCGACCAGGAACACCCCGTCGAGCAGCACGTCGTGCTCCCTGGCCACCGCGAGACGGATCTCGGTGATCAGCTCGCCGAGATCCCCCGCGGTCGCGGCCGTGACCTCGGCGACCACCACCGCGGCCTCGGCCTGCGGCACGTCGCCGGTGGGCTCGACGGCGAAGGCGGCGCCGCAGCCGCCCCGCACGGCGGGGCTGACCCGCTCGACGGTGTACTCGACGTCCTGGGGATAGTGGTTGACCCCGTTGAGCACGATCAGGTCCTTGTGCCGGCCGACGATCACCACGCCGCCGTCGTCCAGCACGCCGAGGTCTCCGGTACGCAGGAAGTTCTCCTGGCGTCCCGGCAGCCGGGCGTGGAAGGTCTCGGCGGTGGCGTCGGGGCGCTGCCAGTAGCCGGCCGCCACCGAGGGTCCCGACACCCACACCTCGCCCACCTCGCCGGGCCCCCGCGCCAGCCCGGTGTCGGGGTCGGCGATCTGGACGACCGTGTCGTCCAGCGGGGTGCCGCAGCGCACGTAGTGGCGCTCCCTCACCCGTACGCCGGGGTCGGCGACCGACAGCGGTCCGGTGGAGACGACCAGGGTGGCCTCGGCCATGCCGTACCCGCCGTGCAGGCTCGCGGCGTCGAATCCGGCGGGGGCGAACCGCTCGGCGAAGCGGCGCAGGGTGTCCCGCCTGAGCGGCTCGGCACCGTTGATCGCCACCCGCCAGCCGCTCAGGTCCAGGGTGGCGATCTCGGCGTCGGTGACCTTGCGGGCGCACAGCTCGTAGGCGAAGTTGGGCGCGTAACAGAGCTGCCCGCCGTACTCGGAGATGGCCCGCAGCCAGGCGAACGGCCGGGCGGCGAACGTCTGCGGCGACATCTTCACCACGTGCGCGCCCCACAGCAGCGGCGACAGCAGCGATCCGATGATCCCCATGTCGTGGTAGAGCGGCAGCCAGGAGACCGTGGTCGTCTCGTGGGTGGCCCCGACGGCGGCGGCCACCGCGCGGGCGTTGTGCGTCAGACCGCCGTGGGTGACCATGACGCCCTTGGGGTCGCCGGTCGATCCCGAGGTGTACTGCAGGAACGCCAGGTCGCCGGGTGCGGGCAGCCTCCAGTGGTCGGCGGCGTCGCCGAGGAACAGGTCGGCGAAGTGCAGCCAGCCGCGGAAGCCGGGCAGGGTCGCCAGTGCGTCCGCGTCGGGGAGCGGCTCGGGGGCGATCGCGTAGGCGGCGCCGGAGTCGCGGGCGATGGAGGCGATCTTCGACCAGGCGGATCTGAAGTGCGCGAGGGAGGGCAGGTAGACGGGCACGGGCAGGGCCCCGGCCAGCATGCAGCCGTAGAAGACGGGCGCGTACTCGGCGGAGGAGGGGCAGACCAGGAGCACGCGCTCGCCGCACGCGCCGGCCTCGGTGAGGCGGGTGGCGACCTGGCGGGCACGCAGGGCCAGCTCGGCGAAGGTCCACCGGGTGCGCTCGTCCCTGCCCAGGAAGGTCAGCGCCGGGCGCTCACCGTGCTCGTCGGCGGTGCTCAGCAGCGACGCCAGCACCGAATCATGAAATGTCATGCCATACCTCCGATGTGGTCGTTGAGAAGCTCGTCCAGCAGGGCGTCCACCTGGGCGTCGGACAGGGCGTCCAGCCGCGCCGCCATCGGGTCACGGGTATCGGTCTCGCCGGCCGGCCGGTCGTCCAGATGGGCGCTCACCCGCCCGGCCAGCTCGGTGACGGTGGGGCCGTCGAGGAAGGCCGGGGCCGGCAGGCGCACCCCGAGCCGGGCCTCCAGGAGGTTGCGCAGCTCGACGGCCATCAGCGAGTCCAGTCCCAGCCGGGTCAGCGACGCCTTCGGGTCGATCGCGGCCGGTGAGGTGCGCAGCACCCCCGCCACCCACTCGACGAGCGCCCGCTCCAGCTCCTGGGGGGTCGTGATGCTCAGCCGGCCTGCCCCGGCGTGGCCGGCCGCCAGCCCGGCGAAGATCGACCAGTGCTCGTGTCCGGGGTTGTGCGCGAACCAGGTCGGCGCGTCCAGCGGGACGACCGCCACCTGGGCCGGCAGCTCGGCGAGCAGCTCGGCGAGGATCCGCAGGCCCGACGCGGTGTCGATGGAGCCCATGCCCCGGTCGGCCAGCCTGCCCGCCCGGTCCGGCCGGGCGGCGAGCCCGATCTGTGACCAGACGCCCCAGTCGACGCTGGTGGCGGGCAGGCCCCGGTTTCTCCTCCAGTGCGCGAAACCGTCCAGGAAGGCGTTGGCCGCCGCGTAACCGGCCTGGCCGCCGGAGCCGAGCAGCCCGGCCGCCGAGGAGAACAGCACGAACAGCTCCACCGGGTCGCCGCAGGTCAGCCGGTGCAGGTTGCGGGTGCCGGCCACCTTGGGGCGCAACACCTCGGCCACCTCGTCGAGGTCGACGGCGGCGATCGTGCGGTCGCGCAGCACCCCGGCGGCGTGCAGGACACCGCGGATGGGCGGCGCCTGGGCGCGGAGCCCGTCGAGCGCCCGCTCCAGCGCGCCCGCGTCGGCGACGTCGGCGGCCAGCACCACGACCCGCACGCCCTCCTCGCGGAGCGCGGCGATCCGCTCCCGCTCGGCCTGCCCGGGCTCGCTCCTGCCCAGCAGGGCGAGATGCCTGGCTCCCTGCCGTACGAGCCCCTCGGCCGCGGCCAGGCCGAGACCGCCCAGACCGCCGGTGACCAGGTAGGTGCCGTCGGCACGCAGCCGGGGCCGGTCGAAGGTGAGCACCACCTTGCCGATGTGCCTGGCCGAGGCCATGTGCCGGAACGCCGCCTCGGCCTCCACCGCCGGGAAGGCCGTCACCGGCAGCGGGCCGAGATCGCCCGCCGCGACCGCGTCCACCACCTCGCGCAGCATCGCGCCGGCCAGTGCCGGGCGCCGTCCGGCCAGCGAGAACGCCTCCACCGCGTGAAAGGACAGGCTCTTGGCGAAGGGGGCGAGCGGCAGCGGCCGGTTCTCCGCGATGTCGCGCTTGCCGAGTTCGACGAACCGGCCGAAGGGCGCCAGGATCCGCAGCCCCTCGTCGACGGCCTGTCCGGCCAGGCAGTTGACCACCATGTCGACCCCGGCGCCGCCGGTGACCTCCAGGACCTGGTCGGCGAAGTCCAGCGAGCGCGAGTCGAAGACGTGCCGGACGCCCTGTTCCCTGAGCCAGGCCCGCTTGCCGGGCGAGCCCGCGGTGGCGAGGACCTCCGCGCCCGCCCGCCGGGCCAGCCGCACCGCCGCCTGGCCGACGCCCCCGGCCGCGGCGTGGATCAGCACCCGCTCCCCCGCCTCCAGCCGGGCCAGCCGCTCCATGCCGTAGAGCACGGTGACGTACGCCGCGGGGAGCGTCGCCGCCGCGGTGAAGTCCAGATCGCCGGGGATGGGCACGGCCAGCCGGGCGTCCACGGTGACGTGCGAGGCCATCGCGCCGATCTCGGCGACCAGGGCCACCACCCGGCTGCCTACGGCCAGGCCCGTGACGCCGCCGCCGACGGCGGTCACCTCCCCCGCGCACTCCAGACCGTAGCCGAGTGGCTCCGGCTGCTCGCCCAGCATGCCGATCCCGCGCAGCACGTCGTTGAAGTTGAGCCCGGCGGCGTGTACCCGGATCCGTACCTCTCCCGCCCCCGGCTCCCGGGGAACGTCCTCGGCCAGGCAGAGGGTGGCCAGGTCCTGCCGGGCGCGCTGGACGAGCCGGTGCGGGCCACGCGGCCCGGCCGGTCGCGGGGTGAGGCGCGGCGCGAACGGCCTGCCACCTCGCAACGCGACCTCGTTCTCACCCGCGAGCCTCCAGGTGGGCCGCTCGGCGCCGGCGTCGCCCGGGGTCCGGGAGGACGATCCGCCTCCCGTGCCCAGGTCGGCCGGGGTCCAGCAGGACGGCTCGTGCTCGCCGTCCAGATCGATCAGGGTGCAGCGCAGCTCGGGGTGTTCGTGCCTGATCGTGCGTGCCATCCCCCACACGGCGGCGGCGTCGGGGTCCACCGGGTCGCCCGGCTCGACCGGCTGGGCGTTCCTGGTCACCACCCACAGCCGGTCCGGCTCCGGCTGGGCGATCAGCTCCCGGGTCAGTTCCAGCAGCGACCGCAGTGCCTCCTCGGCGGGCCGTCCCGGTTCGACCCGGTGGACCACGCCGTCGAACGGCTCGTCCGCGCCCGTCTCCACCGGCACCCAGCGCGTGCTGTACGTCCAGCCGCCGGCCCCGGCGCCGCGCGCGATCCCGTGCAGCCGCACCCCGCGCAGTGCCAGTACCACCCGGCCGTCCTCGTCGCAGGCGTCGATGTCGAGCGTCACCTCCGTCCCGTCACCCGTTCCGGCGTTCTGGTACGGAGCGGCGTCCGCCTCCGGGTGCGCGCCGGCCCCACTGCCGGCCCCACTGCCGGCTCCACTGCTGGCCCCGTCGCCGGTGCCCGTCGCGGACGCGATCCTGGCGTGCGCCCAGCGGGCCGCGCCGACCTCGCCGAGCACCGACACCCGGGCCACCGCCCGGGGCAGGTAGAGGTCGTCGCCTTCGGCGAGGACGGGCGCCGCCGCCTGCAGGCAGGCGTCCAGCAGCGCCACGTCGAGGCGGTACGGCCAGGGGTCGGCGGCGGGTTCGCCGTCGCGGGCCCGTGAGAGGGGGGAGACGGCGCGCAGGCGGGCGAGGGACTCTCCGGGGGCGGTGAAGACCTCCTCGATCCGCTGGAAGGCCGGACCGTACCGCATGCCCCTTGCGGTGAAGCCCGAATACAGCTCCTCCGCTCCGATCCGGGTGGCGCACCTGGACCTGAGCGGCGACAGCTCCAGGTGCGCCACGGTCTGCGGGGTCGCGCGGGAGGCCGAGGCGTGGGTCCGTCCCTCGACGGTGAGGTCGATCGCGTCACCGTCGAGCCGGGTGGCCAGGCGGCGCGGCGCGTCCAGGAGCAGTGGGGCGTGGAACTCCACCCCGGCCAGCGCACCGGAGTGTTCCAGGGCGGCCGCCAGGTATCCGGCGCCGGGGAAGACCGGCCGGCCCTCGACCCGGTGGTCGCCCAGAGGGCCGTCCGCGGTGAGCTCCACCTCGCGCAGGCGGGCGAGCGAGCCCGCGAAGGCGGCGCCGTCCTCCTTGTGCACGGACGCCAGCAGCCGGGCGTCGATGTCGCGCAGCCCGGACAGCAGGGTGGGGTGCGGGCTGAGCTCGACGAACGTGTCGTAGCCCGCGTCCAGGAGTTGCCGGATCACCGGCCAGAACAGGACGGGCTCGCGCAGGTTGCGGCACCAGTAGCCGGCGTCGAGCACCGCGCCGGGGCGGCCGGTGACCGTCGACCAGAGCGGGATCCCCGCGCGGTTCGGCACCAGGGCGGCCAGTTCCTCGCGCAGCTCCGGCAGGAGGGGGTCGACGTGGTGGCTGTGGCCGGCGACGTCGGCGCCGACCAGGCGGCAGAAGACGTCCTCCCAGCGGAGCTGCTCGACGAGCGCGTGGACCGCGTCGTGGTCGCCCGCCACCACCGTCGAACCGGGCGCGTTGGCGGCGGCCAGGCAGATCCGGCCGGCGCCGGTTCCACCGTCGCCGGGAACGCCGGGGATCTCGGGTGCGGCCCTACGGCGGCCGTTCTGCTCGGCGACCAGGGCGGCGGTCTCCTCCCAGCCGAGGCCGACCAGCGCCATGGCGCCCGCCCCGCTGAGCCTGCGGTAGAGCCGGCTGCGGACGCCGACGACCCTGGCCGCCTCCGCCAGGGTCAGGGCGCCCGCCACGTGGGCGGCGGCGAGCTCGCCCAGGCTGTGCCCGACCACCGCGGCGGGTACGACGCCGTTGGCCGCCCAGAGCCTGGCCAGCCCGATCTGGAGGGCGAAGAGAGCGGGCTGGACCACGTCGATCCGGTCGGCGTCGGCCCTGCCCGCCAGCACGTCGGTGACGGATCGGTCCGTGTACGGTTCCAGCGCGAGCTCGCACTCCCGGATCGCCGCGGCGAAGACCGGTTCCTGCTCCAGCAGGGCGCTTCCCATGCCGCGCCACTGGGCACCCTGGCCGGGAAAGACGAAAACGACACCGTTCATGCCGAGAAGCATCGCCAGGCGCGGCTCCGGCGTCTTCCGTCGCGGGACGCGGACGGCACCTAGTCTCCCGGCCGGGTCGCCGGGGAAAGCCTAGCCCGCCGACGAATACCTATATGTCGTGCTATTGGAGATCGTCCTGATCTGTGGACGAAGAATTCGGCTCCCTGGCCTCGGCCTTCTACGAGCACGTGCGGCGGCGGCCCGACGCGCTCGCCGTCACCGACGAACACCGATCCGTGAGCTACGCGGAACTGGCGGGCGCCGCCTCCGAGATCCGCCGCTCGCTCGACGAGCTGGGGCTGGTCCCCGGCGACCGGGTCGGCATCTTCATGCGGCGCTCCTGGCGGGTCGTCGCCGCCATCGTGGCGGTGATCGGCCACGGCTGCACCTACGTCCCCCTCGACCCCGACTACCCCGCCGAGCGGGTGCGGTTCATGGCCGGCGACAGCGAGCTGCGCGCGATCTGCGCCGACCCGGACGGGCCATGGCCGTTCGCCGGGGTGCCGAGGGTCGAGGTCACCGGGGCGACCGGAGACGTGCTGCCGCCCGTCGAGCGCTCCGGTGAGATCCCCACCCACATCATCTACACCTCCGGCTCGACCGGGACCCCCAAGGGCGTCGCCACCCCCGAGGGCGCGGTGCTGGAGCTGTTCCGCTCCGCCCGCGAGCGGTTCTCCTTCGGATCCGGCGACGTGTGGAGCTGGTTTCACAGCCACTGCTTCGACTTCTCGGTCTGGGAGATGTGGGGGGCGCTGCTGCACGGCGGGCGCGTGGTCGCCGTCCCGGTCGCCGCCGGGCGCGACCCGCGGCTGCTGCTGACGACACTGGACGCCGAGCGGGTGACCGTACTCTGCCAGGTGCCCAGCATGTTCAGGTATCTGGCCTGGGCCATGGAGCAGAGCCCCCGGCCGCTCGCGCTGCGCTACCTGATCTTCGGCGGCGAGGCCATCGACCGCGACACCATCCGCGCCTGGATGGACCTGACCGGCGGGCGCGAACAGATCGTCAACATCTACGGTCCCACCGAGACGACGGTCTTCTCCACCTGCACGGTCGTGGACCGCGCGATGGTGGAGGACACCTCGGGGCCCACGAACATCGGCCGGGCACTGCGCCACGTCCGCACCGCCGTCGTCGGCACGGACGGCCACGCGGTGCCCACCGGCGCCGAGGGCGAGCTGTGGGTGGGCGGCACCGCCCTGGCCACCGGCTACGTCGGCCGCCCGGCGCTCAACGCCGAGAAGTTCCCGGTGGCCGACCTGGGCGACGGCCGGCGGCGCTGGTACCGCACCGGCGACCTGGTACGGCAGCTGGAGTCGGGGTCCTTCGAGTATCTGGGCCGCATCGACTCCCAGGTCAAGATCCGCGGCTTCCGCGTCGAGCTGGGCGAGATCGAGGCCGTGCTGCGGCGCACGCCCGGCGTGAGCGACGCGGCCGTGATCGTGCGGACCCCGCCCGGCGGCGAGCCGCTGATCGTCGCCTACCTGGTCGGCACCCCGCTCTCCCCCCGCGAGCTGCGCTCCCTGTGCGGCGAGCGGCTGCCCGCGCACATGGTCCCCGCCCGGTTCCGCACCGTTCCCCTCCTCCCCCTGAACCCCAACGGCAAGCTCGACCGACTCGCCCTGGAGGCAGCGCGATGACCACCGCGATCCGAGACGCGATCCTGTCCGGAGAGAGCGACCCCGGCCACTTCGAAGCGCTGGCCGTACCGGAGTCCTACTGGGGCGTCACCGTGCACGCCGACGAGGTCGACATGTTCGCCGGGATGCGCAGCGAGGACAAGGACCCGCGCAAATCGCTGCACGTCGAGGAGGTCGCCACCCCCGAGGTCGGTCCCGGCGAGGCACTGCTGGCGGTGATGGCCAGCTCGGTCAACTACAACACCGTCTGGTCAGCGATCTTCGAACCGGTGCCCACCTTCGGGTTCCTGCGCCGCTACGGCCGCCGCAGCGAGCTGGCCCGCCGCCACGACCTCCCCTACCACGTGCTCGGCTCGGACGTCAGCGGCGTCGTACTGCGGGTGGGCCCCGGCGTCACCAAGTGGAAGCCCGGTGACCGCGTCGTCGCGCACTGCCTGTCGGTGGAACTGGAGGACCCCGAGGGGCACGACGACACCATGCTCGACCCGCAGCAGCGGATCTGGGGATTCGAGACCAACTTCGGCGGCCTGGCGGAGCTGACGCTGGTCAAGGCCAACCAGCTGATGCCGATGCCCGCCCACCTGACCTGGGAGGAGGCCGCCTGCTCCGGCCTGGTCAACTCCACCGCCTACCGGCAGCTGGTCTCACGCAACGGCGCGGCCATGAAGCAGGGCGACACCGTGCTGATCTGGGGCGCCTCCGGCGGGCTCGGCTCCTACGCCACCCAGTACGCGCTGAACGGCGGCGCCACCCCGATCTGCGTCGTCTCCTCCGCCGAGAAGGCGGAGCTGGCCAGGAAGGCGGGCGCCTCCCTGATCATCGACCGGTCCGCGGAGGGTTTCTCCTTCTGGCTCGACGAGCACACCCCCGACGTCGCCGAATGGCGGCGCTTCGGCAGCCGTATCCGCGAGCTGACCGGCGGCGACGACCCCGACATCGTGTTCGAGCACCCCGGCAGGGAGACCTTCGGCGCGAGCGTCTACGTCTGCCGGCGCGGCGGGACGGTCGTGACCTGCGCCTCCACCACCGGGTTCATGCACTCCTTCGACAACCGGTACCTGTGGATGAGCCTCAAGCGCGTCGTCGGCACGCACTTCGCCAACTACCACGAGGCCTGGCAGGCCAACCGGCTCGTCGCCCAGGGACGCGTCCACCCGACCCTGTCGCGCACCTACGCCCTGGAGCAGAGCGCCGAGGCCGTGCACGACGTCCGCCGCAACACCCACCAGGGCAAGATCGGCGTGCTCTGCCTCGCCCCCGCCGAGGGTCTCGGCGTGCGCGACCACGAACTCCGCGAACGGCACCTGCCGGCGATCACGCGCTACCGGTCCTCCTAGGGAGACAGCGATGACCTCGACGATCCTCCAACCCGGCGCGGGTGTGCGCGGGGGCGGCAAACCACTGGAGATCTGCGTCTTCTGCGGCGCGGGACGGAGCAACTCACAGATCATCGTCGACATGGCCAGGGCGACCGGCAGGCTCATCGGGCAGCGGGGCCACCGCCTGATCTACGGCGGTGGCGGCTCCGGCCTGATGGGCGAGGTGGCGTGGGCCGCCTCGGAGACCGGCGCGACCATCCGGGGGATCATCCCCCGGTTCCTGTACGAGCGGGAGCGGGCGATCGCCGCGCCGGCGCAGGAGACGCACCTGACCGACAGCCTGCACCGGCGCAAGGAGCACATGCTGCGCGGCGCGGACGCCTTCATCGCGCTGCCCGGAGGCTACGGGACGCTGGACGAGATCCTTGAGGTGATCTCCGCCACCTACCTGGGCATGTCCGAGAAACCACTGGTCATCGTGAACGCCGAGGGCGTCTGGGACGGCTTCATCAGCCTGGTCGAGACCCTGCGGCGGTTCGAGCTGATCTCCCTGGCCGGGCAGTCGATGTTCCACTCCGTCGCCTCCCCGGAGGAGGCCGTCTCCCTCGTCGAGCGGCTGACCGTCCCGGCGACCTGACCCCCCACTGGAGGACTTCGATGGAGACCCGAGCGCCGCTGTCCCAGGCGGACAAGCGCGCCCTGCTCGCCAAGCTGATGAAATCGGGCGCCGCGCCCTTTCCGCTCTCCTACGGCCAGCAGTCCCTGTGGTTCATGGACCGGATGCGCGGGGAGGCCGGCGTCGCCTACAACATGCCGTTCGCCTGGACGGTGCACGGCGAGGCCAACCCGGAGGCGCTGCGCGGCGCGTTCGCCTGGCTGGTAGCGCGGCACCCGATCTTCCGCACCACGTACGGGCACGTCAAGGGCACGCCGGTGCAGCGGGTCGCCCCGCAGGGGGAGCTGGACTTCCGCGTCGTCGCCCTCGCGCCCGAGGAGGACCTCGCGGCCCTGCTCGGCGCCGAGGCGGCCCGCCCGTTCGACCTGGAGCGCGGCCCGGTGCTGCGGGTCGTGCTGGTACGGCGCCCGGCGGCGGCACCCGTGCTGCTCTGGGTCACCCATCACATCGCGATCGACGGCTGGTCGCTGTTCACGCTGCTGGAGGAGCTGGGGCAGGCGTACACGGCGCTGCGCGGCGGCTCCGAGCCCGCCTGCGCGCCACCCGCCGCGACCTACGCCGACTTCGTGGCCTGGCAGGCGACGATGCTGGCCCGGCCGGAGGGGGCCAGGATGGCGGCCTACTGGACGCGTCTGCTGGCCGACCCGCCGCCGGTGCTCGCACTGCCCGCCGACCGGCCGCGCCCTGCCGACCAGACCTTCCGGGGCGCCTCGCACGCCTTCCGGCTGGGTGCCGAACGGTCGGCGGCGGTCGGGGAGCTGGCCGCGGGCGGCGAGGCCACCCTGTACACGACGCTGCTGGCCGCCTTCCAGGTGCTGCTGGGCCGGGCCTCCGGCCAGCGGGACTTCCTGCTCGGCACCTGGACCTCCGGGCGCAGCCGCCCGGAGTTCTCCGACGTCGCCGGCTACTTCGTCAACCCGGTCGTACTCCGCGCCGACCTGTCGGGGAACCCCGGGTTCTCGCAGCTGCTCGACCGCACCCGGCGGGCGGTGCTCGGCGCCCTGGACAACCAGGACTACCCGTTCCCGCTGCTGGTGGAACGGCTGGGCGCGCACCGCGACCCCAGCCGCTCCCCGCTGTTCGACGTGGCGTTCACGCTGCGCGCCTCGCACCGGGGGGAGATCGTCCGGACCGAGTCCCCCGAGGCGGCGTCGCCGCTGGGCGCCTCCTCGGCGGGCGAGCGGGGCATGCTGCTGCGGTTGGGCGAGCTGACCCTGTCGACGTACCCCCTCGACCAGCGGACCGTCCGCTTCGACGTGGAGCTGGAGCTGGTCGCCGCGGACGGCGAGATCTCCGGCCTGCTGCGCTACAACACCGACCTGTTCGACGCGGACACGATCGCCTGGCTCGCCCAGGGCTACCTGCGGGTACTGGACTTCGCGGCCGGCGACCCCGGCCGTCCGGTGACGGCCTTCGCCTGGGAGCCCCGTCCCGGTACCGGGGCAGGGAGCGGGGACCCGGCCGCCGCGGCGGTGAGTCCCCCGGCGGTCCCACACGGCCCGGCCCCGCGCGCGGACGCCCCGGCCGAGTTGCTGGATGTCGTCACCGCTGTCTGGAGTGAGGTGCTCGATCTGGAACCCTGCGAGATCGGCCCGGACGACGACTTCTTCGGCCTGGGCGGCCACTCGCTGGCCGCGGTCCAGGTGGCGATGCGGATCCAGGACCGGCTGGGCGTGCAGGTGTCGATCTCCGACGTCTTCCACCACCTGACCGCCGCCCAGCTGGCCGCCTGGCTGGCCGGTCCCGCCGGGACCGGGCCCCGCCCGCTGCCCAGGACGCCCGGCGCCGGCTACCCGCTCTCCTACGCCCAGGAGAGCCTGTGGGTGCTGAACCACCTGGCCCCGGCGAGCCTCGCCTACAACGCGCCGCACGCGTTCCGGCTCCGTGGCCCCCTGGACGTCGGGGCGCTGGAGTGGGCGATCGGGCGGGTGGTCGCCCGGCACGAGTCACTGCGCACCACGTTCACGATGACCAGGCAGGGACCGGTACAGCGGGTGGCGGACCCGGCGCCGGTGCCACTGCCGGTGGTGGAGACGGCCAACGCCGCCGGGCTCATCCTCCAGGAGTACCGCAGGCCGTTCGACCTCGCCGGCGGCCCGCTGTTGCGGCCCGTCCTGTACCGGGTCTCCCCCACCGAGCACGTGCTGCTCGTCCTGGCGCACCACATCGTCTTCGACGGCTGGTCGACCGCGATCTTCTGGCGGGAGCTGTGCGCCCTCTACCGCAACCGGGTCGAGGGCTCGGCCGAACCGGCGCCGCCCGGCACCCATTACGTCGACTTCGCCGTCTGGGAACGCGAGTCGCTGACCGGTGAGCGGCTGTCCGGCCTGGTGGACTACTGGCGAAGGCAACTGGCGGGCGCACCGCGCACCGCGCTCCGCACCGACCTGCCCCGCCCCAGACGGCCGCTGTTCCAGGGCGCCCAGCACTCCTTCGAACTGCCCGTCGACGTACGCGGGCTGTGCCGCGCCACCGACACCACACCGCACATGGTCTACCTGGCCGCCTTCAAGGTCTGGCTGGCCCGCCGCACCGGCGTCTGGGACGTGACGGTCGGCTCGGTGGTGTCCGGCCGCTCCAGGAGCGAGGTCGCCGACCTGATCGGGCACTTCGTCAACACGGTGGCGGTCCGCACCCCGCTGGCCGAGGCGCGCACCTTCACCGAGGTCGTCGGCCGGGTCCGGCAGAGCCTGCTGGGCGCCTACGAGCACCAGGAACTACCGCTGTCGAAGCTGACCGCGGAGCTGGGCAGGGACCGCAGGACCCCGTTCGACGTGCTGTTCACCCTGCACGACCGGCGCCTGCTGGAGTCGGCCGACGACCGGCTGCCCGGGGTGACGGCCGACCGGCTGGTCATGCCGCTGGGCACCTCGCAGTTCGACCTGGCCCTGGAGGTCACCGACCTGGGCGGCCACGCGCGAGCGGTCCTGGAGTACGACACGGCACTGTTCCTTCCGGAGACGGTCGCCGCGATGGCCGGCGAGCTGGAGCGGTCGATCACCGCCCTGGTGTCCGGCCCCGGCCTTCCCCTTGCGAGATGACACCGCGTACCGCGCGGGCGGCGCGCTCCTCCCGGACGAGCGCCGTGCGGGACGACTCGACCACGATCGGTGACCTGGAGGTCTGACGTGAGCACCTACGTAGTGGTGGTCAACCACGAGGAGCAGTACTCCATCTGGCCGCACGACCGGGCCCTGCCCGCCGGGTGGAGCGCCACCGGAACCCTCGGCGGCCGGGACGACTGCCTGGCGCACATCGAGCGGGTCTGGACGGACATGCGCCCCAAATCCCTGCGTACGCCATGACCGTCCTGCAGGGGACCCGGCCCCGTGTCAACGCCGGGCGTCTGGTGGAGCAGGTGGCCGGGCTCGGCGCCATCGGCGCGGTGCCCGGCGGCGGGGTGACACGGCTGGCGTTCACCCCCGCGGATGTGGAGGGCCGCGCCTACGTCGCGCGGCTCATGGAGGAGGCCGCGCTGGCCGTACGGATCGACGCGGCCGGCAACCTGATCGGCCGCCGCCCCGGCGCCGCGCCGGGGGCGCCCGCGCTGGTCCTGGGCTCGCACATCGACACGGTGCCGGACGGCGGCGCCTACGACGGGGCCTACGGGGTGCTGGCCGGCATCGAGGTGGCCAGGACCCTGCACGAGGAGGGCGTGCGGCTGAACCACCCGCTCGCGGTGGTGGCCTTCTGCGACGAGGAGGGCGCCCACGGGACGATGGGCATGCTGGGCTCGCACGGCTTCGCCGGGGTGTTGCCGCCCGGCGCGGCGCGCGCCCTGGACGATCGCGGCATCCCGGTCGCCGACCTGCTGGCCGCGGTCGGGGGCGATGCCGAGCGGCTGGCCGAGGCGGCCTGGTCACCCCGCGACATCGCCGCCTACCTGGAACTGCACATCGAGCAGGGAGCGGTGCTGGAACGCCTGGACGTACCGATCGGGGTGGTGGAGACGATCACCGGGCGGGTGAACGTCTCGGTCACGGTCGACGGCGTGGCCGGGCACGCGGGCACCACGCCCATGGAGCACCGGGCGGACGCGCTGGACGGCGCCGCCCGGCTGGTACTGGCCGTGCGGGCCATCGCCGCCGACGAGCGGCTGGTGCTGCGCGCCACCACCGGGACATGCGCCGTCGAGCCCGGCATGTGGAACGTCGTCCCCGGCAGGGTCCGGCTGGGGGTGGAGTTCCGCGACACCTCGGCCGGGGCGCTGGACACGGCACTGGCGCGGCTGGCCGAGGTCGCCGCCGAAGTGGCCGGTGCGACCGGCACCCGCGTCACGGTCGTCCCCGGTGCGCGCACCTCTCCGGTCGACTGTGACGCGGGCCTGCGGGAGCTCATCGCCCGCGCCTCGGCCGAGCAGGGCCTGCCCTACCACCGCCTGCCCAGCGGCGCCGGCCACGACGCCCAGATCGTGGCGCGGATCGCGCCCGTCGGGATGATATTCGTGCCGAGCAGAGACGGGGTGAGCCACGCCCCCGGGGAGTACACCGCCCCCGAGCACCTGGCGTGGGGAGCGGACGTGCTGCTCACAGCGGTGCTGATGCGTGACGCGACCCCGGATATCAAGCGGTAGCCGATGTGATATCGACTCGATCGCGCCCCATTCTACGTTTGTCGCAGAACGGAAGAAGGAAAGAAAACACCACGGATGAATGAGGTTGAAAATGTCTCGGTGGATTACCTGGGTCGCGAAGGTCACCGCCACTGCCGCGCTCTTCACCCTGCCTGTGGCCGTCGTTCAGGGTACGATCACCGCAGCCTCGTCAGTCGCTCACATCACCGGCGACAGCACATGGACCTGATGATTCAGCGGAAATTCCCGATAAAGTAGCCAGTCGCGCCCTGATTCGCCGGTAATCCTCGGAATCGGTATCGGTGCAACAATCCAGGGCGCGATTCAGCGCATCGGAGGCGGCGGCCTCGTCCCCTTTGAGGATGAACACCTCCCCCAGCGCGGACAGTGCCCTGAACTGCCACAGCCGGGTATCCAGCTCGGTGGATATCTCGAAGGTCTCGAGCAGATAGGCCACCGCCTCGTCGAACCGGCCGCGCCGGGCGTGCAACTGGCCGAAGGCCAGGTGGATCCGCGCCTCCACGAAACGCTCGCGCACCCCCTGGGCGATGGCCAGCGCCTCGTCGAGACTCTCCACGGCGGCCTCCAGCCGGTTCTGGCGGACCTGTATCTCCCCCAGCCCGCACAGGATGTACGCCTGCCCGATGTCGTCCTGCCGCTCCCTGACCAGGGCGAGCGCGGCCCGGGAGGTCACCTCCGCCTCCCCCAGCCGGTCCTGGCGCAGCAGTGTCTCCCCCAGCCTGTTGAGTATCTGCGCCTGACCCCGCTCACTGCCCAGCTGCCGGAAGACCTCCAGGGCCTGTCTCAACAGGGGTTCGGCGAGTTCCACCCTCCCCTGGTCGACGTGGACCTGGGCGATGCCGCCGAGCACGTGGGCCTCGGCGAAGCGGTCCCCGACCGCGGCGAAGATCCTCTTCGCGGTGAGGAACCCGTCGAGCGCCGTGTCGAAGCGGCCCGCGAGCCGGTCCAGCAGTGAGATGTTGCGCAGCGCCAGCGCCATCCCGTACGAGTCCTCAAGCCGCTCGAACAGCTCGCGCGCCGCCCACAGGCATTCGCCCGCCCGCTCCGGCACCTGCTGGAAGAGATACATGCTTCCCGTCGAGCAGAGAACGGCCGCCTCACCGCGCAGATCACCGGCCCGGCGAGCGGCGGTGAGGGCCGTCTCATGGGTGGTACGCCAGTCGTCGAAGTGGCTCCGGGCCTCGAACAGGGTGGTGGCGGTGACGGCGAGGTCCCAGCACAGCTCGGACGCGCCGAGGTGGGCGGCCTGGGAGACGGCGGCGACCAGAGCACCGCGTTCGGCGTCCAGCCAGTCGAGTGGCCGCTCCAGGAGCTCGTCCGCGTCGGCCGGCCGCCACCGGGGCACCGCGCCGTGCAGCTGGGTGAAGGCCCCGCCGTACTCCCGCTGGTGTGCCTCCTCGGCCAGCACGAGCCAGCAGCTCAGGGCGCGGGTGACGGCGGCGAGCCGATCCTCGGGCGGTTCCTCCTCATCGGCCCGCTCCCTGGCGTACAGCCGGACCAGGTCGTGGAAGCGGTAGCGGATCTGGTCGGCGCCGTCGGGGCCGAGCACCTCGACGAGCTGGGCGTCCACCAGCTGGTCGATCAGGTCCTCGGCGTCGAGGCCGTCGATGTCGAGCAACGCCGCACCCGCCCAGGAGGCGAAGTCGGGCGCCTCGAGCAGCCCCAGCCTGCGGAACATCAGCGCCGCCTCGGGGCTCAGGTCGCGGTAGCTGAGGGCGAAGCTGGCCCGTACGGTCAGCTGGCCGTAACTCAGCTCGTCCAACCGGCGCCGCTCGTCGGCGAGACGCTTGGCCAGGCGGGCCGGGGTCCAGTACGAGCGGGCGGTGAGGCGGGCGCCCACGATCCGCAGCGCCAGTGGCAGCCCGTCACACAGCTCGCCGAGCAGCGCGGCGGCCTTGGGGTCCTCGTCCATGACCACGGAGTCGGCGACCCCGGCGAGCAGCGCGGCGGAGTCCGCCGCGCCCAGCACCTCCAGATGGATCACGCTGGCGCCCTCCCTGGCGGCCAGGTCGCCCAGCGGGTCCCTGCTGGTCACGATCACACAGCAGGTGCCGGAGCCGGGCAGCAGCGGCCTGACCTGGTCGATGAACCGGGCGTTGTCCAGCAGCAGCAGCACCTGACGCCTGCCGATGACGGTGCGCAGCAGGCCGGCGCGCTCGTCCAGGTCCTCGGGGATGCGCTCGCCGGCGATGCCGAAGGCCCGCAGGAAGCGGTCCATGACCGCGCCGGGGGTCAACGGCTGGGCGTTGAGGTCGTAGCCGCGCAGGTTCACGAAGAGCTGGCCGTCGGGGAAGCGGGAGGCGACCCGGTGCGCCCAGTGCACGGCGAGCCCCGACTTGCCGACCCCGCCCACCCCGGTGATGAGCGCGATGGTGAGCAACCCCTGGCCGATCCGTTTGTCCAGCAGGGCGTCCAACTCGGCGATCTCGGTGGTCCTGCCGACGAAGCAGGGCGCGTCCGCGGGCAGCTGCGCGGGCACCACCCCGTGCTCGACCGGGGCCACCACGACGGGCTCCGCGGGCACGGGCTCCGGTCCGGTGGCGGCCTCGGAGACAGGCACGCTCACCCTGACGGGTGCCGGGGTCAGCTCGGGGGCGTCGCGCAGGATGGCGTCGTGCAGGGCCTGCAGCTCGGTGCCCGGCTCGATGCCGAGCTCCTCGACGAGTTGCATCCGCCCGATCCGGTAGGTGTCGAGCGCCTCCGCCCGGCGCCCGCACCGGTATCTGGCCAGCATCAGCTGGGCGCGCAGCCGCTCGCGCAGGGGGTTGGCGTCGACGAAGACGGCGAGGTCGTCGATCAGCTCCCGGTGCCGGCCGAGGGCGAGCTCCAGCTGGACGCGCTCCTCGGTCAGCGTCAGCTGGCGATCGTCCAGCCGTCGTGCCTCGGACTCGACGAACGCGCTCTCGATGCCGGCCAGAACCGGACCGCGCCACAGACCGCACGCCTCGGCGAACAGCCGGGCGGCGCCGGAGAGGTCGCCGGCGTTCTCCGCGGCCCTCGCCTTGGCGGCGAGGCGCTCGGCGAGCAGGACGTCGACCTGGGAGGGGTCGGCCTGCAGGATGTACCCGGGCGAGGAGGTACCGAGCAGGTTCGCCGGGGCGCCCGCCTCCAGGAAGGCCCGGCGGAGCCCGGAGACGCAGATGACCACCTGGCTGCGGGCGGTGGGCGGCGGGTGCTCGCCCCATATCGCCCCGGCGAGCAGGTCGACGGGGGCGACCCGCCCCGCGCGCAGGATGAGCGTGGCGAGAATAATGCGCTGGCGTGACCCTCCGATCGAGACCCGTCGCTCACCTACCAGGACTTCAAGTGGACCGAGAACGCGAAACGACAGAGCAGTGTCCATGCGCCACCATCAGGGAGTGTCCGACTGCCCCTTGCGTAGGGTGAATTACTTATTCACGAAAAACACCATTTCAGCAGTATTTATCATGAGATGTCCAGCCTTATTTTGCGGGCGCAGCCGAACACGGCGCCACTTGCGGGATTGTTGGAGATTACAGCGACCGGACATCCGTATTCACGCCGAACGACGCAACCGGAACCACGAGGGACACTGGAAGAACACGGAGAGGCACGACAGACCCGGGCGATACCGGCGCCTCCTCAGAACTCCGCCCTCCGGTGCGAAGTGGTCACGTGGCAGGGCGATCCGTCCCTGAGCAGAAGTTCGGTAGCAGCCTGTGTCGCCCCCCGCCGGAGTCCCCGGCCACCACTGACCGTCCACCCTGGTCGCGGCTTGGGAGACTCCGGCCCGTGTCATCCGATCAGGTTCAGGCGGAGCCGGCCTGGAGGCACTTCTTGAGCGCGTCCCTGGAGCTCTGGTGCAGTGGCGTGACCTTCGAAAGCGCCGCGTCGCGCGCCTGCAGATACTTGGCCCCGGCGGCGTTGTACGCCTCCATTGCCTTCGCGGTGGCGGGATCCGCCTCCGGCGCGCCTGCCCCGAGCGGTTTCGGAGGCGTCTGCCGAGAGAGCTTGCCCACGTCCGCGGCGGTGCCGGCCTTCACCAAGGCGTCATGGGCGGCCTTGACCTCCGGGACGGCCTCGACGCCTGCGATGGCGTCCTCGGCGTCCAGCAGCGCGAGGTGCTCCTGGGCACACGCGGACGGGGCGGGGACGACCGCGATGTCGGTGGCGGCGGTGGCGACGCCGGCGGTGGCCAGGGTGGCGAGAAGGCCGACGGCGACGAGCCCCGTCGCGGCGATGCGGATGTGCATGGGTACTCCCGTTGGTGCTGAGGGTTGATCTGCACGTGACCTCATGCGCCGCGATGACCATGAGTAATCGCCGGGATACCCCAAGTTCACACCAAGGATCGTGAGCACCGCGCACTCCCACGGTCCCAGCTGGGACATCGGCCGCAATCCGCCACCCCGCTCACCCAGATCACGAACCGGACCGCCACCGGCGACATGATGGGACGGTCTCCCCCTGCCGGCCCGCGTCCGACAGGGAGAGAGCACGCGCGCGTGACCCGGTCAGGCGGTGGCCCCGCCATCGACGACGAGGTCGTGGCCGACGGCGAAACCCGCCTCGTCACAGGCCAGCCAGAGCACGGCGGCGGCGACCTCGTCGAGCGTGCCGACCCGTCCGAGGGGGATCGACGGCGTGATCCGGGCGTCGCGCCGCTCGCGGGTCTCACCGGGCAGGTAGGACATCGGCCCGTCGGAGGCACCGGGGCTGACGGCGTTGATACGGATGCCGTCGCCGATGTGGTCGCGAGCGGCGGCACGGGTCAGGGTGCTCACACCGGCCTTGGAGGTGGCATAGGAGCCCAGCCAGGGGAGCCGGCCGTGCGCACCGATGTTGGAGGCGGTGTTGACGATCGCGCCGCCGCCGTGGGCGCGCATGTGCT
This sequence comes from Streptosporangium sp. NPDC002544, assembly GCF_040295965.1. Classification (NCBI taxonomy): domain Bacteria; kingdom Bacillati; phylum Actinomycetota; class Actinomycetes; order Streptosporangiales; family Streptosporangiaceae; genus Streptosporangium; species Streptosporangium sp. NPDC002544. The sequence goes on along the minus strand of NZ_JBEOWJ010000026.1, from coordinate 5,018 downwards.
GGATCTCGTACTTCATCGAGAGGAAGACGCCGGTCAGATTGACGTCCAGGACCCGCCGCCAGGTCTCGGTGTCGAGGTCGGCGACCGGGGCGGCCCGGCCGAAGATCCCGGCGTTGTTGTGGGCGATGTGGAGGCCGCCGTGGCGCTCCACGGTGGTCGCGACCATACGGGTGACATCATCTTCCACGGTGACGTCGGCGGTGACGAAACTCGCACGCCCGCCCTCCTGCTCGATCAGCTTGACGGTCCGGGCGAGCTCTTCGGCACTACGCCCGGCCACTACGACGGTGGCACCGTCGCGGGCGAAGGCCCGCGCGGTGGCGTGGCCTATGCCGGTGCCGCCACCGGTGACGAGGGCGACCTTGCCGTGGAATCGGCTCCTGCTCATCTGACGCGTTCTCCTCGGGTATTCGGAGGTATCGATGGTGCCAAGCCGCGCGAAGGCCGGACCGGTACGCGTTGCGGAGCCGATCGGAAGGGCAGGCATGGCACCTCATTATTTGACCAATCGTTCTATTATTTGAGCAGCGAAAACCGAACTCGTCGGCAAGCGGGCCTCGGATCAGGCGAGAACGGACAGGGCCTGCTCCGCGGTGTCACGCAACCGGGCAGGGTCCCTCGAACCCTTGCCGATGACACGCATGCCCTGCATCAGGGTCAGCAGGAAGCGGGCCAGCGCCCGCGGGTTCTTCTCCGCCGCCAGCTCGCCCTGGGCGCGGGCCCTGGCCAGCGCCGAGGTCAGGGTCGCCTCGACGAAGTCCCAGCTCGCCTCGACCCGCCGGGCCAGCGTCTGGTCGTGCGGCGCCAGCTCCACGGCGGTGTTCACCACCAGACAGCCACGGCGAAGCTCGTCCTGTGCGGCCTCCTCCGCATAGCGTTCGACCAGCGCCCGCACGGCGGGAAGCACGGGGCCGGGCTGGGAGAGCAGGTCGACGAAGTCGACGCCGTTCTCCAGGTAGCGGTCGTACGCCTTCAGGTAAAGCTCTCGCTTGCCACCGAACGTCGCATAGAGGCTCGCCCTGCCGATCCCCAGATGCTCGACCAGGTCGGTCATCGAGGTCGCCTCATAGCCCTTTTCCCAGAAGAGCTCCATGGCCCGCTGCAACACCGCGTCCGGATCGAACTCCTTGGTTCTCGCCATGACCGAGAACGTACCCTTTATTAGAACGATCAGTCAATTTCTTGTGCCACGACGGGGGCACCGTCGCGCCCTCCCGGCCTTCGAGCCCGATCAGGGCAGGCCGTTCCTGCTCTTGTAGTCGTTCCAGACCCGTACGCAGTAGGCGTAGCGCCAGTCGCCGGAGGGCAGGTGGCGGCAGGCGTAGGCGGCGCTGATGCCGGCGGCGCTCCCGCCCCCGGCGGCCGGATCAGCCGGCCTGCTCCTGGACGCCGAGGGCGAAGGCGACCTGGCGTCCGGGGCACCCGTCCTGGCCGTGCGGGGCTGTGACCGGGCCTTCCGTACCCCGGAGCGCGACCGCCCCGATGCGGCGCTTCCGGCATTCCCCCGGGCACCGGCGGAGCCTCCTGTGGCATTGCCCGCTCCCCGGCCGGTGCTTCCGGTCACCGGCGCGGCGTTTCCAGCCTCTCCCGATCTGGTGCCGGTCCGCGCGGAGCCTCGCCCCTCCCCGCTCTCGCGGTGCCGCTCCACCCGCTTGACCCATTCGTTGCCGGACCTTCCGGCAGGACCGGAAAGGGCCCGCTCCGCCGGCATGACCCGCACCGGGTCTCGGCGCGGCGCCTTCCTCCGCCCGGCCGCCCTCCCCTTGCCCGCCGAGGTCTTCCGCTCCCCCGTGGAGGCCCGCGCCCCGGCCCCCGCCCCGGCCGCCGCCGGGGCTCGGGGTGGCGTGAACACCATGTCGTGATCCGCGAGGAGGCGCTCCGCGGGAGGCGCGGGCACCGTGCTCGCGGTGGGCGTCCCGGCCCACGGGGACCAGCCGGACGACCAGACGCCGACCCCCGCGGCGACGAGGAATCCGGCGACCAGCGCCGGTCCCAGGAGCTGGTCGCGCGAGAGCCTCGTCCACGGCCGCCGCCAGGGGCTGGGCGGCGGGGGCATGGAGAACGGCCTGCTGTCGAGGTATGTCCAGGAGCGGCCGACCGGCGATCGGGCGGTGTCGTCACCCGACTCCTCGTCCTTCCGGTGCCGCGCGGTCCCGTGGGGTGCCGGCGCTTCCTCCTGCCACTGCCCATCGGGCTCGGGGAGTGTCGCGGGTCCGGCCGAGCGGGGAGGATCCGGTGGCCGGAGCCACGAGTCGCTGTACGGCATGCGCCCTCGCGGTCTGGCGTTGAGGCCGTGGCCGTGAGTCCGATCACGCTCACCGTACATCTCGCCTCCCGTATCGCGTCCGACCTCCCCCAGCCTGGCAAAAATCACACACTGTATGCGGCCCATGACAGTACGGTCTTACCGATCTGTTATCAGCAGCAGGCCGCAAAGATAAAGAAATACGCTGAAAGACCGGCCTCGCCGGTAAAGACGAGAACCGCCCACGCTCCGGCAGGACCCGGATTCAGCGGCCGGAAGCCCGTACTCGGGCGATCAAGGTTCCAGGTGACGCGGCGCCGGCGCCCTCGGCCCAGGGAATTCGGTGGCGTGACGAACACCGCCGGGGCATCGAAGTCCACGATTCCACGGTCAGCCGGGGAACTATGAGAATTCCGGCCGGCAGGAGGCAGGAAGTCCCGCGCCGGACCCCCGGCGTGCCGCGCGACGGGAGGCTCGGGACTCGCGGGGGCGGCGGGACGAGCGGCGAAGGTGCGCAGGAACGTGCGCACACCGTCGCGGACCGCGTCGGCGAGGTCGTCACCGTTTCCTGCGACGGCCCCCGCCCTTTACAATGTAGATTTATAATCATCGCCGGCGCGGAGGTCGACCGGGGCACCCGCGGGACTATCGCTTGTAGGCGATCCCGCCGTACATGAGCCGCTGGCCCACGGTCAGTTCCGCCGGGACCGGCCCGTCGGGCCGCCACAGGGGCAGCGCGACGACGCCCGGTTCGAGCAGCTCGAATCCGTCGAAGAACGCGGTGATCTCCTCCGGCGTCCGGAACCGGCCGGTGCCGAGCAGCGCGAGGAACTTCTGCTCGGCGTCACGGGAGTCCTGACTGGAGGCGCAGAAGTGGGTGATGAAGAGGTAGCTGCCCGATGGGACCGCCGCCATGTAGGCCTCGACGATTCCCCGGGGATCGTCGTCGTCATGCAGGTGGTGCAGGACCCCGACCAGCATCACGCCCACCGGCCGGTCGCGGTCGATGAGCCGCTTGACCGCAGGGTCGGCGAGGATCGCCTCGGTGTCGCGCAGGTCGGAGGTGACCACCGCGGTACGGTCGTTCTCCGCCAGCAGCGCCCGCCCGTGGGCCAGCACCATCGGGTCGTTGTCGACGTAGACGACCCGCGCCTCGGGATTCGCGCCCTGGGCGACCTGGTGGGTGTTCTCCACCGTCGGCAGCCCCGAGCCGAGGTCGATGAACTGGGTGACGCCCTGCTCCGCCAGGAACCGCACCCCCCGGCCGAGGATCTGACGGTTGTAGGTCGCCACGTCGTAGATCTCGGGGACGATCTTCACGATCTCCGCGACGAAGGCCCTGTCGACCTCGAAGTTGTCCTTGCCGTTGAGGACGACGTCGTAGGCCCTGGCGATGCTGGGCCTGGTCGTGTCGATACCGGCGTCCCGCTCATCCCGCTTGTCGGCCACTTGGGGTCCTTCCTCGCGATCTCCGGACGATGCGAGTGATCATAAGACCAGAAGCCCCACCAAAGCGGCTTTTCCCATGACCAGAGCTACGTATCCGGACATCCCCAATGCGAGCGGCCGAGCCCACCGAAATTTGCCATGAGAGCCTGGGGCTGACATATGGAAGACGGTGGTGCGTCGTAGGCTGCTGGTCGTGATCAGGGCTGCGGTGTTCGACGTCGGCGAGTGTCTGGTGGACGAGACGCGTGAGTACGGTACGTGGGCTGACTGGCCGAGTGTTCCCCGGCACACTGAATCGCCCCGGTTTCCGTGGAGACTGATGTATCCCGGATGATGTCGCTTCGCTGTACTTACCGACGGTGAGCGACTATGGCGCTCACGCCGAGCACAGCTAGCCCTCCTGATGGGTCAACCGCTCACGCTCCCATGCGCGGTCACCGGACGAATCTTTCTCCGGACGTCCGCGGCCGGGGGCGGCGGCGCGGCCTCCCGGGGGTCGCGCGACTTGTCAGTGGTGGTAGGCGTGGACGACGGCGTGCCCCTTGCCCCGGCCGATGATCCATTTGTTGATGGGTGTGGTGACCAGGAAGGCCACCAGGAGGGCGAAGGCGAGGGCGCCCCAGAACAGGCCGGAGGTCAGTCCGGCGTCCATGGCGCCGGGAACCGCGACCATGACGGCGTTGTCGACGATCTCCATGACGATGATGGACAGGGTGTCGGCCGCCAGCGCCAGCCGCAGGGCCTTGCGCCAGTCGAGGCCGGCCCTGCGCAACCCGACCAGGGTGAGTGCGTAGCCGAAGAAAAAGGCCAGCACGACGGCCAGGACGACGGTGGGCACGGTGGACCAGCCCAGAGCGGTGCCGATCACCATGCCGAGCACCTCGCCGATGGCGCATCCGGTGAGGCAGTGCAGGGTCGCCGACGCGGCCACCCGCCATGTGACCTTCTGGGGGTGGTCGGCGTGCATGTGGTGATCATGCCCATGGTGCTCCTCGTGTCCGGTGCGATCCATGGGCTGCATCGATTCCGCCATCACACTCTCCCGATTTGCGCATCTTCTCCGTAACTCCGGTCACCATATACGGGTGGGGGGTATACGGACAACACCTTTTCCGCCAGGAGGCTCCGGGCATCGGGCCCGCCCGGATCGCGAACCCGGCGATTCGCGGACCGGAGGCGGAGGTGACGCATCGCCAGGCGTCTACGACGGCCGGTAGCATTGAATGATTCGCTGGTAGATGGGAGTCGCACCTGATGCGTGGTCTGGGAGACCTGGAGTCCACGATCATGGAGCGCCTGTGGTCGTATCACCGGCCGGCGTCGG